>JADHNH010000145.1 GCA_016779605.1 Nevskia sp. | reverse complement strand
CGCGAAATGGGGCCGCCGGAAAAGCTGGTTTACGACGAAATGCCGCCGCCGCCGATGGGGCCCAAGGATGTGCGGATCAAGGTCAAGGCCGCCGGCGTCAACTTTCCGGACTCGCTGATCATCCAGGGCAAGTACCAGTTCAAGGCGCCGCTGCCGTTTTCGCCGGGCTCGGAAGTGTCCGGCACGGTGATGGAAGTCGGCGCCGAGGTCGGCAGCTTCAAGCCGGGCGACGAGGTGATGGCGATGCTGACCCACGGCGGCTACGCCGAGCAGGCGGTGACGCCGGCCGAAAAAGTGCTGCCGATCCCGCCGGGGCTCGATCCCACGGCCGCGGCCGGCTTCATGCTGGTATACGGCACGTCGTACTACGCCCTCAAGCAGCGCGGCAACCTGAAGCCGGGCGAGACCCTGCTGGTGCTCGGCGCGGCCGGCGGCGTCGGCCTGTCGGCGGTGCAGCTCGGCAAGCTGATGGGCGCGCGCGTGATCGCCGGCGCCTCGGACCAGGCCAAGCTGGACCTGTGCAAGCGCGAAGGCGCCGACGAGCTGATCAACTATTCCACCGACAGCCTGAAGGAATCGGTGAAGAAGCTGACCAACGGCCAGGGCGCGGACGTCATCTACGATCCGGTCGGCGGCGCGCTGGCGCAGGAATGCATGTCGGCGATCAACTGGAACGGCCGCTACCTGGTGATCGGCTTCCCGGCCGGCATCCCGGAGATCGCCACCAACCGCCTGCTGCTGAAGAGCGCGGCGGCGATCGGCGTGTTCTGGGGCGCCCACGTGGTGCGCGAACCCAAGGCGCATGCCGAGAATTTCCGCGAGATGTACGCCTGGATCGCCGCGGGCAAGCTCAAGCCGGTGGTGTCGAAGGTCTATCCGCTGTCGCAGGGTGCGCAGGCGCTGCGCGACATGCTGGAGCGCAAGGTCACCGGCAAGGTCGTGCTGGTGCCCTGAACCTGCCCCCGAAACTGCCGACGAATCCGCCGCCGGAACCGCCCCCGAATCCGCCCCCGAAACCGCGATTCATATCGGCTTGCCGCGACTGCCGCCGGGCGCTGCCGCCCCGCGGCGGTCTGCGGCCGATATGCCGCAGGCATCCGGCTGCCGTTCAGCTCTTCAGGCAAGCCGGGTGCGCCGCGGCGACCGCGTCGGCGCCGGTATCGGCCGGCGCTTCCAGCACGGCGGCGAAATAGCGCTGACCCTGCGTGGGCGCCGAGGCGATGACGTAACCGAAGGCGGTGTTCACCGCCAGCGCCAGCGCCGCGGCCGTCAGCAAGATCGTGCGCCGGCGCGCCTGTGCGGAATGTTCCCTGTTTTCCATGTGCGAGCTCCTGCGGTGCCTTTGTCGAAGAGCCGGCGAATTCGCCGGTACCGCTTGGATGCGGGCGGCAATGGATTTGGATTAAACCGCCGTGCAAGCGTGACGAAAACCGGGCCCGCCGGGCGGCAGGGTTATAATGGCTGCCCCCCTTCGCGCCGGCATTGGATGTCCAAGCTTTTCATCAAGACCTTCGGCTGCCAGATGAACGAGTACGACTCGTCCAGGATGGCGGACCTGCTGAAGGAGTCGCACGGCTTTGAGGTGACCACCGACCCCGAGGCAGCCGACCTGCTGCTGCTCAACACCTGCTCGGTGCGCGAGAAGGCGCAGGAAAAAGTCTTCTCCGAGCTCGGCCGCTGGAAGGAATGGAAAAGCGCCCGGCCCGGCCGCGTGATCGGCGTGGGCGGCTGCGTGGCCAGCCAGGAAGGCGAGGCGCTGGCGCGGCGCGCGCGCATCGTGGACCTGGTGTTCGGCCCGCAGACCCTGCACCGCCTGCCGGAGCTGCTGGAGCAGGCGCGGCGCACCCATGCGCCGGCGATCGACGTGCGCTTCCCGGAAATCGAGAAGTTCGACCGCCTGCCCGAGCCGCGCGCCGACGGCCCCACGGCTTTCGTTTCGATCATGGAGGGCTGCAGCAAGTACTGCAGCTTCTGCATCGTGCCGTACACGCGCGGCGAGGAAGTCAGCCGCCCGCTCGACGACGTGCTGGCGGAAGTGGATGCCTTGCTCGCCCAGGGTGTGCGCGAAATCACCCTGCTGGGCCAGAACGTCAACGCCTACCGCGGGCGCATGGCCGACGGCGCCACCTGCGACCTGGCGCTGCTGATCCACATCCTGGCGCGCTTCGAGACGCTCGGCCGCATCCGCTTCACCACCTCGCACCCGGCCGAGTTCGGCGACGCGCTGGTGGAAGCCTACGCGCGCGAACCCAAGCTGGCCGGCTACCTGCACCTGCCGGTGCAATCCGGCGCGGATCGCGTGCTGGGCATGATGAAGCGCGGCTACACCCGCGCCGCCTACCTGGAAACCATCCGCAAGCTGCGCGCGGTGCGGCCGGACATCGCGCTGTCGTCGGACTTCATCGTCGGCTTCCCTTCGGAAACCGCAGACGACTTCGAGCAGACCATGGACCTGATCGAGCAGGCGCGCTTCGATTCGGCCTATTCGTTCGTCTACAGCCCGCGCCCGGGAACGCCGGCGGCCAACCTGCGCGACGGCGTGCCGGCCGCGGTGAAACAGCAACGCCTGGCGCGGCTGCAGGCGCGCATCCACGAGCTGGGCGGCGAATTCGCAGCGCGGCTGGTCGGCACGCGCCAGACCGTGCTGGTGGAAAGGCCGGCGCGCAAGGGCGGCGGCCAGCTCGCCGGCCGCACCGCCTGCAACCGCTGGGTCAACTTCCCCGCGCCGGCCGGGCCGGCGCCGATCGGCCGCTTCCTCGACGTGCGCATCGACGAGGCGCTGCCCAACTCGCTGCGCGGCCGGCTGGTCCAAACCAGTGCTGCACCTTGACGCGGTGGGCCGGCTGGCCCGCGCGGCCGCGGGGCTAAAGCCGCCGATGAACGCCACGCCGCAATCCGCCAGCCTGGACCTGTCGCTGGAGCCGGACGACAGCGCCCGCCTGGCCAACCTGGGCGGCCCGTTCGACTCGCACCTGCGCGCCATCGAACTGGGCCTGGGCATCGAGATCAGGAATCGCGGCAACCGCTTCCGCCTGGTGGGCCCGCACACGGCGATCGCACGCGGCGAGGCGGCACTGCGCGAGCTTTACGCGCAGACCGGCGAGCGCGTGATCACGCCGGAGGACATCCACCTGGAGCTGGTCGAGCGCGGCGCGCAGGCGCAGCCGCCCGCCGACGAGGCCGAAGGCGGCGCCGACGCCGGCGTTTCGGTGCGCACCCGGCGCGGCGTGGTGCGCGGCCGCAGCGCGCAGCAGAAAGCCTACCTGCACAACATCGCCAGCCACGACCTGTCGTTCGGCATCGGCCCGGCCGGCACCGGCAAGACTTACCTGGCGGTGGCCAGCGCGGTGCAGGCGCTGGAGCGCGACCGCGTGCGCCGCCTGGTGCTGGTGCGCCCGGCGGTGGAAGCCGGCGAGAAGCTCGGCTTCCTGCCCGGCGACATGGCGCAGAAGATCGACCCCTACCTGCGCCCGCTGTACGACGCGCTGTACGAGATGCTGGGCTTCGAGCGGGTGGCGCGCCTGGCCGAGCGCAGCGTGATCGAGGTGGCGCCGCTGGCGTTCATGCGCGGCCGCACCCTCAACGAATCGTTCATCATCCTCGACGAGGCGCAGAACACCACGCTCGAGCAGATGAAGATGTTCCTCACCCGCATCGGCTTCGGCTCGGTGGCGGTGGTCACCGGCGACATCACCCAGATCGACCTGCCCAAGGCGCAACCCAGCGGCCTCAAGCACGCCATGCAGGTGCTCGCCGACGTGCCCGGCATCGGCTTCACCTACTTCCGCAACGAGGACGTGGTGCGGCATCCGCTGGTGCAGGCGATCGTGCGCGCCTACGACGCCCACGAAGGCCGCGACAAGCCGCAGTGAGCCGCGCCGGCGCCATGATCAACGTGCAGCGGCGCGTGCCGCAGGCCGGCGTCCCCACCGCCGCCACCCTGCGCGGCTGGGCGGTCGCCGCGCTCGGCGGCGCCGCCACCGGCGAAGTCACCATCCGCGTGGTCGACGAGGCAGAAAGCGCGGACCTCAACGGCCGCTTCCGCCGCAAGCCCTACCCGACCAACGTGCTGTCGTTTCCCTACGAGGCCGAGGCGGTCGCCGACAACGTGCTCGGCGACATCGTGATCTGCGCCCCGGTGGTGCAGCGCGAAGCGCAGGAGCAGGGCAAGGAGCCGCGCGCGCACTGGGCGCACATGGTGGTCCATGGCATGCTGCACCTGCTGGGTCACGACCACCAGCACGAGGCCGAAGCCGAGCGCATGGAATCGACGGAGCGGAAGATCCTGGCCGGGCTCGGGTTTCCCGACCCGTACCGGTAGGACGGCACCAGCCAGGCCAAGCCGGCGCGTCGCAAAACCGCAAAGCGGCGCCTTTATGCTGGACTTTCGGCCGGGCCGTCCGCCTTCGAATAAGTTCAATACGATCAAATACATAAATAATAAAAGGTGCGCGCAGCAAATGATTTTGGTAGATCAGTGGTCATGAACGAGGGCTCCGACAGTCCGCACGGCCACAAGGAAAGCCCGGGCAGCGCCGGCTGGTGGCGGCGCCTGACCAGCCGCATGGCGCGCGGGCCGCGCTCGCGCGAGGACCTGATGGGCCTACTGCAGGCCGCGCGCGAGGACAACCTGGTCGACGCCGACGCCGCCGACATGATCCGCGGCGTGTTCGAGACCAGCGAGCTGCAGGTGCGCGACATCATGGTGCCGCGCGCGCAGATGGCGGTGGTCGAGCGCAACTGGCCGCTGCAGCGGCTGCTGCAGGAAGTGGCGGAGGCCGGCCACTCGCGCTATCCGGTGATCGGCGATTCGCGCGACGAGATCGTCGGCATCCTGCTGGCCAAGGACCTGATCAAGTTCACCGCCGCCGGGCCGGGCTTCGAAGCCGGCAGCTTCGACCTGGTGCGCTGCCTGCGCCCGGCGGCGTTCGTGCCCGAGTCCAAGCGCGTCAACGTGCTGCTCAAGGACTTCCGCAAGAGCCGCAATCACATGGCGATGGTGGCCGACGAGTACGGCGGCGTGGCGGGCCTGGTGACCATCGAGGACGTGCTCGAGCAGATCGTCGGCGAGATCGCCGACGAGTACGACGAGACCGAGGGCGCCCACATCCTCAAGCAGGACGCGCGGCACTTCCTGGTCAACGGCCTGACGCCGATCGACGAGTTCAACACCTATTTCGGCTCGAGCTTCTCCGACTCGGAGTTCGACACGGTGGCGGGGCTGGTCATGCACGGCTTCGGCCACATGCCGCGCCGCGGCGAGAGCCTGAAGATCGGCAGCTTCCAGTTCAACGTGCAGCGCGCCGACAGCCGCCGCATCCACCAGCTGCTGGTGGCGCTTTCGCAGACGTGAGGCCTGGCCGGCCGCGGTGCCGCCGGCCGGGCGGACGCGCAGCCGGCGCACGCCTGGCCTGGCCGCTGGCATTGCTGGCGCTGGCCTGGGCGTTCGCCGCCGGCGCGCAGGCGCCCAGCCCGCTGGTCACCGATGCCGGCGACAGGCTGGCCGTCACCCTGCTCACCTTCGGCCCCGGCTCGATCTACTGGGAGCGCTTCGGCCACAACGCCATCCTAATCCAGGCCGACGGCGAGCCGGAGGCGGTCGCCTTCAACTACGGCATCTTCGATTTCGGCCAGCAGGATTTCATGCTGAACTTCGCGCGCGGCCGCATGGTGTACCGCATGGCCGCCGACGACCTGCGCGACGACCTCGGCCTGTACAGCCGCGAAGGCCGCTGGGTGCAGCAGCAGCGGCTGCGCCTGCAGCCGGAGCAGCGCGCCCGCCTGCGTGACTTCCTGGTGTGGAACGTGCAGCCGGAGAACACGCGCTACCGCTACGACTATTTCCTGAGCAACTGCTCCACGCGGGTGCGCGACGCCCTGGACCAGGCGCTCGGCGGCGCCCTGCGGCCGCAGCTGCAGGCGCGCGGCACGCCGGCGACCTACCGCTCCGACGCCGTGCGCCTGATCTGGCCGGACCACCTCCTGGCGCTGGGCATGGACCTGGGCCTGGGGCCCGACGCGGACCGCCCGCTGGACCTGTGGCAGGAAAGCTTCGTGCCGATGGTGCTGATGGAGGCGCTGCGGCAGGTGCGGGTCAAGGACGCCGACGGCAGCCTGCAGCCGCTGGTGGTCTCGGATTCGCGCCTGGTGGAAGGCTCGATTTCCGACCCGCCGGCGCAGCCGCCCGGCATCGCCCTGCCCTGCCTGCTGGCCGGGCTGGCGCTCGGCGCCCTGCTGTGGGGCCTGGCGCGGCTGCGGCGGCGCCGCGCGGCCCGCTACGCGTTCGCCGCGGCCGGCGCCCTGTTTTGCCTGGCCTGCGCGGCCGGCGGCCTCACCCTGGCCGCGCTGTGGGGGCTGACCGAGCACTGGGGCGGCTGGCGCAACCAGAACCTGCTGCTGCTCAACCCGCTGTCGCTGCTGCTCATTCCCGCATGCATCGCCTCGGCGCGCGCGGCCTGGCGCGCGTCGCGCTTTGCGCTGACCGCCGCGCTGCTGCCGCCGGCGCTGGCCGCGCTGGCGCTGCTGCCGCACCTGCTGCCCCACCTGACATCCGGGCCGTGGAGCGGCCAGGCCAACTTGCACTGGATTCTGCTGTTCCTGCCGGCGCACCTGGGCCTGGCGCTCGGCCTGCGCGCGGCCCCCGTCAGGGCCTGAGGCCGCCGCCCCGCAGCCGCGCCTGGAACTCGCCGAACGCGCGCAGCGTGCCTTGCGGGTCCTCGACCTGCGGGTAGTGGCCGATGCCCGGCAGCAGCACCGTGTCCGGGTCCGGCACCAGCTGGCGGTAGCGCTCCACCATGTGCGCGCCCGACACCGGGTCCTCCGGGCCGTCGATCACGCGCAGCGGCACCCGCGTGTTCTGCAATGCGCCGACCCAGCGGGCACGGTTGGCGCGCCGCTCGGGTATGTAATGGATCAGCTTGTGCGCCAGGCGATGACCGCCGCCGTGCTGCAGCAGGCGCCAGAACTCGTCCATCGCCTGCGCGTCCGGCTGCGTGTGCGGGCCGAACAGGGCGGCGAAGGTGCGCGCGAAATTGTCTTTGCGCACCAGGCGCGAGATCAGCGGCCCCAGCGGCGTCTGCAGCAGCTTCTGCACGGTGCGCGCGCGGTGCGTCTCCGGGAACAGGCCGCCGTTGAGCAGGCACACCGATTCGATCACCAGCGAACCGTCGCCGCACGCGGCGCGGGCATCGTGGCGCGCCAGCAGCTCCTGGGCGACGGTGTCGCCGTAGTCGTGCGCCAGCACGTGGCAGCGGCCGATGCCCTGGCTGCGCAGCAGCGCCTCGTGCAGGTCGGCCTGGTCGAAGATGGAGTAGCGGTAACGGCGCGGCTTGGCCGACCAGCCGAAGCCGATCATGTCCGGTGCCAGCACCTGCGCGAAGTCGCGGCACAGCGCCGGCCAGACCGCGTGCCAGTCCCAGGAGGCGGTGGGAAAGCCGTGGATGCACAGCAGCACCGGCCCGGCACCGCCGTGGCCGCCGGCCTGCCAGAAGATCGGGTGGCCGCGGTGCGCAAAGCTCCGGCCGGCCGCGCGCCAGGCCTCGAATCCTGCTGTGGCGGCGTGCGTGTTCAGAACGTCACCAGCGGCTTGATGATGTTTTCCGCTTTCGACTCCATCAGGCGGAAGGCGCGCTCGACCTGGTCGAAGCCGAAGCGGTGCGTGGTCATCGGCGTGGGGTCGATCTTGCCGGTGTCGAGCAGGCGCAGCAGCCGCGTCATGCGCTCGCGCCCGCCGGGGCACAGGGCGGTGCGGATGGTCTTGTCGCCCATGCCCAGGCCGAACTCCGGCAGCGGGATCTGCAGCGTGCTGCCGGCCTCGCCGTGGTAGCCGATGTTGGAGATCACCCCGCCGGGCCGGGTGCACTTGATGCAGGCCTCGAAAGTCACCGGGTGCCCCAGCGCCTCGATCGCCGCGTCGGCGCCCTCGCCGCCGGTCAGCTCCAGGATGCGCGCCACCGGGTCCTCGCGCGCGGGGTCGATCACCACGTCGGCGCCGAAGCGGCGCGCCAGCGCCGCGCGGTCCGGCTTGCCGTCCACCGCGATGATCAGGCCGGCGCCGCACAGCTTGGCGCCGATGGTCGCCGACAGCCCCACCGGCCCCTGTGCGAACACCGCCACGCTGCCGCCCAGCGGGATGTCGGCGTACTCGGCGCCGATGAAGCCGGTGGACAGCATGTCGGTCGAATACAGCGCCTGCTCGTCGGACAGGCCCGGCGGGATCAGGGTGAGGTTGAAGTCGGCGTCGTTGACGTGGAAGTACTCGGCGAGGTTGCCGTCCTTCTGGCCGGTGAACTTGTAGCCGCCGAGCATGCCGCCGCACTGCGAGGTGAAGCCGCGCTGGCAGCCGTTGCAGTGTCCGCAGGGGGTGATGGCGTTGACCGCCACGCGCTGGCCTTCCTTGAACAGCCGCACCTCGCTGCCGACGCGGTAGACCACGCCGACGCTCTCGTGGCCCAACACGCGGCCTTCCGGCAGCGGCACCACGCCGTGCACGTTGTGCACGTCGGAGGTGCAGATCAGCGAGGCGGTGGTGCGCACGATGGCGTCGTTGGGCCCCATTTCCGGCATCGGCTTTTCGATGACGCCGACCTTGCCGATGCCGAGAAAAGCGAATGCGCGCATGTCCGTCTCCGGGAACCGATCGTGGACCGGCATTTTAGACCGCGCGCGTGACGCCGGCTCCTTTCCTTCCGGCGTACTTGAACGCCGCGCCGCCGGCACCGACAATTCCCGGCACCACGCACCGGGGAAGCCACGATGAAAGGCCCTGCGGCCGGCTACTTCACGCCGGCCACCTACAAGTTCCTGCGCGCCTTGAAGCGCAACAACAACCGCGACTGGTTCGCCGCGCACAAGGCCGAATACGAGCAGCACCTGCGCCAGCCCTTCCTGCGCCTGATCGGCGACCTCGCCGAGCCGCTGCGCGGCCTGAGCGCGTCCTACGTGGCCAACCCCAAGCCGGTCGGCGGCTCGCTGTTCCGCATTCACCGGGACACGCGCTTTTCCGGCGACAAGTCGCCGTACAAGCCCTGGGCCGGCGCCAGCTTCTACCACCAGGCCACCCGCGCGATGGCGCGCGGCGACGCCGGCAACGCCGCCTTCGGCCGGCTCGACGCGCCGGTGTTCTACCTGCACGTGCAGCCCGGCGAGAACTTCGTCGGCGGCGGCCTGTGGCACCCGCACCCGGACTCGGTGACGCGCGTGCGCAACTACATGCTCAACAACCCGGCAAGCTGGAAAAAGGCGACGCGCGCGCCGGCGTTCCGGCGCGTGTTCGAGCTGACCGGCGAGGCCCTGAGCCGCCCGCCGCGCGGCTACGACCCGGCGCACGAGCTGATTGCGGACCTGAAGCGCAAGGATTTCGTCGCCAGCACCCGCCTCGGCGACGAAGAGCTGTGCTCGCCGCAGCTGCTGAAAATCCTGCTGCGCCACTTCAAAGCCACGGCGCCGATGGTCGATTGGCTATGCGGGGCGCTGGACCTGGATTTCTAGTGCAATTTTCGATTAGTTGGCGATATGTTTGATTTGTCATTCTGAGCGCAGCGAAGAATCTGGCCAGATCCTTCGCTCCGCTTGTATGGTTCCTTCCGCGCTTCAGCGAAAGTGGAAGCGCTGGGGTGGAGGGACATCGCTACGCATCTGGCCTTCGCAAGAGGCACAGACTTTCTGAGACATCCCCCGCCGCATTGAAGCGTCGATGAGG
>JADHNH010000019.1 GCA_016779605.1 Nevskia sp. | reverse complement strand
CGCGGCCGATACGCATATCGTGGGCGGCGAGGCCACCCTGGCCGTCGGCTTCCACAACGGCGTACTGACGCCGGTGGGGAGCTTCACCGCCGGCGGTGTGGAGCTGGACGGCTACGGCTTCGTCGGCACCGTGATCGACGCCGGCCAGATCGACACCGGCGTGATGTCGGTATCGCAGCAGTCGGGCTCCTACTTCAGCAACGATCCCACCCGCACCGCGACCACGCTCCAGTGGAGCAACCCGGGCGTCGGCATCCTGCTCAACACGGGCAGCCCGGCGACGCCATCGCTCGGACAGAGCATCACGATCACCGCGGCCGGCCCGGTGGCGCTGGGATTGAACGCCAGCCTTAGCGGCGACTTCACGCTCAACGCCGCCTCGGTCGACGCAACGCTGCCCGGCCTGGTGCTGAACTACAACCCGCCGCTTGAAGACGGTATTCCCACCAGCTTCGCCAGCCCGACGACGCCACCGCCCGATCTTGCCCTGCCGGGCCTGAACCTGTCCGCGGCCAACATCACCATCGGCTTCACCTCGGCTTCCAGCCTGCCGGTTTTCGACCTGAGCGCCAGCGGGATGCTGAGCATCGACGGTGCCGGCGCCGGGTTCGCGGCCGGTTCGCCGGTGTTGCTGACCGGCGGCACGGTGTCGATCACGCACGTCTCCGATCTTTCCGCCAACGGTGCCATCACGATCGGCGCCACCAGCTCCGCGGCCGGCGCAACGGCGCTCGACATCGGCAACAGCAGTCTCACCGCAAGCGGGCCGATCACCCTGACCAGCGCTGGCGGCATCACCGTCTCCTCGGCGATGCTGTCCGCGCAGGGCTCGCTCTCCCTGACCGGCAGCGGCAACGCGGTCAGCATCAGCGGCGCGTCGCTGAGCGCGGCCAACACCACCGTCACCGCGCACTCCGGCCTGACGGTCAGCAACAGCACCATTGCCGGCAACTCGTCCGGCGCCCCCGCCGCGAACGTGATGCTGGACGCCGTCAACGGCACCCTCGCCCTCAGCAATGCCACGGTGCTGGGCCACCAGATCGGCCTCGATGGCGCGGGCGGGGCCAGCATCTCGCTCAGCAAGCTCAATGCCGGCACCACCGGCTCGGTTGCGGTGGCGTCGTCGGCCGGGCAGGTGACGGTGACCGGCAGCACCCTGAAGGGCGCCAAGCTAGACATCAGCGGCAAAACCGGCGCTTCGGTGGACGCCGCCAGCACGCTGACCTTCGGCAGCAGCATCGACATCGCCAGCCAGGGCGCCACCGTCATCGGCGGCGTCCTGAGCACTCCCGGCACGCTGAACGTCAGCGGCGGTTCGGTATCGGCATCCGACCTTACGGGCGCCACGGTGAACGTCGTCTCGACGGCCGGCGGCATCACGGTGGGCAACGTCGACGCGTCGGCGAACACGTTCGACGCTGTGAAGCTGCAGGCGGCCAACGGCCTCACGGCGGGCGACATCACCGCCAGCGGCATGTACGTGCTGGCCACCGACGGCAACATCACCCTGGGCAACCTGAAGATCGGCACCGGCGACTTCACCCTGCTGTCGTCCACCAGCGCCAGCGGCGCGTTCCAGACTGTCGGCAACATCGACTACGCCGGCGCCGGCGGGCTGTCGTTCTACGCCGACAACACCAACTTCACGTTCAATTTCGGCAACATCAACGCCGCCAGCCTGCTGATGAGCTTCAGCGGCAACGAAACGGTGCACATCGGCAACGTCACCAGCCCTGGCAACGTCACCATCGGCACCAACCTGGGCGCCCTGACGTTCGGCAACATCAGCGGCAACAACATCGACATCAGCACCAACCACGACCTGTCGTTCAGCGGCCTGACGCTGGATGCCGCCGGCAACCTCACCGTGGCGGTGACCGGCGCACTGGGCGTGACCAGTTCGACCCTATACGGCCAGAACGTCGGCATCTCCGGCACCACCGGCCTGAACGTCTCGTCCACCACCATCACGGGCAGCATCGGGGCGGCGGCGAACTCCATCACGCTGGGCAGCAGCGCCGGCGACGTCACCCTGACTTCCGATACGCTGACCTCCACTGCCAGCGCCACGATCAGCGCCGGCGGCATGCTGAGCCTCAACGCGGTGACCATCGACCCGGCCGCGCTGAACCTGACCGGCACCTCGGGCCTGACCGTCACCGGCAGCAGCCTGACCGGCGGCCCGATCACGCTGGACGCCACCGCCGGCGCCGTCACCGTCTCCGGCAGCACCCTGGACGGCACCAGCCTGACCATCGACGCCGCCACCGGCATCGGCATCTCGGCGGACAGCAAGCTGCTGTCTACTTCCTTCATCGACCTCGCCTCCACCGCAGGCTCCGTCACCCTCGGCGGCAACTTGAACAACGGCGGGGCGGTCTCCATCAGCGGCGGCAGCCTGTCGACGGGCAACCTGAGCGGCTCGTCCATCGACCTCACCGCCACCAGCGGCGACCTCGACACCGGCACGCTGACCGCCGGCACCAACATCACCCTGACCGCGTCCAAGGGCCTGGTGGACGTCGCCGGCCTGATGACGCTGGGCACCGCCGGCAACGGCGCGCTGCAGGTCACCGGCCTGGGCGTCACCACCCAGGACATCGTCAACGACAGCCCGCTCGGCGCGGTGGGCACGGCCAACGACATGTCGATCACGGCCACCAACGGCAGCATCGTCACCGGCAACGTCAGCACGGCCGGCGTCGGCACCGTGTACCTGGTGCTGAGCGCCACCGGCGGCTCGATCAGCACCGGCAACATCGACCTGGAGGGCCTCAGCGCCCAGGCCACCGGCGATGTCAGCCTGGGCGGCCTGGTGCTGAACTCGCTAACGCCGGGCGCGGCGGGCAGCAGCCAAGTCACGTCCAGCGGCGGTTCGGTCGCCATCGGCACGTTCACTTCCAACCACGGCCTGAACGTCAACGCCGCCGGCATGGTCGGCCTGGGCAGCGCCCAGGTCAGCGGCAACCTCGGCGTCACCGGCGGCGGCGCGGTTACGCTGGCCGGCGCCAGCGTCAGCGGCGGCATCACGGTGCAGGGCGCCAGCGTCGCCGCGGCGGACCTGAGCGGCGCCACGGTGAAGGTGACCTCCACCAGCGGCAGCATCACCGTCGGCAACGTCAGCGCCACCGCACAAAGCACCGACCCGGTGATGCTGCAGGCGGCCAACGGCCTGACCGCCGGCGACATCACCAGCAACGGCATGTACGTGCTCGCCACCGACGGCAACATCATCCTGGGCAACCTGAAGATCGGCACCGGCGATTTCACCCTGCTGTCGTCCACCAGCGCCGCCGGCGCGTTCCAGACCGTCGGCAACATCGACTACGCCGGTGCCGCCGGCCTGACGTTCAGCGCCGACAACCACAACTTCACCTTCAACTTCGGCAACATCAACGTCAACAGCCTGTCGATGAGCTTCAACGGCAACGAGACCGTGCACCTGGGCAACGTCACCAGCCCGGGCAACGTCACCATCGGCACCAACCAGGGCGCGCTGAGCTTCGGCAACATCAGCGGCGACAACGTCGCCATCAGCACCAACCACGACCTGTCGTTCAGCGGCCTGACCCTGGACGCCGCCGGCAACCTGACCCTGGCCATCACCGGCACGCTCGACGTCACCGGCTCCGGCCTCTACGGCCAGAACGTCAGTGTCGCCGGATCCACCGGCCTGAGCCTGGCGAACACCGGTGTCGGCGGTACGCTGCCGGCCGGCGGTGTAGGCACCACCGCAACCTCCATCACGCTCGACGGCGGCAGCGGCACGCTGGCATTGACCGGCACCACCGTCGACGGCAGCTCCGACGCCCTGTCCGGCGGCGCCGGCGTCAGCCTGGGCAACAGCCTGGTGTCGGGCGGCGGCAACGCCCCGGCCACCAGCGTGACCCTGGCTTCGGCCAACGGCGCCCTGGCGCTGAGCTCGTCCAGCATTGCCGCCACCGGCATCGCCGCAACGGCACCGGGCGGCATCACGCTGAACAACAGCGTGCTGTCCAACGGCCCACTCACCCCGGCATTGGTGCGCGGCAACGCCGCCGCGGCGCCGGGCATCAGCCTGAGCTCGACCGGCGACATCACGGTGACCGGCTCCACCGTGTCCGGCACGGCGCTGACGCTCGGCGGCAACAACATCCACTTCGCCAACGGCAGCCTGCTCACCGGCACCACGGCGGTCAGCCTGACCGCCGGCGGCAGGCTGGATGCCAGCGGCGGCGCTTCCACCATCAATGCCGGCGCGCTGTCGGCCCGCGCCGCGCTGATCAACCTGAGCGACGCCTCGCTGGTCATCGGCACCGGCATCGCCAGCTTCGGCAGCGACCCCGGCCTGCTGCAGCAGCTGCGCAACAAGGCGCCGTCCCTGCTGCCGCTGTCCAGCGGGCCCAACGCCTCGTTCTACGCTAGCGGCCCCGGCGGCATCACGCTGGGCAAGATCAGCCTGGCCGGCGGCTACCTGTTCGCCCAGGGCCAGACCCTGACGATGACCTCGCCCACCGGCGCGGCCAACATCTTCGTCGACTACCTGCCGCTGGACCCGGCCGCGACGCTGAACCTGAACCTGATCGCGCCGCCGGCCGGCGTCACCACCTTCGTGTTCGGCGGCACGCCGCAAACGGGCAACATCTTCATCGGCAACGGCAGCCAGACGTTCAACCTGACCGGCAACACCAACCTGGTGTTCGCTTCCGGCGGCACCACCTACTACCCGGATGCGATCAACACCGGCGGCCAGGTGCTGGTGCTGGGCGACGAGATCCTGCTCAACAACACCACGATCGACCCCAACACCATTCCGCTGACGCCGAGCGACTACAACAACGACCAGCCGGCGCAGGGCGTGCTGGGCTACCCGCCCGATCCGGGCAACGTCAACAACGACGGCGTCAACGACGCCAACCGCGGCTTCATCGACCTGCAGACCTCGCAGCAGCCGGCGCTGAGCTGCGGCATCGGAGGCACTTAATGAGACACCCGCAGCGCTTGCGCGGCGCCAGGCTGGCGCCGGTCCTGGCATTGTTCCTGTTGCTCCCGGCGGTGGCCGGGGCGGCCACGCCGGCAGGCACGGTCACCCTGCTCACCGGGCGAGGCACTGCCACCGGCACCGACGGCTCGATCCGGGCCATGGCCAAAGGCGACCCGGTGTATTCGGGCGACATGGTGCACACGGGAGCCGCCAGCTACATCGACCTGAAGTTCAGCGACGGCGGCTTCTTCCTGCTGCGTCCGAATACGCGCTTCCAGGTGGTCGACTACGTCGACAAGACCGGTGGCGCCGCCGCCCCGGCAGCACCGGCCGCGCCCAAGCCGGCCGCGCCCGTAGCGGCACAGCCGCAGCCGGCGCCGCTGGTGTCCACCGCGCCGCAGGCCGGCGCGTCCCACGCGTTCTTCCGCCTGCTCAAAGGCGGCTTCCGCTCGGTCAGCGGCCTGATCGGCAAGATCAACCACGACGACTACCAGGTGGCCACGCCGGTTGCCACCGTCGGTATCCGCGGCACCGACTACCTGGCGGTGATCTGCGACTCGACCTGCGCCACCGACCCGGTGATCGCGGCGGCGCTGCCGCCGGGCGCCAGCGCATTGGGCGGGCTGGTCACTTCGGTCTATTCCGACAGCATCGTCGTCACCACCGACAAGGGCTCGGTGACCGTCGAACGGTTCCAGTACGTGCTGGTGCTGGCCGACGGCACGGTGATCCGGCTGCCGGGCGAGCCGCACTTCCTGCACATCGACCCGGTGCCGAACCCCACGCAGTGCGGCGGCTAGTCGTCGCCATGCACCGGTGCCCCGCCCTGCCAGGCGGGGCACCGGCCGATTCATCGGAATGGAGTTGAGGTTCTTCGTAATTCCGCGCCGCAACTGCCGCGTGCGGCGCCCAGGCGCTGCCAAGGCGGGCGTCTGCACCACCATCGCAGGGAAATGAACCAGATCACGCTCAATTCGCCGCCGGGCTACGGCACCCTGGTGCCGCTGGACCGCCACCGCCACGGCGGGCTGGGCCTGCGCCCGGACCGCAGCCTCGCGTGGTGCGCCGGCCTCAACAGCGTCTTCCTCAGCGCGGTGGAACTGGCCAAGGCGGCGCTCGACTATCCCATCGCATTCGTGCGCGACGAGCGCAGCGGCGAGTACCAGCCGGTGGCCGTGCTCGGCCTGCGCGCGCGGGAAAACCTTTTCGTCGGCGCCGACGGGCAATGGCGGCCGCATGCCTACATCCCCGCCTATGTGCGCCGCTACCCGTTCTGCATCGCCGAGATCCCGGCGGCGCAGGGCAGTGAGGCGCAGCGGCTGATCTGCGTGCAGGAAGACCAGCTGGTGCCTTCGGCAAGCCCGCTGTTCGACAGCGCCGGCGAGCCCACGCCCGGCTGGGCACCGGTGCTGCAGCTGATCGAGGCGGTGGAGGGCGCGCGCCAGCAGACGCGCTCGTTCGCCAAGCGGGTGGAGGCCTTCGGCCTGTTCACCCCGTTCGAGGCGCTGGCGGTGCCGCAGGGCGGCCAGCAATTGCGGCTGCAGGGCCTGTTCCGGGTGGACGAGCAAAAGCTCGACGCGCTGGGCAGCAAGGAAACCAAGCTGCTGGCGCGCAAGGGCGAACTGCGTGCAATCTATGCCCACCTGCTGTCCCTGGAAAACTTCGCCAAGCTGCTCGACATGACCGCACATGGGCGTCGAAATCAAGCTGACTGACCGCGAACTGCCGGTATCGCCGGTGTTCGTGGACTTCCTCGCCCACCTGCTGGACAACCGGCCGTTCGAGGACAACGAATGGGCCGACCAGCTTTCCGAGGCGCTCAACTACGGCCTGCCGGAGCTGCAGCGGCGCGCCACGCAGGACGCCCCCCGCGTGATGAACGACGCGCGCGGACGCGCGCACATCGCCCGCGCCTACGGCCTGCTGCTGAGCCTGCTCACCGGCGACCTGGCGCCGATCCGCGAGCTGCAGTACCGCTTCCACTTCGTCAACATCGTCGGCATCCCGCGCACCGGCGGCTCCTACCTCACCGCGGAGCTGTGCCGCGCGCTGGGCTACGATCCGAAGCGCCTGCCCAACGCCCTGGCGCACGACGGCTTTCCCGAAGCCGGGCCGTTCGAGCTGTCGCCGCAGGCCAACAGCTGGGTGCTGAGCCTGCAAACCATGGCCGAATACCTGACCATGGTGGAACTGATGTTCGCCGGGCAGCGGCGCCATTCCGGCAAGGTCGTGGTGCCCAAGAAGCTGACCAAGGGCATCTACGCCGGCGGCTTTTTCCACCGCGTCCTCGGCGAGGCGGTGGAGCACCTGGTCACGCTGCGCCACCCGGTGGCTGCCTGCATCTCCACCTACGAAAAATCCGGCGGGCTGCCTGCCGACGGCCGCTTCACCGTGCGCTCCAACATCGAGGACTGGTGCCGCCGCGACCTGGTCTACACCGGCTGCACCGCCGAAGAGCTGGCGCGCATGGATTATTTCGACGCCTACCTGCGCTACTGGGAGCAATACCACTACTACGTGGCCACCACCGGGCTGTCGGCCAACCGCTCCTCGCTGCAGGTGGTGGTTTACGGCGCCGAGCGCATGCAGGCGCAGGCCCTGCGCTTCCACCGCCGCTACGAGAGCGGCCTGGAAATCGGCCGCTTCGTGGCGGACGACGGCGCGCGCCGCCGGCACCCGGACTGGTACGAGCGCGCGCAGCCGGTGGTGGAACGGGTCGCGGCGACCTGCACGCGGGTGGGCATCCCGTTCCCGCTCGACGAAGTGATGGAATGCTGGTAGCCGCGTCGGCGGCCGCAGGGGCCACCACGGCGATGGATGCGGGCGGAGCGGCGGCTTGAGCCGGGTGCTGCTGGCCTGGGAGCTCGGCGGCGGGCTCGGCCATGTCGCCGAGCTGCGCGCCCTGGCCGGCGCGCTGCGCGCTACGGGGCATTCCTGCGTGTTCGCGGTCAAGCAGCTGGAGGCGGCGGGCGCCATGCTGGAGCCCGAGCTCGGCCCGGTGGTGCAGGCACCGGTGCGCCTGGGCCCGGGACTCACGCCGGTAGCGGTGCAGTTCAGCTATGCCAGCCTGCTGCACAACATCGGCTTCGACGATCCGGCCGGGCTCGCCGCGCGGCTGTCGGCCTGGCGCGAGATGATGCGGGTGTACCGCGTCGAGCGCGTCGTCGCCGACCATAGCCCGATCGCACAGATCGCCGCGCGCTCTTTGGGGCTGCCATGCCTGTCCATCGGCACCGGCTTCTACCAGCCGCCGCTGCAGCGGCCCTTGCCGAGCTTCCAGCCCTGGCTGACGGTGGACGACACCACGCTTGCCGACAACGACGCCAAGGTGCTGCTCGAGCTCAACGCCGCCCTGCGCCTGCTGCGGCTGGCGCCCTACGGCGACTTGCGGGAAATCTTCGGCGGCGTCGAACGGGTGCTGCTGACCTACCCCGAGCTCGACCATTACGACGGCCGCAGCGGCGAGGCGTACGCCGGCATGCCGGACCTGTCCGCCGGGGCCGAGCCGGCGTGGCCGCCGGGCGACGGGCCGCGCATCTTCGCCTACCTGCGGCCGCACCAGCAGCTGGAAACGATGCTGCGCGCCCTGGCAAGCAGCCGCGCCAGGGTGCTGCTGCGCAGCGCCGAAATCGACCGCGGGCGGCTCGCCGCCTTCCTGCGGCCCGGCATGGCCATCGCCACGCGCAACGTGCACATGCGGCAGGCCGCCGAGCAATGCGACGCCTACCTGCAATACGCGGCGCACGGCACCGTGGCGGAAATGCTGCTCGCCGGCAAGCCCGGCGTGCTCTGGCCCGACCAGGTGGAGCGCACCCTGGTGGCGCGCCGCGCCCAGCAGATCGGCGCCGCGGTCGCCGCGCCGATCCAGGGGCCCTTCGACGTCGCCGCTGCGCTGGAGCAGGCCCTCTCCGACCCGGCCTTGCGCAACGCCGCGCAAGCATTTTCCGACCGCTACCGGGAGCAGGACCGCGCGGCGATCCTGGCCGGCGTTGCGCGGCGGCTGGCTGCGGCCTGAAAGCGCCCGCCGGCCTCAGCTCCGGCTGGCGCGCCCGGCCAGCCAGGACTTCAGCGGCGCGGCGCGGTTGAGCGCCTCCATGCCCAGGCCCAGCGCGGCGCGCAGGCCCGGCAGCGGCAAGCGGAAGCCGCGGTAAAGCGCCTCCGTCAGCGCCTGCATTTCCAGGTTCGCCGCCTTGCGCTCGCGTGCGTAGCGCTGCAAGGTGCGCAGGCTCCAGCAATCACGTCCGGCCGTGCGCGCGGCGGCCAGCGTGCATACCAGGCATTGCGCATCGGCCAGGCCAAGGTTCACGCCCTGGCCCGCCATCGGGTGGATGACGTGGGCGGCGTCGCCGACCAGCGCCAGGCCGGCGCGCACGTAGTCGCGCGCGTGCGCCAGCCGCAGAGGAAAGGCGATGCGCCGGGTGGTGCCGACGACTTCGCCCAGCGCATGTTCCGCCGCCTCGGCCAGGCGCGCGCAGAACGCCGCATCGTCCAGCGCCAGCAGCTCCGCGGCGAGCGGCGGCTCCGCCGACCAGACGATCGAGCTGCGCCCGTCGGCCAGCGGCAGGAACGCCAGCGGGCCGCTGCGCAGGAAACGCTGCCAGGCGATATGTTGGTGCGGCCGCGCGGTCGATACGTGGCAGACGATGGCGCGATGGGCGTAGCTCCATCCCGCCGATTCGATCCCGGCCATCTGCCGCAGCTGCGAATCGGCGCCGTCGGCGGCCAGCACCAGGCGCGCCTGCAGGCGCCGGCCGTCGGCAAGATGCAGGGCCGCGCCGCCGGCTTCGAAGCGTACCGTCGCCACCGTTGCACCGGCGATCAGGTCCACGCCATCCAGCCGTTCGCGCAAGGCCTGGACGATGAGGCTGTGCTCGACGATCCAGCCGAGCTCGGCACGCCCGGCTTCGGCGGCGTCGAAGCACAAGGCGTGCTCCGGGCCGCGCTGCCAGACGCGCATGCCGCGGTAGGCGCAGGCCCGCGCCGCCGCGATCCCCGCCCAGGCGCCGAGTTGCTGCAGGAACTGCTGCGACTGCGCCGAGATGGCGTACATGCGCAGGTCGTAGTCGGCCGGATCGAACGCCGGCGCGGCGGCTTGCCGCTCGACCAGGGCCACGCGGAAGCCTTCGCGCGCCAGGGCCAGCGCCGCGGCGGCGCCGACCGGGCCGCCGCCGACTACAACCACTTCATAATCCTGTGACGCCAACGAATAAGCCTGCCGTTCTAGACCCTCTCCCCTTGGGGGAGAGGGTTGGGTGAGGGGTGGATCGAAGCCGCCAAGGCCTCTGCAATCGCCTCAAGAACAGAATCGATCTGCGGCAAAACCTGGTTATTCCAAAACCTCAGCACTCGATACCCTTCCCCATTCAGGAACTCGGTCCGAGTTTCATCCTTGGAAATCTCCACAGCATGTTGACCACCGTCCAGTTCAACAACCAGCTTGCATTCAAGGCAAACGAAATCGACCACAAATCTGCCGATCGGCTGCTGCCTGCGGAACTTGCAACCGGCAATCTGCCGATTACGCAGCTTCGACCATAGCAGCGCCTCGGCGTCGGTGGAGCATTGGCGCAGGTTCCGCGCTAAGTCGCGGCCCCGGTGCCTCATCTACCCCTCACCCCAACCCTCTCCCCCGAGGGGAGAGGGAGCGCGCTTAGGCAATGACTCGATGTCATTGCCTGCGCTCCCGATCGCCCGGCCATGGATGGCCGGGCCGGGGGTTCCGGCAGCCGCGTCGTCTCGCCAGGGACGGCCACGTTGAACATGCAACGGCGAATGATCGCGTCACGACGAGACCTTGGCGCTATATCCAGCCACCCCACCAGGCAACCCAAAATGCCCCAGATGCTGCCGCAACACCGACTCGCGCAGCGGCGACAGCAGGTCCACGGCGACCAGCCCCCAGTGCCGCCCCTGCGCCAGGCCCGGCACACGGTTGGAGAACGCGCGCACCATCAGGTCCGTGAGGCCGCCGGCACGGCCGCGATCGTGCAGGCGGCTGGACTCGTAGGCCGACAATAAGCCGGAGTCGCCCGGGTCCGCGGCGCCGGACACCTGGGCGGCCAGAGCGGCGACGTCGCGCAGGCCCAGGTTGAAGCCCTGCGCCGCCACCGGGTGCAGGCTCTGCGCGGCGTTGCCGACCAGCACCACGCGCGGCGCCACCAGGCGCTCGCTCATGACCCGCGCCAGCGGAAAGGCCCAGCGGCGGCCCAGCGCCAGGAAGTTGCCGAGCCGTCCGCCGAAGGCCTGCTGCACGGCGGCCAGGTAGCCGGCGTCGTCCAGCGCCAGCAGGCGCGCGGCCTGCTCCTGCGGCACGCTCCACACCAGCGAAGCAGTGTCGCCGGGCTTGGGGATCAACGCCACCGGCCCCTGCGGCGTGAAGCGCTCGTAGGCCACGCCGCGGTGCGGCCGCGCCAGGCGCACCGCGCTGACGATCGCCTGCTGGCCATAGTCGCGCCGCTCCGCGCCGATGCCGAGCAGGCGCCGCACCGACGAATCCGCGCCATCGGCGGCGGCGACCAGGCGCGCGGCAAGCACCTGTACGGTGCCTGCGGTACGCACCGACAGCCGCACCGTGTCGCCGGCGCAGTCCAGCGCCTCCACCCGCGCCGGCTGCAGCAGGCGCAGGCGCGGCATCGCGCGCAGCCGCGCCAGCAGCGCCGCGCCGATGGCGCGCAGCGGAACGTTGTAGCCCAGCGCCTCGAGCCCCGCATCGGCGGCGGCGAAACGCGCGGTGCCGAAGCGGCCCTGCTCGGAAATATGCGTCGCCAGGATCGGCGCGGCCGCGCCGCGCAGCGCCTGCCAGACGCCGCAGGCTTCGAAGATGCGCCGGCTGGCGTCGTTCAAGGCGATGCAGCGCTCGTCCCAGGCCGGCTGCCCGGCCGGCGGCGCCGCCGATTCGATCAGGGCCAGCCGCAACGGCGCTTCCGCAAGCGCCACCGCCAGGCTCGCGCCGGCCAGGCCGCCGCCGACGATGGCGATGTCCACCGTCTGGTCCGCGCCGGCCGCGCTCAAGCGCCGCCGCCCAGCACCGCACTGATCACGCCCGACAGGGCGGTCAGGGCCACCACCGGGAAATACAGCGCGGTCAAGGCCGCCATGCGCCACAGGATGCGCCGCGTACCGCCGCCGTAGACGCGCCGCAGCGCCACGAACACGTAGCCGCCGAATGCGGCGAACAGCACCCAGGCCGGCAGCAGGTGCAGCGCCAGGAACAGCGCCAGCGCGATGAAGCCGAAGCAGTGCAGGTGCAGCGAAAACAACAGGTGCGCGCCGTACAGCAGGCGATTGCCGCGGAACAGCCAGCGCAGCAGCAGCGCGCTGTACGGCAGCAGCAGGAACATCGCATAGGGAGCGTCGTCCAGCAGCTTGCCGAGCAGCTCCTGTTTCTGCCGCTCCGGCGGCAGCCGGCCGAAATTCCGCGCGCGGCGCTCGAGGCCGGACTCGAATTGCCGCTCCGCCGCCGCGCCGGTATCTGGCGATGGCCTCGGCTCGGTTGCGGCCGGCGCCGCGTCCGCGGCCTTGCCGTCGTCGAACTCCACCACCGGGCCATGCAGCGCCGGCGCGTGCATCAGCCCGGGCAGCAGGCCGAGCAGGCCGAAGAACACCACGCTCACGCTCAAATACAGCTTCAGCGGCCGCACGTAGCGCTGGCGGCGGCCTTCCAGGTAGTCCTGCGTGAGCTGGCCCGGGCGCAGCAGCAGCACGCGCAAGGTGCGGCCGAGCTTGCCTTCCACCGCCACGTACTGGTCCATCAACTCGTGCACGAACTGCCGCACGGTCGGCGTTTCGATGTGGGTTTCCTGCCCGCAGTGCGGGCAGTAGTTGCCGGATACCGGCGCGCCGCAGTCGGCGCACACTGCCGGCGCGACCACCGCGGCTTGCACCGATGCCGGCCCTGACGAAGCCGGCACAGGCTAGCCCCGCATCAGCGCTTCGACGTCGGCGACTTCCTTGGGCACGCCCGGCGTCAGCACTTCCGGCCCGGCGGCGGTGACCAGCACGTCGTCCTCGATGCGGATGCCGATGCCGCGGAAGCGCGGGTCGACGCCCGGCGCGTCGGGGGCGATGTACAGCCCCGGCTCCACCGTCATCACCATGCCCTCGGCAAACGGCCGCGGCTGGCCCTGCAGCTTGTAGCGGCCGACGTCGTGCACGTCCATGCCCAGCCAGTGACCGGTGCCGTGCATGTAGAACTGGCGGTGCTTCTCGGTGTGGATCAGCTCGTCCGGATCGCCCTGCAGCAGGCCCAGCGCCACCATGCCCTCGGTCAGCACGCGGGTGGCGACCTCGTGCGGGCGGCCCGAGGAGTTGCCCGGCTTCAACTCGGCGATGGCGGCCTTCTGCGCCGCCAGCACCACCTCGTAGACGTCCTTTTGCGGGCCGCTGAAGCGGCCGTTGACCGGGAAGGTGCGGGTGATGTCGGCGGTGTAGCCGCGGAATTCGCCGCCGGCGTCGATCAGCAGCAGGTCGCCGTCGGCGAGCTGCGCGTCGTTTTCGGTGTAGTGCAGGATGCAGGCGTTGTCGCCGCCGCCGACGATGGAACCGTAGCCGGGCTCCATGCGGTGCTTCTCGAATTCGTGGTGGATCTCCGCCGCCACCTGCCATTCCCACACGCCCGGCGCCGACGCGCGCATGGCGCGCACATGGGCCTGCGCGGACACGGCGCAGGCGTGGCGCAGCGCCGCCAGCTCGGCCGGCGTCTTGATCAGGCGCAGTTCGTGCAGGCTGGTGTCGAGCGCAACGAACTCGGTGGGCGCGGCCGGGCCGCGCCGCGAAACCTCGCGGATCTCGCGCACGCAGGCGGTGATCTTGACGTCCCACTCGGGGTGCTCGCCGAGCGTGTAGAACACCTTGGAGCGGCCCGCCAGCAGCGCGGGCAGCATGCGGTCGAGCTCGGCGGCGGCGTAGGCCTGGTCCGCGCGGTAGGTCTTCACCGCGCCTTCGGGCCCGGCGCGGCGGCCGTCCCAGATCTCGCGCTCCTTGTTGCGCTCGCGCACGAACAGCACGAAGGCCCCGCCGTCGCGCCCCGGCGCCAGCACCGCCACCGCGTCGGGCTCGCCGAAGCCGGTCAGGTACCAGAAATCGGAGTCCTGGCGGAAGCGGTAATGCACGTCGCGGTTGCGCACGGTTTCGCGCGCGGCCGGCACGATGGCGATGCCGTCGGCGCCGACAGCTTCCATCAGGCGCGCGCGGCGCGCGGCGTATTCGTCGAGTTCTGCGGCAGTGGGTGCGGGCATGGCGGGACTAGTGCAGTGTGGACGATAAGGTTCCGGCCGCGTGCGGGCGCGGGTGCAGCTCCATGTAGACCAGCTGTGCGCCCACGCGCAGGTATTCGACCAGCTCGGCGTAGGCGTTTTCCTCGACTTCCAGGTCGTCGGCGGCGTCCAGCGCCGCGCCGCTGAACTCGGTGAAGTCGCGCACGATCTCGCGCACTTCCTCGGAACAGTCGCGCAGTTCCAGCTTGATGCGCCCGGCCAGGCCGAACAGGAAGCCCTGGCACCAGGCACCGAGCGCCTGCGCACGCTGCGCCAGCTCCACCGTATCCTCGGGCAGCAGCGGGGTGAAGCCGTCGTGCAGGTCGGTGAGCGCGCCGGCGGCAGCGTCGCGCAGCTTGAGCAGCTCGCCGCGGCCGCGCGCGTCGATCGGCCCGGCACCCTCGCCGAGCAGCTCCACGGGATCGATCTCCTGCGGCAGCTGGCGGCACAGCGCGCCGCACAGCACGCCGTGGAAAGTGCTGGGATCGTCGTCGCACCCGAGCCGGGCGAGCACCGCCGCGACGTCGGCGTAGTGCAGCGAATTGGACATGCCGAATAGTATACCGCCCGCCCCGGCCCGTCCCGCGGCGCCGCCGCGGACCAGCCGCGGCGGGCCGCGGCAGCGTAAACTTGCGCCCCATGAACGACGCAGCGCACCCGCCCGAAGCGGCCGCCAGCCGCGATTTCGTCGCTGCGCTGCGCGGCGCGGCGCCCTATATCCATGCCCACAACGGCCGCGTCTTCGTGGTCGCCTTCGGCGGCGAAACCGCCCTGCGGCCGGACTTCGAGCAGCTCATCTACGACATCGCCCTGCTGCACAGCCTGGGCGTGAAGCTAGTGCTGGTGCACGGCGTGCGGCCGCAGATCGAGCAGCAGCTCGCCGCGCGCGGCCAGAAGCCGCAATTCGCCGGCGATCTGCGCATCACCGACGCCGCCGCCATGGAGTGCGTCAAGGCCGCGGTCGGGGGCCTGCGCATGGACATCGAGGCCAAGCTCAGCACCGGGCTGGCCAGCACGCCGATGGGCGGCGCGCGGCTCAAGGTCAGCGGCGGCAACTGGGTCACCGCGCGGCCGGTGGGCATCCGCGACGGCGTGGACCACCAGCTCACCGGCGAAGTGCGGCGCGTCGACATCGCCAGCATCCGCGACGTGCTGGCGCAGGATCGCATCGCCCTGCTGTCGCCGATCGGCTATTCGCCGACCGGCGAAATCTTCAACCTGCGCGCCGGCGACGTCGCGCAGTCGGTCGCCACCGGGCTGGCCGCCGACAAGCTCATCTTCGTGCTGGATTCGGCCCCGGACCGCTGGCAGCTCGCCGACGAAACCGGCGACGCCGGCCAGCTGCCGCTGGGCGAGGCCGAGCGGCTGCTGGCCGCCTCGCCCGCGCCGGTCAGCATTTCGGCGGAAGACCGGGCGCTGCTGCAGTCGGCGCTGGCGGCCGGCCGCGGCGGCGTCAAGCGCGTGCACCTGATCGGGGCGGATCCGCACGGCGCGCTGCTGCGCGAGCTCTACACCCGCGACGGCTGCGGCCTGATGTTCTATTCCGACGAGAACTACGAGTCGGTGCGCGAGGCCAGCATCGAGGACATCGGCGGCATCCTGGCCCTGATCAAGCCGCTGGAGGACAGCGGCGTGCTGGTGCCGCGCTCGCGCGAGCAGCTCGAGCTGGAGATCAGCTTCTTCGACGTGATGGTGCGCGACGGCACGGTGATCGCCTGCAGCGCGCTGTTCCCGTTCCCGCAGAACCAGATGGGCGAGTTCTCCTGCGTCGCGGTGCACCCCGACTACCGCCGTTCCGGCCGCGCCGAGGCGCTGCTGCGGCGCGCCGAGGAAACCGCGCGCAAGCTCGGCTTGAAGCAGCTGTTCTCGCTCACCACCCACACGCCGCACTGGTTCATCGAGCACGGCTTCGTGCAGGGCCGCATCGAGGACCTGCCGATGCAGAAGCAGCGAATCTACAACTACCAGCGGCGCTCGATCGTGCTGCTCAAGGACCTATAGCGCAAGCCGGCGGCCCTATAAGGCCCCGAACGGCTTGGTGATGCCGAAATACAGCGCGGCGCGCGGGCCGAACTGCGGCGCACCGACGCCGATGCCGGTGCCGCTGCGGATCTGGTTGTCGCGGTCCAGCACGTTCAGCACCGCCACCCGCAGCCCGAGGTCGCCGAAGCCCTCGCTGACGCGCAGCGTGCGGCTTGCCGAGAAATCGAATTGCAGGTTCGGGCGCAGCTTGCCGGCGTTGGGGGCGAAGCCGGCCGGGGTGCTGCGCAGGCCGCTGCCGTAAGTGCCGTCGATCCCGAACGTGGTGCCGCACCACAGGTAGGAAATGCCGCCCGACCCGGTCAGCCCCTGGTCGTGGTCCAGGTAGATGTAATGGCTGCGCAGGTAGTCCAGGTCCTGCTGGCTGAAGTTGAACTGGCCGGAGACGATATTGGTGCCCTGGGCCAGCGAGCGCGCCAGGTTCAGGTAGCCGCTGAAGTTGCCGCGGCGGTAGGTGCCGCTGAGTTCCAGCCCGTAGACGTGGCCGGTGTCGTAGTTGAACGGCGTGAAGATCAGGGCCTGGCCGAACTGGCCCTCGTCGATCAGGTTGCGCGCATAGCGGTAATAGCCGTCCAGCCCGACGCTGAGCCCGGCGCCGGCCTGCCAGGTGACGCCGGCGTCGAAATAGTGCGAGCGCTCCGGCCGCACGCCGTCGTTGCGCGTCGAGTTTCCCAGGTAGGCGGGATCGTTGGTGGTGCCGGCGAACCGCGCCAGCGAGCGGCCGGCGACCAGCTCGTTGGGCGGCGGGGTGAAATAGCGGGCGTAGCCGGCATGGAGCGTGATGCGCGGCGTCAGGTAGTCGATCATGCCGATGCGCGGGCTGACCTGGCTGCCGCTGGTGAACGCGTTGACCTTGTCGTAGCGCAGGCCGTAGTTGACGGTCAGGCTGTCGCTCAAGTCCCATTTGTCCTGCAGGTACAGGCTGAGCAGCGTATTGCCGTTCTTCGGATTGTTGTCGACCACGCGCACCGGCCCGCCGTAACAGGCGCCGGCGTCGCCGCTCAGCGTCTGGCCGGCGGCGCAGGCCGGCGGCAGTGCCGCCGGCGCGCCCACGGTGAACACCGTGGAAGAATTGTCGGCACGGTCGTCCTCGGTGGTCGCCGAAACGCCGGCGCCGAGCCGGTGCGACTCGCCCAGCGGAACACTCAGGTCGCCCTGCAGGCCCAGCGCCGAGGCCTTGCGCTTGATGCGCGCGGCGTCGCCGTTGAATGCCAGGTCGCCCAGCGGATCCGGCGCGAACTCGACCGTGCTGATACGGTCGAACACGGCGAGCTGGTAGTTGATGTCCCCGGCGCCGACGCCCTGCAGGGCGACGATGCCGTACTGGTTGCGCTCGTACTGGCGCTCGTCCAGCCCGGCGGAGGTGATGCCGGCGGTTTTCTCGCCGCTTGCGTTCAGCTGGCCGACGAAGTCCGGGTTGGGCGCCTGGCCGGGGTTGTTGGGGATCTCCAGGCGCGTGCCGGTGGCGGCCAGCACCGCGCTGAGCTTGGTGTGCGGGCTCAGCAGGTACGAGAAATAGCCGAAGCCCTTGCCTTGCTGCGTCCGGTCGTGGATCGCGGTGCTGGAGCTGGTCGGGTTTTCCACGCCCAGGTTGCCCGACAGGAACTGGCCGGTGACGTAGGCGCTGAACGGGCCGCTGGTCTTGCCGAGCTGAAAGCCCGGGTTGAAGGTGTCGTGGCTGCCGCCGTAGAGGTCGACGTCGCCGCCGTCGAAGCGATCCTTGGTGGCGATGTCGATCACGCCGGCGGTGCGCAGGCCGTACTGCGCCGGCAGCGCGCCGGTGTTCAGGGTGATGCTCTTGGCGAAGCGCGTGTCGAACACCTGGCCGAAGCCGTTGACTCCGTCCGGCAGGATGATGCCGTTGATGCGGTACTGCAGGTCGTTGTGGTCGCCGCGGACATGCACCTGGCCGAACGAATCGTTGGCCACGCCGGGCGCCTGCAGCAGCACGCGGTTGAACGGCGTGTGGTCGCCCTCGGGCAGCTTGTCGATGGCCTTCTCGCTGAAACTGTACTGGCTGCTGCCGGTGGACGGCGACAGGTTGTTGCGCGCCCGCTCGAAGCGGCGCGCGGTGACGGTGACGGCTTCGAGCTCCTTCGCCCCGAGCGCGAGGCGCGCCTGGCCGGTGCCGCCCGGCGCCACCTGCACCGGCGCACTGGCGGCAACGCCGCCGGAGCCGGCTGCGCTGACCGTGTAGCGGCCCGGCGCGACCCCGGCGATGCTGAAGCGTCCCTGGGCGTCGCTTTGCGTGCCGGCAACCGGCTTGCCGGCGCCGTCGGCGAGCTGGATACGGGCACCGCTCGCGGGCTTGCCGTCGCTGCCGGTGACGCTGCCCTGGACGATGCCGGCGCGGGTTTCCGAAGCCGGCGCGGGCACATCGGCGGCATGTGCCTGGCGGGGTGCCGCCGCGAATGCGGCCGCCAGCAGCGCGGCGGCGAGCGCGCGAAACAGATTAAAAGATGCAGCAGGCGCACCTGCAGGCATCGACAAGGCAGACGCGCCGACCGGGCGGCCCGCCGGCGTACCGGCGGGTGTCGCTGGAATACACATGAGGGACCTCGAAAATCGGTTCAGGCGCCACAGGCGGTCAGCCGGCGCCGGGGAAACTCAAGGAATCCGATTAAGCGAGGTGGATCGGGGGGCCGCGGGTATTGGGCCGTTCGAACGGACGGCTGTCGAGCGGAGCGGGCGCCGGCCGGACGTCGAGCGCCACGTGCGCGATGGCCTGCACCGCCGGCACCGCTTCGGCTGCCGGAACCGGCGAGGCGTGGGCGATCGCGCAGATCTCGCAAGGCGTCTTGCCCTGCTCGACGAGCTCGTGCCGGGCGGCGTGCGCCAGCGCGAACATCTGGCCGGCGAAAAAGGCCAGCAGCAGGAGGATACGTGGCGTGCGCCCAAAGCTCATCGGCGCATTTCTAGCATGTCATGTCCCGGCGGGCAATCGCCCCGGCCTGCGCCGCGCGCTCAGGCCGGCACCGCCTCCACCACCGACAGCGGCCCCACTGTGGGCACGCAGCGGCGCATGCGGAAGCCGGCGCGCGCGAGCAGTGCGCCGTACTCCTGCGCGGTGCGCTCGCGCCCGCCGGCGCTGGCCAGCATCTCCAGGTCCAGCAGGTTGCCGGGATGGCGTCCGCCGTCGGGCGGCAGCACCAGTTCCACCAGCAGCAGCGTGCCGCCGGGCGGAACGACCTTGCGCACATGGCCGAGGATCTGCAGGCAGCGCTCGTCGTCCCAGTCGTGGATGATGTGCTTGAGCAGGTAGGCGTCGGCGCCGGCCGGCACACCGTCGAAGAAAGACCCCGGCTCCACCCGGCAGCGCTGCGCCACGCCTGCCTGCGCCAGCACCGGCGCGGCGCCGGCCACCACCTCGGGCAGGTCGAACAGCAGGCCGCTCAGGCGCCCGTGGCGCGCCAGGATGGCGGCCAGCAGGCGGCCGTGGCCGCCGCCGACGTCGGCGACCGTGGAGAAACGCGAAAAATCGTAGGCGCCCAGCACCGGCGCTATGGCGGCGTTGGATACGCTGATCATGGCGCCGTTGAAGTCGGCGGCCAGCTGCGGGTCGTGCTCGAGGTACTGGAAGAACGGCATGCCGCGCAAAGTGTCCACGCAGGGCTTGCCCGACTTGACCGAATCCAGCAGGTGCGCCCAATGCTCCCAGTGCGGCGCGCCGCCGAGGAAGCGGGCGAAATCGCGCACCGAGTCGGGCGAATCCGAGCGCAGCGCGGCGCCCAGGCGGTTGAGCGCATAGCGGCCGTCGGCGCGGCGCTCGAACACGCCCTCGGCGGCAAGCACGCGCAGCAGGCGGTGCATCGCGTCGGGATTGGCGCCCAGCGCGGCGGCCAGGTCCTGCGCCGAGCGCGGCCCCTGTGCCAGGGCGTCGGCAATGCCCAGCCGCGCGGCGACGTTCAGCGCCTGGCTGAACCACGCGGCCATGATCATTTCAAGCATCGCCGCGGGGGCCGGCACCAGGCTGCGGTAAAGCCGGATCAGGCGGTTGCGCAGCGCGGCGACGAGGCGGCCGACCGCGGCCGGCGGCACCGGCGCAGCGGCGCCGGCGGATGTTGTCCTGCTCATTGGTCCCCCCTGTTGCAGAGCCCCCGAAGCACCCCGCGGCAGCGCCGGGGCGCGGCGTTTTTTCGCCGGCCGCTACAATTCCTTCTAACCGGAAAACTGTCAACCTCGAAACCGTGAACGACAACGCAAGCTGGACCCGGCGCAGCCTGGCCCACGTCTGGCACCCCTGCACGCAGATGCAGGACCACGAATGGCTGCCGCTGGTGCCGATCCGCTCGGCGCAGGGCGTGTGGCTGGAGGACTTCGAGGGCCGCCGCTACATCGACGCGGTGAGCTCCTGGTGGACCAGCATCTTCGGCCATCGCCACCCGCACGTGGTGGCGCGCCTGAAGGAGCAACTGGACCGGCTCGACCATGTGCTGCTGGCCGGCTTCACCCACGAGCCGGTGGTGCGGCTGTCGGAAAAGCTGTGCGCGGTGGCCCCGCCCGGCCTGAGCCGCTGCTTTTACGCCGACAACGGCAGCTCGGCGGTGGAAGTGGCGCTGAAGATGAGCGCGCACTACTGGCGCAACTGCGGGCAGCCCGGCAAGACCCGCTACATCGCGCTGAGCAACGGCTACCATGGCGAGACCCTGGGCGCGCTGGCGGTCAGCGGCGCCGGCATGTACCGCGACGCCTACGCGCCGCTGCTGATGGAGCCGGTCTACGTGCGCTCGCCGGACTGCTTCGAGCGCACGCCGGGCGAGTCCTGGGAAGATCACACGCGGCGCCGCTTCCGCGACATGGAGGAAGCGCTGCAGAAGCACGCCGGCACGGTGGCCGCGGTGATCCTGGAACCGCTGGTGCAGTGCGCCGGCGGCATGCGCATGTACCACCCGATCTACCTGCGCCTGCTGCGCGAGGCCTGCACCCGCCACGGCGTGCACCTGATCGCCGACGAGATCGCGGTGGGTTTCGGCCGCACCGGCCGGCTGTTCGCATGGGAGTGGGCGTTTGGCACAGCGGCGAATGACCCAATGTCATTCGCCGCCGGCCAGACGCAGCCGGCCAGCCCGGACTTCCTGTGCCTGTCCAAGGGCCTGACCGCCGGCACGCTGCCGCTGTCGGTGGTGATGACCACCGACACGGTGTACCAGGCGTTCTACGCCGACTACGCCGCCGGCAAGGCGTTCCTGCACTCGCACAGCTTCACCGGCAACGCGCTGGCCTGCGCCGCGGCGCTGGCGGCGCTGGAGCTGTTCGAGCAATCCGACGTGCTGGCCGCCAACCGCCGGCTGGCGCAGCTGATGTGGGCGGCGATGGCCGGGCTGTCCAGCCACCGCAACGTCATCGACCTGCGCCAGCAGGGCATGATCCTGGCGGTGGAGCTGGCGAAGAATCCGCGCAAGCGCGAGCCCTACCCGGCGGCGGAGCGCCGCGGCCTGCGCGTCTACCGCCACGGCCTGGAAAAGGGCGTGCTGCTGCGGCCGCTGGGCAACGTCGTGTACCTGATGCCGCCCTACGTGATCACCCCCGAGGAGATCGTCACGATGTGCCAGGCGGCGATCGAAGGCATCGAGCTCGCCACCCGCGATTGAGCCGCCGCGCCGACGCTTGCCGGGCCGCCGGCGGCGCGGCAGGCGGACGGGTTACTGGATTGGCCGCGTTTGGCCGTAAAATAGCGGCGCCGGTTCCTGCGGGTCCGGCTTCGTCCCACCTTCTCAATCGGCTCGCCATGACCTTTGTCGTCGTCGAAAACTGCATCAAGTGCAAATACACGGACTGCGTGGAAGTCTGCCCCGTGGACTGCTTTCACGAAGGCCCCAACATCCTGGTGATCGACCCGGAGGAGTGCATCGACTGCACCCTGTGCGAGCCGGAGTGCCCGGCCAAGGCGATCTTCGCGGAAGACGACGTGCCGGCCGAGCAGGCGCATTTCCTGGCGCTGAACAAGGAGTTGTCGCGCAAGTGGCCGGTGATCACGCAGAAGAAGGACTCCCCGCCCGACGCCGCCGACTGGGACGGCAAGCCGGACAAGTTCAAGCTGCTCGAGCGCTGATGCGCCGGCGCGCCGCCCGGTGAACGCCCGGCGCGCCATCCTCGTTCCGGCGCAAGCCGACCTCGCCGGACAGCTTTCCGGCCGCATCGTCGAGCGCCATCGCGCGGCGCTGCCCGACCTTGCCGGCGTCAGCGTGCTGGTGCCGGCCGCCGCCGCCGCGGCCCCGCTGCGCCGCCGCCTGGCCGCGGCGGCCGGCGGGGCGATGCTCAGCCCGCGCATCCTGACCCTGCCGCAGTTCGCCGCCGAGCGCGGCGCCGCCGCCGCGCCGCTGCCGGCGATGGAATGCCGCCTGATCCTGGTCGATGCGCTGCGCAAGTACCGCAACCTGTTCCCGGGCCAGGACGTCTGGCAGCTCGCCGAGGCGCTGTTTGCGCTGTTCGAGGAGCTGAGCGCCAACGCCGTGACCCTGCCCGGCGACGAGGCGGCGTTTGCGGCGCAACTGGGCCGGGCCTACGGCGCGGTGCCGATGGCGGCGCTGTCGCGCGAGGCGCAGATCGTGCACACGCTGTGGCGGGCATTCGTCGAGGATACCGCCGGCCGCAGCCCGGCCGCCGCCTACTGCACAGCGCTGCGCAGCGCGTTTGCCGGCCTCGACGCCGCCGAACCGGTCTACCTGGCCGGCTTCGACACGCTCAGCGGCGGCGAACGCGGCGCGCTGGACGCGGCGCCCGCGGCGGCGGACATCGAAATCTGGCTGCACGGCCGGCGCAGCGGCCGCGACGGCGCCGCGCTGGACGCGCTGTGCGCGCAGCTGCGGCTGGAGCCGCAACCGCCGCCGGAGGGCGCCGCGCCGGTGTTCCTGGACTGCATGCTGGCCGACGATGCCGCGCCCTCGGGTGGCACGCTGCCCGGCCCGCCCCCCGCGCTGAGCATCACCGCGGCCGAAGACCCCGAGCACGAAGCGCGTTGCGCGGAGCTGGCGGTGCGGCAGGCCTTGCTCGACGGCTGCCGCGAGGTCGCCGTGGTGACCGAGGACCGCCGCCTGGCGCGGCGGCTGCGCGCGCTGCTGGAGCGTGCCGATGTCGAGCTGCTGGACCGCGCCGGCTGGGTGCTGTCGACCAGCGCCGCGGCGGCGGTGCTCAACGCCTGGATGGACGCGCTGGAGCACGGCTTCCAGTTCAGGCCGCTGCTGGACCTGCTGAAATCCGCCTTCTTCAAGGCCGATGCCGGCGCGCTGCAGGCGCTGGAACGCGACCTGGTGTTCGGCCGCGGCCTGGAGTCGGGCCTGGAGCGGTTCCGCCACGCCGCCGCCGGCACGCCGGAGCTGGCGCCGCTGCTGGAGCGGCTGTCGTTCGCCGCGCGCACCCTGCCGGGGCTGTCGCGGCCGCGCCCGGCGCTGGACTGGCTGGGTGGCCTCGAGCGCAGCCTGGGCGCGCTCGGCATCTGGGAACGCTGGCAGGACGACGCCGCCGGCCAGCGCCTGTCGGAAACCTTCGCCGAGCTCGGCGCGGCCCTCACCCGGCGGCCGCAAGTGGTGCAGTGGCGCGAGTTCCGCGCCCTGCTCGACCGCGCGGTGGAACGCGCCACCTTCGTGCCGCCGGCGGCCGAGGCCGCCGGCACCCAGGTGCGCCTGCTGACCCTGGAGCAATGCGCGCTGCTGCGCTGCGATGCGGTCATCCTGGCCGGCGCCGCGCGCGCGCAGATTCCCGGCGCGCCGCCGGCGGAGGCGTTCTTCAACCAGTCGGTGCGCGCCGAGCTGGGCCTGCCGGACTTCGCACGCCGCCATGCCCTGGGACTGTGGCGCCTGCGCCGCGCGCTGGAAGCGGCGCCGCGCGTGCACGTCACCTACGCGGCGGACAAGCCGGGCGAGCCGGCGCAGCTGAGCCCGTGGATCGAGGCGATCGAAAGCCGCGCGCAGGCCCGCGGCCTGCGGCTGCGCGACGCGGAGCTGGCGCGGCGCGCGGGCACCGCCACCGAAATCTGCACGCCGGCACCGCTGCCCGCGCAGCGGCGCGAGCGGCCCGCGCCGCCGGCCGCGGCGGACCGCGTGCCGCAGCGGATCAGCGCCACCGCGCACCAGCAACTGATCGATTGCCCTTACCGGTTCCATGCCGCGGCCTGCCTGCGCCTGTACCCGGAGCAGGCGCCGGACGAGGATCCGGACCGCAGCGACTACGGCCTGCGCGTGCACCGCATCCTGGAAGCCTTCACCCATGCGGTGCCCGGACTGCCTGCGCCGTTCGGCGGCCGCGTCGATGCGGCCGGCCGCGACGCCGCGGGCGCCAGGCTGGTTGAAATTGCCGACGCGGTATTCGCACCCGACCTGCAGGCGCGCGCCCTGGCGCACGTCTGGGTCGCCGAGTTCCGCGCCAGCATCCCGCCGCTGCTGGACTGGCTGGCCGCGCGCCCGCCCGGCGAAGCGCGCGCGGAGGTGGCCCTGGAGCGGCCGTTCGACGGCAGCCACGTGCTCCACGGCAAGGCGGACCGCGTCGAAACCCAGGCCGACGGCGCGCTGACCGTGGTCGACTACAAGACCGGCCGCGCGCCGGCCGCCTGGGAAGTGGAGGCCGGCGAGGCGGTGCAGCTGCTGCACTACGCACTGCTCGACGAGCGCGTGGCCGCGGTCGAGTACCTGCCGCTGCGCGAGGGCCAGCGCGCGCTGCGCGTGGACGCCGGGCTGGACACGCTGCGCGCCGCGGTGGGGGCGCGCCTGCGGCGCAGCCTGGCGGCGGTGGACGCCGGCGCGCCGCTGCCGGCGCTGGGCGATGCGGCCGCCTGCGAGCGCTGCGACTACCGCGGCCTGTGCCGCAAGGGCGACTGGCATGAAGCCGGCTGATCCGGGGGCCGAGCCCGCGCCGGCGCCGCTGGCGGCATTGGAGCCGGCGCGCAGCGCGGCGGTGATCGCCTCGGCCGGCAGCGGCAAGACCTGGCTGCTGACCTCGCGCATCCTGCGGCTGCTGCTGGCCGGCCACGCGCCGGGGCGCATCCTGGCCCTCACGTTCACGCGCAAGGCCGCGGCCGAGATGCGCCAGCGCGTCAACGAGCGCCTGCGCACGCTGGCCTACGCCGACGAGTTGACGGTGGCGCGCGAGCTGGAGCGCATCGGCCTGGCGCCCGCCGCCGACGTGCTGCAGCGCGCCCGCGCGCTGTACGAACGCCTGCTGTTCGACCCGTTTCCGCTGCGCGCGATGACGCTGCACGCGTTCTGCCAGGACCTGCTGGCGCGGTTCCCGCTGGAGGCAGGGGTGGCGCCCGGCTTCACCCTGGCGCAGAACGACTTCGGCCTGCAGCGCCGCGCCTGGCGGCGGCTGCTGGTGCGGCTGCACCGCGAGCCGCAGGGTGCGGCTGCCGCGGCGCTGCGCGAGCTGATCGGCATGGGCCTGGGCGAGGCCTCGCTGGAACAGCTGGTATCCGGCTTCCTGGCGCGGCGTTCCGACTGGTGGGCCTGCGTGGAGGACCAGCCCGAGCCGCTGCAGTTCGCCGAACGCCGCCTGCGCCAGGCGCTGGACCTGGGCGAGGCGGCGGACGACACCGGGTCGCCGCTGGACACCGATGCGTTCAGCGCGCGGCTGCGCATGCTGTGGCGCTGGCTGCACGAGGTCAACGACGTCGGCTTCATCAAGGCCGGCCGCGTCGAACACGCCATCGGCCTGTCGGGCGAGGCGCGTTATGAGGCTCTGATCGAGGCGCTGTTCAAGAAGGACGGCGATCCGTACCGGCTTGCGCTGGGCAAGGCCAAGCGCGCCCACCTGTCGGACAGCGAGGCCGAGCATTTCAGCACTGCACACGCCGAGGTGGTGGATGCGGTGGAGCAGGAGCGCGAACTTCGCGCACGGCGGGCCTGCCTGGGCCGCACGATGGCGGCGCTGCGGCTGGGCACGGCCGCGCTGGAAGCCCTGGATGCCGAGCTGGCGGCCGAGCGGGCGCTGTCGTTCGCGGACCTGGAGTGGCGCGCCTGCCGCCTGCTGCGCGAGCCGGACAACGCGCAGTGGGTGCGCTACAAGCTGGACCAGAAGATCGACCACCTGCTGCTCGACGAATTCCAGGACACCAGCCCGACGCAGTGGCGCCTGCTGCTGCCGCTGCTGGAGGAGATGGCGGCGGGCGATGCCGGGCGCACGCGCAGCGCGTTCATCGTCGGCGACGCCAAGCAGAGCATCTATGGTTTTCGCCGCGCCAATCCGGCGCTGCTGGGCAGCGCTGCGGACTGGCTGGAGCAGACAGTGGACGCGGTGCGGGTGCCGCTGAACGCCTCCTGGCGGTCGGCGCCGGCGGTGATCGGCTTCGTCAACGCCTTGTTCGATCCGCCGGAGCTGGCCGCCGCGATCGGCTTTGCCGGGCACCAGACGCGCCGCGCAGCCGACTGGGGCCGCATCGAGGTGGCCCCGCTGCTGGAGCCGCTGCCGGTTGCGGCGGACGACGGCCAGGCCGCCGCGGCGCTGCGCGACCCGCTGACCACGCCGCGGCAGATCGAAGAAGCCACGCGCGCGCTGCGCGAGGGCCGCCAGGTCGCCGCGCGCATCCGCGCGCTGGTCGAGGCGGCCATCACGGTCAGCGACGAGCACGGCGGCCACCGGCTCGGCTTCGGCGACGTCATGGTGCTGGCGCGCAACCGCACGCACCTGGGCGCCGTCGAGCAGGCGCTGGTGGAAGCCGGCATCCCGTTCGTCGGCAGCAGCCGCGGCACGCTGCTCGGCACCGCCGAGGCGCGCGACCTGGTGGCGCTGCTGCGCTTCCTCAACGCCCCGCACCGCGACCTCGAGCTGGCGCAGACGCTGCGCTCGCCGCTGTTCGCCTGCGCCGACCAGGACCTGGTGGAGCTCGCGCGCAGCCGCGCGGAAGGCGCGAGCTGGTTTGCGGCGCTGGGCGCGCTGCCGGCGCCGTCGGCGGCGCTGGCCCGCGCGCGCGACACGCTCGGCCGCTGGATCGGCCTGGGCGCGCGCCTGCCGGCGCACGACCTGCTGGACCGCATCTGCGCCGACGGCGACGTGGCGGCGCGCTACGAAGCCGCCCTGCCGGCGGTGGCCGCCGCACGCGTGCGCGCCAACCTGGGTGCGCTGATCCAGCTCGCACTGGAAGCCGACAGCGGCCGCTACCCGACCCTGGCGCGGTTCCTCAACTACATCGAGGAACTCGCCCGCGGCAGCGACGAGGCGCCGGACGAATCGCCGCCGCCGACCGTGCACGAGCAGGTGCGGGTGCTCACCATCCACGCCGCCAAGGGCCTGGAAGCGCCCGTGGTGTTCCTGGTCAACGCCGGCCGCGTGCCCGCTTTCCGCACGCCGCAGTGGCTGGTGGACTGGCCCACCGGGGCGGCGCGCCCGGCGCACCTGGTGGCTGGCGGTGCCGCCGCCGCGGCCGATCCGCTGAGCCGTGCGCTGGCGCAGCGGCAGCGCGAGCAGGAGGCGCGCGAAGACCTGAACCTGCTGTATGTCGCCGCCACCCGCGCCCGCCAGTTCCTGCATGTCAGCGGCTTCCGGCACGCCCGCCAGGGCCAGCGCGCAAGCTGGCACGACCTCGCCAGCCGGGCCATGGAGCGCCTGGCCGGCGGCGACGGCGCGCCCCTGCCCGGAGCGGTCGAGGGCGCGCTGCATTACGGCGGCGGCCGCGTGCCGCCTGCCGCCGCCGCGCCGGCGCCAAATCCTCCGGCGGTTGCCGACCCGCGGCTGTGCCGGCCGATCGCCGCAGCCGGCAACCGGCACGAAAGCGCGCCCAGCGCCCTGGCCGACGTCGAAGGCCAAGGCGCGGATCCGCGCAGCGCGCTGCGCGGCAACGCCATCCACTTCCTGCTGCAGGTGCTGAGCCTGCCGCGGCCGCCGCCGGCCGTCGCGCTGCGTGCACGCCTGCAGACGCGGCTGCAGGCGGCGGTGGAGGAATCCGACTTCGCGCAGTGGCTCGAAGCCGCCACGGCCGTCGTTGCGGCGCCGCGGCTGGCGCGTTTCTTCGACCCGGCGCGCTATGCGCGGGCCTGGAACGAAGTGCCGTTCGACAGCGGCGGCCGCGGCGGCGTGATCGACCGGCTGGTCGACGACGGCGCCGGGCTATGGATCCTCGACTACAAGACCGCGGTGTCCGGCGATGCGGCCGCCCTGCTGCGCCGCCATGCGCCGCAGCTCGAAGCCTATGCCGCGGCGGTGCGCCGCATCTGGCCGGGCCGGCCGGTAAAAGCCGGCCTGGTGCTCACGCAGAGCTGCGAATGGGTGCCGCTGCCTTCGGGGCAACAGAAACCATCGGTCCGCGAATGAACGCAAATAAACGCAAATAGAAAGGCGAGAGAAAATTTTCTATTCGCGTTTATTTGCGTTCATTGGCGGACCCTATTCCACAAGCTTCAAACAGAGCGGCGCGCGCCCGCTCAGGCGACGCGCGCCGCACCGCCGCTACTTGCCGTAGCCCCGCAGCTTCAGCTCGATGCGCGCGATCATCGCCTTGTGCACCTCGTCGGGCCCGTCGGCCAGGCGCAGCATGCGGCCTTCGGCGAACAGCGCGGTGAGCGGCACGTCGTTGGTGACGCCGGCGCCGCCATGGATCTGGATGGCGTCGTCGCAGATCTTCTGCAGCACGTTGGGCGCGATCACCTTGATCGCGGCGATCTCGGTCATCGCGTTGAGCGCGCCGACCTTGTCGATCTTCCAGGCCGCGTAGAGCGTCATCAGGCGCGCCTGGTCGATCGCGATGCGCGCCTCGGCCACGCGCTGGCGGTTGCCGTCCAGCTTGAGCAGCGGCTGGCCGAAGGCGACGCGCGACATGCCGCGGTGGATCATCAGCTCCAGCGCGCGCTCGGCCGAGCCCAGGCAGCGCATGCAGTGGTGGATGCGCCCCGGGCCCAGGCGGCCCTGCGCGATTTCGAAGCCGCGGCCCGGCCCGGCGATGATGTTGGCAACCGGCACGCGCACGTCCTTGAACCAGACTTCGCCGTGGCCCTGCGGCTCGTGGTATTCGCCGAACACCGGCAGCATGCGCTGGATCTCCACCCCCGGCGTGTCCAGCGGCACCAGCACCATGGAATGCTGGTGATGCCGGTCCTTGGCCGGATCGGGCGTGCGCGCCATGAAGATGGCGATGCGGCAGCGCGGGTCGCCGATGCCGGTGGACCACCACTTGCGGCCGTTGAGCACGACGTCCTTGCCCTGCACCACCGCGGTGGCCTGCATGTTGGTGGCGTCCGAAGAGGCCACGTCGGGCTCGGTCATGCAGAACACCGAGCGGATTTCGCCGGCCAGCAGCGGCTTGAGCCAACGCTCCTTCTGCTCCGGCGAGCCGTACTTGTAGAGCACCTCCATGTTGCCGGTGTCGGGCGCGTTGCAGTTGAAGATTTCCGGGGCCATCAGGCTGCGGCCGGTTTCCTCGGCCACCGGCGCGTATTCCAGCGTGCTCAGCCCGGCGCCCAGCTCCTCGTCGTCGAGGAACAGGTTCCACAGGCCCTGCTCGCGGGCGAGCCGCTTGAGCTGCTCCACTCGCGGGTCGATGCGGTACTGGCGCCACTGGCCGCCGTTGCGGGCGCTGTCCACTTCGCGCCAGTAGTCGTCCTCGATCGGCGCGATGTGCTCGCGGATGAACGCGCGCACGCGCCTGACGTAGTCCTGGCTTCTCGGGCTGGGTTCGAAGTCCATCTTGTTCGCTCCTTCGGTTCGGTACACCGACATGCTATGCCCGGCGCTACAATGAATAAACTGATTTGTTGGCATAGATAATCATGACGTCTGATCATGTTTTGCCGGGCCTGCGCCGCATCGACCTGAACCTGCTGCGCGTGTTCGAAACCGTGTACCGGGAGCGCAACCTCACGCGCAGCGCCGCGGCGCTGGCCCTGAGCCAGTCGGCGGTCAGCCATGCGCTGGCGCGGCTGCGCGCCCAGCTCGGCGACGCGCTGTTCGTGCGCCAGGGCTTCGGCGTGCGGCCCACGCCGCTGGCAACGCGCCTGGCGCCGGCGGTCCAGGAAGCGCTCGCCGGGCTGCGCTCGGCGCTGCAGCGCGGCGTGGGCTTCGATCCGGCGGCCGACCTCGACAACGTCGCCGTGGCGGTGCCCGAGGAAATGGAGATGATCGTGCTGCCGCCGCTGGTGGCGCACCTGCGGCGGATCGCGCCGCGCGTGGTGGTGTCCAGCCTGCGCATCCGCCGCGGCGACCTGCCGGCGGACCTGGCCAGCGGCCGGCTGGACCTGGCCATCGACGTGGCGCGCGTCACCGGCGCCGAGCTGCGCCACGCGCCGCTGGCCAAGGATCCTTTCTGCGTGCTGGCCGCCGGCAGGCGGCGCCTGAGCGCACGCGACTACATGGAGGCCGGCCACGTCGCGGTTTCCTCGCGCCGCAGCGGGCCAGTCATGGAAGACTTCATCCTCAACCGGCTGGGCCTGCACCGGCGCGTCCTGGTGCGCTGCCAGAACTACGTGGCGGCCTGCCGCATCGCCGCCGCCTCGGAGCTGCTGCTGACGCTGCCGCGCCGCTACGCGCAGATCCTGTCGGCCTCGGCCGGCCTGAACCTGCCGCTGCTGCCGATGCCGCTGGAAATGCCGGAGATGGAGATCCACGTCTACTGGCACCGGCAGTCGGAGGAGGAGCCGGCCAGCCAGTGGCTGCGTGCGCAGTTGCAGAAGCTCCCCTTGCTGGCGGCTCCCGCGCCGCGCCGCCCGCTCCGGCCGGCCGCCGGGCCGCGCGGCGAGCGCGCCAAGCGGCAGCCCTGAGGCTCCTGCACAAGCCGCCATTTCGCCGGGCCGGCGCCGGCCGCAGGCTTGCGCAACTTTTGCCACCGTCCGCGAGGGCAATTTCTTTAGCCCGGACGTTCAGCTCGCTGCGGATCAACGGTAGTTCAAAGCCGACCAGCGGTGCATTTTTTGCGGTCAACGGCCGGAGTGGTGGCTTGATGACCGATAAATGGCGATACTCCGACGATTAGTGGAAAAAAACCGCGGGGGATTTTTACCTATGAGAAACTTGTTACTGACGCATCATTCATAATAGTAAGTTTTGTCTACTGTTCACGTTCGCGCATTCCCGATACGGTTGTCGGGCCTCAGTTCCGAGGCCAAATCTTTCTAGGGAAAACGCCATGCGCGAAGACATCAATGCCGACGTGATCGAAATCTGCGATCTGGAATACGACGTTGCCGGTGTGGGTGCCGCCGAAGCCGCGAACTCGCAGGAACACCAGGCGATCTACCTGATCTCCTATCGCCTGCCCGAGACCGCTGTCTAAGCATCTGCGTGACCGGAAGCGGGGCGCCGGCCGGCGCTCCGCTTTGGCCGGCGCGCGTAGTATCAAACGGGTGACGGCCATCGCGTCCGTCGCCTGGGCTTGGCTGCAAATGGGTTGTGCGCTTTAGCCGGCTGTGCCGGCGAGGGTGCGGCAGCGTCCGCCGGGTCCGGGCGGCGCATTTCCGTTGCGCGGTTCCGCCGCCGGTCGGGGCGGGCTATTGCGCATAAGCAGGCCCGTCAATGAGCGCGGATGTGGCTGCCGGCGCGGCGGCGCCGAGCATCGGTGCTGTTTCCGGCGGCCAGCGGCGGTGCTGGTCCACAGGTTCGTCCGCTCAACTTGTTATGATTGAGCCATGGCGGCAGGCGCATCGCGCAGGCCCCTGTCCACCGAGCCTGCCTTGCCGACGACGTCCGACAACCAACACGTTTCCGTATTCGCCGCGGAAGTGGAGCGCCTGTTCGACCCGCGGCGGCCGGAGACGTTCTGGGATTGCAAGCCGGCGTTCAGCGCGCTGGTGCAGACCGGCTTCGTGGCCGAGTTGTTCAACGACGAATTGCGGGCGCAGATCGCCGATCCGACGCACCTGCCGGATTGCCGCTTCAACCAGCTGACGCTGCGCAACGGCAACGGCTACAGCCTGTCGGTGACCCTGCTGGAGCGGCCGCGGCGCTATATCCACACGTTGCCGGCGTACGCCATGTATGCGCCGATCGGCGGCGACGAGCTGCGCTACGAGCAATACCGGCTGCCGGCGAACTACCGCAACGAGATCTTCGACCCGTCGCTGCGCATCGAGCGCGACGGCGCCGCTACCGTCGTCCCCGGCGACGTGCTGTGCCTGCGCTCGGACCGCTACGTCTACGATTTCCTGATCGACCAGCCGCTGCTGGTGGTCAAGTTCACCAGCGGCGTGCTGCAGACGCTCGAATGGCTGTTCAACAAGGACAGCCTGCATGCCTGGCAGGCCAACGACAGCGAGCTGAGCGCCACCCAGATGCGCGTGGCCGCCTACGTGATGGGACGCCTGGCCCACCAGTACTCGCTCGAGCCGCTGAGCATGCTCACCGGCCATCCGCACCATGCGGTGCGCTGGGCCGCGATCCAGAACCTCGGCCGCCTGAGCCGCACGGCGGCGATGGCGAAGCTGGAACTGGCCAAGGACGATCCGCATCCGCACGTGCGCAACGCCGCCGCCAGGACCCTGCAGCAGATCAGGCAGAAGAGCCCGTCCTCGTCCTGAGCCCGACATGGCCCTGACCCTCGCCGCCAGCAACAGCCGCACCGTCAGCCTCGCCGAGTTCGTCGAGTTCGTGCGCGACAACGTGGACCTGCGCGACATCGACAGCATCGCCACGGCCGCGCCGATGCTGCGCGGGCTGGCCAACGACCGCGAGCTGGTGGTGCGGCACATCAACAAGCAGGTCAGCAACCTGTTCCGCGGCCGCGTCATCGCCTCGGCGCAGACGGTATTCCTGGCCGAAGGCGAGAATTTCTTCGTGCGGGCCAACATCTGGCCGTCGAGCGCCGACGTCTCCAACGGGCGCGTCTACCAGGACCAGTTCGCCTACGACGTGGCGCACGACCACAACTACAACTTCCTGACGGTGGGCTACCTGGGGCCGGGCTACGTCAGCGAAATCTACGAGTACGACTACGACAAGATCGAGGGCTACCCGGGCGAGCCGGTCGAGATGCGCTTCCTCGAGCGCAAGCTGTTCACCACCGGCAACGTCATGCTCTACCGCGCCAGCCGCGACCTGCACGTGCAGTTTCCGCCGGAGGACCTCAGCATCACGCTGAACCTGATGACCTGCACGCCGGAAGTGATGCTGCGCGACCAGTATTTCTTCGACCTGGAGCGGCGCACGCTGATGAACTGCCCGCCCGAAGCGGACAATTCGCGCCGCGTGTCGATCCTGGCGATGGCCGGCCGCGCCGGCAATGCCGACACCTTGCAGCTGCTGGCGGACCTGGCGCGCCAGCACCCTTCGCGCCGCGCGCGCCTGGCGGCGTTCGAGTCGCAGGCGCGGCTGGACCCGGCCGGCGCGGAGGCGGTCTGGGAGGCGGCATGCAAGGACCGCGAAGCGCTGGTCGCCCACGCGGCACGGCGCAAGCTGGACGAACTGTCGCGCGGATGATCCGCCGCGGCTGAGGCGCGCGGCCTGCCGGTGATCGGCGGCTTTCAGCTCATGCCGGAGCGAGGTCGAAGTCGGCGACCCAGCGCTCGAATTCCACGGCCGGCATGGCGGGCGCGAAGTGGAAGCCCTGCAGCAGCCGGCATTCGTAGCGCAGCAGCATGTCGACCTGCTGGGCGGTTTCCACGCCCTCGGCGACCACGTCGAGCTGCAGGTTGCGCGCCAGGGCCAGGGTGGCGGACACGATCGCCATCGCCTGCTTGGAGATGCCCATGCCGGAGACGAACTGGCGGTCGATCTTGATCTTGTCGATCGGCAGGCGCTGCAGGTAGCTGAGCGAGGAATAGCCGGTGCCGAAGTCGTCCAGGCCCAGGCGGAAGCCGAGCTTGCGGATCTCCTCGAGGATCTTGAGCGTGTTGGCGGAGTTGTCGAACAGCACGCTCTCGGTCAGCTCGAACTCCACCAGGTCCGCGGTGTCGACGTTGCGCCCGCGCAGCTCCGCCAGCCAGCCGATGATGTTGTCGTCCTGCACCTGGCGCGCCGACAGGTTGACCGAGACATGGATGCTGCGGCCGGCCTTGCGCCATTGCGCGAGCTGGCCATAGACCATCGTCAGGCAGCGCTCGCCGAGCTGGCGGATCAGGCCGGCGTCCTCGGCGGTCTGCACGAACTCGCCCGGCAGCAGCAGGCCGCGCTCGGGATGGTTCCAGCGCAGCAGCGCCTCGGCGGCGGCCACGCGCCGCGTCACCGCGTCGATGATCGGCTGGTAGTACACCTCGAACTCGCCCATCTCCAGGCCGCGGCGGATATCGCCGACCAGCGCCATCTGCCGGCGCGCCAGACCGGTCAGCTGGGCACCGGCGAAGCGCGCATTGTTGCGGCCGGCCTTCTTGGCCACGTAGACCGCCGCCTCGGCGCTGCTGATGAGCTGCTCGACGCTTTCGCCGTCGGCGGGAAACAGGGCGATGCCGATCGAGATCGACATGTTCAGCAGGTGCCCGCCGAACGCGTACGGCTCGGCGACGCCGCGCAGGATCGTGTTGGCCGCCTCGCGCATGCGCTGCTCGATCGCCGGATCGTTGCCGAGCCCCTCCATCAGCATGATGAACTTGTCGCCGGTATAGCGGCACAGCAGCGCTTCCGGCGGGATGAAGCGGCGCAGCCGCGCGGCGGCCTCGCACAGGTAACGGTCGCCGGCCTTGTGCCCGAGCCGCTCGTTGACCGCGCGGAAGTTGTCCAGGTCCAGGTGGAACACGGAGAGCTGGTCGCGGCTGCCGCGGCTGCGGTCGATGGCCGCCTGCAGGCTCTCCTCCAGCAGCACGCGGTTGCCCAGCCCGGTCAGCGGATCCTGGTAGGCCAGCCGGCGCAGCTTCTCGGCGTTGTCGCGGAACTGGCGCAGGGCCAGCGCCATGTCGCCGAACTCGTCGTGGCTGATCGGCGGCAGGTCGAGCTCGAACTCGCCGGCGTTGACCTGGCGGATGGCATTGGTGGTGGTCTGCAGCGGGCGGATGATCGAGCGCACCACCAGCAGCACCAGCAGCACGCCGACGATGGCCGCCACCAGGATGACCGCGGTGGCGATCCGCATCGACAGCGCCACGCGCTCGCGTTCGCGGCGCTGGAACTCCTCGGCCATGGCGTGCTCGTGGCGGCTGGCCGCGTCGAGCGTGTTCTCGATCAGGTCCAGCCGCCGCTGCAGCTCGGCCAGGATCGGCGCTGCCTCGTCCTGCTGGCCCTTGAGCAGCGCGGCGATGGCGCGGTCCACGTACTTGGGCTCTTCGTCCAGCGCCCCTTTGATGATCGCCACGCTGGCCGGGTCGAAGCTCGACAGCCGGCCCAGCTCGGTATTCAGGTTGTGCCCCGCTTCGCCCCAGGAGGCCCGCGCCGACGCCTCCTGGTCGGCATTCTTGAGCAGCGCGGCAGAAGTGAACTGCCCGCCGGTGTGCCGGTAGAGCGCCAGCGCCTGGTCGGTGGCCTGGATGATCTCGAAGCGGCGGTAGCGTCCCTGCTGCTCCTCCTGCATCCGCTCGTTGGAATCCACCAGGAAGCCCAGCAGCAGGTTGGCGCTGCCGAACACCGCAACCAGCCCGAGGCACAGCCCGAGCAGGCGGTCGCGGACGCTCAGCCGGGGCAGCTTCACGCGCGGCACCGCGCCCGCGCGGCTCCGCAGCGAAGCCCGGCGCAAGGCCGCGGGCAGTGCCGGTTCCGCGTTCCGCTCGGTCGCTCGAATATCAAGATTACGCTTCGATTCATTGACGATCAGTGCATACCGCCACGCCGATATCCTGAGCGGCCGGCACTGGCACCAACGGCGTCGGCTCCACTCCCGCATGCCCTACGAAACGGGGTGCAGACGAGCTGGATCGACCCGTTCCTTATAATGCACGCCAGCCGGTTCTGTTCGCCGGCTTGTCGCGCGCTCAAGTACAATTCCTGCGCCGTAAGCGGGATTGTAGCGGGTGGCTGCGTGGCGCGAGCGGCCGGGCCGGGCCGCTTGGGCAAAAAATATTGGCGCGGCCATCGTTTCGGCCAATGCCGCCCGGCATTCTTCCGGCCCAGGCGGGGCGCGGGGCCTGCGGGCATAAAAAAAGGCCGCCAGTAAGGCGGCCTAGGTGCGATCCCGGCGTGGCCGGGACTGGAGGAGACGTGACCGGTCGCCATCGAACAATGCCGCTGATGACCGGGAACCGTGGCGATGTCGCCATCGCCTGTACCAAGTTCTCGCAACTTCCGGGCCAACTTCCGCTTCCATCTGCCCGAATCGGCGTCAAACTCGGTACCGGTTCAACTGAGGCGTATTCTGCCGCCGATGTTGCACTGCATCAATTGATTTGTTTTAATGGCGCGGTTTAGAAAAACTAATCCATAGCCGATGCCTACCCGATTACCCCCGCTCAACGCCTTGCGCGCCTTCGAGGCGGCTGCCCGCAACGGCAGCGTCGACAAGGCCGCGCGGGAGCTGCATGTCACGCCGGCCGCCGTCAGCCACCAGGTCAAGGCACTGGAAAACCGCCTGGGCGTCGCCCTGTTCCGGCGCCTGCCGCGCAAGATCGAGCTGACCTCCGCCGGCGAGGCGCTGCTGCCCAAGCTCACCAGCGGCTTCGCCCTGCTGGGCGAGGCGGTGGACAGCGTGCAGCGCCAAGCCTATCCCGGACGGATCCTGCTGAACGTGCCGCCCGGCCTGGGCTCCAAGTGGCTGATGGGCAAGCTGCCGCACTTCGCCAGTGTTTATCCGGACATCGACCTGCGCATCGCCGCGCGGCCGACGCTGGCCGATTCCGCGCGCCGCGAGCAGGGCGACACGGAAAACCTGCTCGAGGGCGGCGACATCGTCATCCGGTTCGGTCACGGCGACTACCCGGACCACGTGGTGCACAAGCTGTTCGGCTCGTTCGCCCTGCCGCTGTGCAGCCCGCGCCTGCTGCAAGGTCCGCATGCCCTGAGGAGCCCGTCGGACCTGCGCTACCACACCCTGCTGCATTACCAGCACGACGTCATGCTCGACATGGATCGTCCGACCTGGAGCACCTGGCTCAAGGCGGCCGGCGTGCGCGGCATCAACACCGCGCGCGGCCCGACCTTCAACCACGTGACCCTGGCCATGGAGGCGGCGGCCGACGGCATGGGCGTGGTGCTCGGCGTGCCGATCGTGGCTTCCGCCGACCTCGAATCCGGGCGCCTGGTGGCGCCGTTCCCGCTGCACCTGCCGCTGGCCTCGGCCTATTACCTGGTGCACGCCGAGAACGCCGACCGCGAACCGGCGGTGGCGGCGTTCCGCGACTGGCTGCTCAAGGAAGCGCGCAACGAACGCTGGGCCCAGCCCGGCCGCGTAGTGGCAGCGACAAGCCCGACGGAGAACGCCGCCTGAACGCCGACACCTTCTGCCTGCTTGCCGCCGGCATCTTCTTCGCCACCGGCCTGCTCACCGGCGTGTGGAAATACGCCGCGATCGCCGCCTCGCCGGAGGCCCGCGCACCGGTCTACGTCGACGTCGCCCACCGCGCCAGCCTGATGTACGCGTTCGCGGCGGTGCTGTTGCGCCAGTTCGTTCCGTATTCGCCGGTGGGCCCCGGCGCGACCCTGTGGGCGGTGGCGGTGCCGATCCTGTTCTTCGCCTCGGCCATCGCGCTCTACATCGTGCACGGCGTGCTGCGCGACACCGACAACCAGCTGCGGCGTCCGCACGTGCTCGGCCGCCGGCACCTGCCGGCGGCGCTCATCACGCTGTACCTGGCGGCGCTGGTGGCGGGCGAAATCGGCGGGTTCGCGGTGCTGTTCTACGGCTTCCTGCGCAGCGTGCTGTAGCGGCACGGGCTCACTTGGCGGCCGGCGCCTTGCCGGCGTCCGCCGCTTCGGGCTCGGCCGCCGGCTTGGAGCGGCCCTTCGGCGCATACGCCAGCGCACTCACTTCGAACTGGATGTCCGGCAGCGCCAGCGCGCTGACGCCGATGGCGGACCAGGCCGGCCGGTGGTCGCCGAACACGTCGTTGTGGATGGTGACGACGTCGTCGAAGCGCGTCATGTCGAGCTGGTAGGTGGTGATCTCCACCACGTCCGACAGGCTGGCGCCGGACAGCTTCAGCACCGCCTCCAGGTTGGAAAAGCTCAGCTCCACCTGCTTTTTCAGGTCCGGCGGGAAGCCGCGCGTCTTGCTGTCGAAGCCGACCTGGCCGGACACCATGACCCAGGGCCCCACGCGCACCGCCTGGGAATAGCCGAACATTTCGGCGACGAACTCGGCGCCCTTGGGCGTGATGAATTCGGGTGCCGGCGGCTCGTGCGCGCAGGCGCACAACACCAGGCCCGGCGCCAGCGCGGCGGCGCGCAGCAACGAGGACACCAAACCCCTTGCCATGAAGCGATCTCCGGCGAAGCCGGATTTCAGCTTAACGCAAAAGCCGCGGCGGGCGTTTGGGCCATGTGCGGACTCGTCCGAGCGGCCGCTTCAGGCGCTGCCGCGCCGCCTGCCGGCCCCTTTCCGGCCTCGTCGCAGGCCTGGTCTCAGGCGTCGTCGTGATCCCGGTTGCCGCCATGCGCCGACTTGGCGGCCGACGCTCCGGCCGGGGCCAGCGCCGCACCGCGTTCCGCCGTTGCGAGCGCGCCTTCGGCGGCGGCGCCGGGGATGTTGAAGTTGCGTTTGGGCCGCTGCCAGGTGACCGCGACCGGCCGCGGCGCCGCTTCGCGCGGACCGCCCGGCGCGCCCAGCGGCAGGCGCGGGCGCTCGGCGTCGTGGCGCGGAATGGCGCTGGCCCGGGGGCGGGCGAACTCCACCCGCGGCCCCGCGCCGGCCGTGGCGGCGCCGCCGCCGGTCATCAGCTGCAGCAGGCGCTTGCGGTCGATACCCAGGTAGGCGGCGAACACCCCCACCGACCGCTCGAGGATTTGCGGCGTCACCGTGGGCACCCAGCATTCCATCAGTTCGCGAACCGCCTCCGGCTCGCAGGCCAGCTGCCCGACCACCCATTCCTCGCTGAACTGCCCCGGGTAGATGGTGCGCAGGTAGGTGCCGACCGTGTGCGAATCCAAGCCGCCGCCCGCGGCCGGCTTGTTCCGCGAATGACCCGGATTCCGGGAAGATGCCGCGTGCGGCCGGATGTTTGGATAGCGCATGACGATCGGTGAACCTTTGACTTTCAAATTTCCCATGGTTTGTCTGCATCGAGCACCGGCTGGGCGGTAACCGTGCGCGCTCGAGGTTTCGGCGTGACTTTGACTGTACGCATGCGTAAGAGTTGCGACGTTGATCTAGATCAATCACACCGCGTCGCGGCGCGCGGCGCCGCCGGCCGTTCAATAGTCGCGGCGCGGCGCTCCGTAGTCGCCGGAATCGACGAACGGCACCTTGCGCCCGCACAAGGCTTCCAGCGTCATCAATTCCAAGTCGGTGTGATCCTTGAACGGCGCCGGAACGATATGCCGGCCACCTTCGGGCGCGGCCAGGATGTAGCGCGGCGCGTCGTGGTGCCGCGACACGATTTCCTCGCTTTCCTGCGGCGCGGCCACCGAGCTGATCAGGGTGCGGCCGTAGCAGGTGCAGAAATAGGTGCGGTCGGCGGCGGCCTCGGTATAAAAGCCGGTGCCGCGGATGCCGAGCGAGGCCACCGGCGTGCGCACCTGCACCGCATCGGCGTCCTGGCGGTGGCCGAACACGCTCAGCAGCGCGCCGGTGACCAGCTGCAGGCCGCGCACCAGCGATCGCTGGCCGCTGAACTGCAGGGTGGAGTTCTCGCGCAGCAGGAAAGCGGCGTCGCCCACCACCAGGATCAGGTACGCGCCGGCGGACGATTCGAGCCGGCTTTCGGCGGTCAGCACGGTGTCGGGCGTCACCTTGCGTCCGTCGGCCCGCACCTCGCCCTGCACTTCGAACACCGAACGTCCCGCGGGCATCTTCGACGGCAGCTTGCCGAACAGCGCGGCCAGCGCGCGCACGTTCCAGCCCAGGCCGCCGGCGAGCAGCCCGGAGGTCAGGGCGTGCAGCAGAAAGCGCCTGCGGCGTTCGTGGACATCCGCGCCGCGCTCTGACATCTTCTCGACCACGGCGCCCCCGGCTGCGCAACAACCCGAATTGACGAATACCTGCTCTTGCCGCGCCCCTGGCGGACGCGCGCTGCAATTTTATGGGAAAAATGTTTCAGCGTCGGTATAAATCGGCGGGACGGGCTGCTGCCGCGCTGCTGCTCGGCTGCGGCAGCCTGGCCGCGCAATCCCAGGCGCAATGGCGCTTCGATGCGGCCGCAGGCCTGGGCTACGACAGCAATCCGGCCAATGCGGAGGCCGGCAGCACCTTGCCCGCCACCGGCTATGCGAGCTCTGCGGTGTCGGCCAGCCTGACCCTGCGGCCGTCGCCGCGCTGTGCGCTGCTGCTGCGCGGCGCCTTCGACGGCCAGCAGTATTTCGATTACGTGGGGTTGTCCAACGCCCGCGAGTCCGGCCTGGTACGGATGTTCCTGCGTCCCGTCGACGGCTTCCATGCGCCGACCCTGGCCGCGTGGGGGCAGCTGGCCGCGCAACAATTCGGCAGCCGCATGCGCGGCGGCACCGAATACCGCGGCGGCTTGTGGCTGAGCGAGCAGCTCAACACGGCGTTCCGCCTGCGCGCGGGCGGCTACGCCGGCGAGCGCGATTCGAGCAGCCCGGTGTTCGACGGCCGCCAGCAGGCCGCCACCCTGGACCTGGACTGGCTGATCGGCAGCGCTGCCACCGCCTACGCCGGCTACGAGTTCCGCTACGGCGACTTCGCCGAGTCCAGCCCCACCGATCCCGCCGCGGCGGCCTTTGCCCGGGCAATGGCGGCGGACGACTCCCTGTTCAGCGGCGGCATGCCCGAAGTCGCCTACCGCCTGCGCGGGCACCTGCAGGCCGGCACGCTGGGCCTGAACGTGCCGCTCAACGGCTGGCTCGCGCTGGATGCCCAGGGGCGCCAATTCCACGCCCGCGCCGTCTCCGGCGACCACTACAACCGCTGGCTCGCCGAATTCAACCTGCTGGCGCGGTTTTGACGCGCGGACTGCTCATTGAAAGCAGCCGCGGCGGCCTTGCGCCGCCGCGGCCCTTGCTTTTCCGCGAGGCTCAGGCGGCAAAACGCTCCTTCAGCCAGCGGCAGCTTTCGTCCATGCCGGCACGGCCCAGGTCCAGCACGCTGAAGAAGCCGAAGAAGCCGTGGATGGCGCCGTCGTAACGCGACAGCTTGGTCGGCACGCCGGCGTCCTTCAGCCGCGCGGCGTACTCCTCGCCCTCGTCGCACAGCGGGTCGAACTCGGCGGTGAGCACCAGCGCCGGCGCCAGCCCGGCCAGCGACTTGGCGCGCAGCGGCGCGAAGTGCGGGTTCTTCACGTCGGCTTCGGTGCGCAGGTAGTAGTCGGAGAACCACACCATGTCCTGCCGGGTCAGCAGGAAGCCCTCGGCGTTCTTCACCATCGACACGGTGTTCTTGGTGTAGTGGTCGGTCACCGGGTAGATCAGCAGTTGCGCCGCCAGGCGCGGGCCGCCCTCGTCGCGCAGGCGCAGCGCCGTCACCGCGGCCAGGTTGCCGCCGGCGCTGTCGCCGCCCACCGCGATGCGCTTGGCGTCGGCGCCGATCTCGGCAGCGTGCTCGCCCACCCAGCGCACCGCCGCCAGGCAGTCGTCGGTGGCGGCCGGGAACTTGTGCTCCGGCCCCAGGCGGTAGTCGAGCGAGACCACCACCGCCTGGCTGCCGCCGCACAGCTCGCGGCAGACGTTTTCGTAGCCCTCGATGTCGCCGATGACCCAGCCGCCGCCGTGCATGTACACCAGCACCGGGAACGGACCCTTGCCTTCCGGCGTGTAGACGCGCGCGGGGATGGCGCCGGCCGGGCCGGGGATCTTGATGTCCTTGGTGCCGGCGATCTTGGCGGTGCTCGGCGGCAACGCGCCGAACAGCTGCTTGAAGGTGGCGCGGCAGCTTTCCGGCGTCATCTGGTGGAACGGCGGGATGCCGGAAGCGGCGACGTTGTCGAGAAGGCCTTTGACTTGCGGGTGCAGCGGCATGGGATTCCTCCAGGGGGATCGGTGATTTATAGACCGCTATAAGCGTAACCCGAAACCGGCGCGCAGTTCATCCGCGCCGGCTCAGATACCGCGGAACTCGGCGAACGCTTCCAGCGGTGCGCGCTTCGGGCGCAGGCGGTTGGCCGGCGCGTCGGGGTCGGCATGGCCGATCGCCATGCCGCAGAACAGCATGCGCTCCGGCGGCAGGCCGATGAAGCCGCCGACGGTCTGCGGATAGCGCGACCAGCATTCCTGCGGGCAGCTGTCCAGCCCTTCCTCGCGCAGCAGCAGCATGACGGTCTGCAGGTACATGCCCAGGTCGGACCACTGCGGCGGGCCCATGATGCGGTTGATCGAACAGAACAGCGCCACCGGCGCGTCGAAGAACTGGTAGTTGCGCGCGAACCAGCGCAGCCGCCCGGCCTTGTCCTCGCGCGGCACGCCCAGCTCGGCGTAAAGCTGCTCGCCCAGCTCGTAGCGGTAGTCGCGGTACGGCGCCACCAGGTTGGCGGGGTAGATGTCGTAGTCGGTCTTTTCGCCCTCCGGCGCCTCGACCAGCCGCCGGCGCATGATCGCCTTGAACTCGTCCAGCGCGGCGCCGCCCAGCACGGCGATGTGCCAGGGTTGCACGTTGCCGCCGGAAGGCGCCCGCGCGGCGCGCTCCACCACGCGGCGGATCACTTCCGGCGCCACCGGCCGGTCCAGGAAGCCGCGCACCGAGCGGCGCGAGGCGACTGCTTCGCTGACTTTCAATGGGATCTCCGTATTGGGTTGCTGCAAGGGTTCTGCGCTTAGGGCCTGTTCACACTACTTGGGTCGCTGCGTTGCCGCCCAAAATTGTGCCCGGCAAGGCGCGAGGAGCGTGGTTTGGTTATTCCAAATGAGCGACGAGCAACGCAGCCGGGCGCGATTTTGGGCGCAACCCGAAGGG
>JADHNH010000144.1 GCA_016779605.1 Nevskia sp. | reverse complement strand
GGGCCGCCGCCGCGGCCCGGCAGCTGCGGCCGCGCGGGCGGGCGCTTGGCGTGGTGCGGCGCCGCCGGCTCGGCCGACGCCGGCCGCGCAGCTTCCTCCGGCGTGAGCGGCGAGCCCGGCTCGAAACCCGGCACCGGCTGGCTCGGAATCTCGCGGCGCAGCAGCTTCTGGATGCCGCGCAGGTCGTCGCGCTCGTCCGGGCTGACCAGCGAGACGGCCTCGCCGGTGCTGCCGGCGCGGCCGGTGCGGCCGATGCGGTGCACGTAGTCCTCCGGCACGTTGGGCAGCTCGTAGTTGACCACGTGCGGCAGCTGGTCGATGTCGATGCCGCGCGCGGCGATGTCGGTGGCCACCAGCACGCGCATCGTGCCGGCCTTGAAATCGGCCAGCGCGCGGGTGCGCGCGTTCTGCGACTTGTTGCCGTGGATCGCCGTGCTCTGGATGCCGCGCTTGACCAGCTGCTCGGCCAGGCGGTTGGCGCCGTGCTTGGTGCGCGTGAACACCAGCACCTGGCGCCAGTCGCCGGACTTCACCAGGTGCGCCAGCAGGGCGGTCTTGCGCGCCTTGTCGACCGGGTGCACGCGCTGGGCGACCAGCTCGGCCGGCGTGTTGCGCGGGGAAACGTCCACGGTGGCGGGATCGTGCAGCAGGCCGTGCGCCAGCTCGCGGATTTCCGGGTTGAAGGTGGCCGAGAACAGCAGGTTCTGGCGGCGCTTGGGCAGCGCGGCGATCACGCGGCGGATGTCGCGGATGAAGCCCATGTCGAGCATGCGGTCGGCCTCGTCCAGCACCAGCGTTTCGATCCCGTCGAGGCGCACCGTGCGCTGCTGCATGTGGTCCAGCAGCCGGCCGGGCGTGGCGACGATGATGTCGACGCCGCGCCGCAGCAGGTCGATCTGCGGATGGATGCCGACGCCGCCGAAGATCACCGCGGTGCGCAGCTTGAAGTTGCGGCCGTAGGTGCGCACCGACTCGGCGACCTGTGCGGCCAGCTCGCGCGTCGGCACCAGCACCAGCACGCGCGGGCCCGGCGCGCCGGTGGCGGCCAGCCGCTGCAGCAGCGGCAAGGTGAAGGCGGCGGTCTTGCCGGTGCCGGTTTGCGCCGCGGCCAGCACGTCGCGTCCGGCCAGGATCAGCGGGATCGCCTGCGTCTGCACCGGCGTGGGCTGGGTGTAGCCCTCGCCTTCGAGCGCGCGCAACAGTTCGGGTACGAGACCCAGTTCGGAAAAGCTCACTTGTAAACCTCCTGAAACCGCCATGACGCGGGCATCGAGCCACGCAAAACCGGTTCAGGCGAGAAAGATGGGTGCGTGCGGGGCCGTCCAGGTAACGCAGCGGACGGCGCAACGACAGCGAAGCGGCGCAACCGGAGCGCCTGCCCCGAACTCGGGGCGGGCGCATCATACCTGAATACCCGGCGGATTGCCGGGACGGTGCCGGCGCGGCGGCCCGGCGGCGGCCTCGGGCGGGGCGGACAAGCGGCAAACAATGGCGCTATGCTCGCGTCTCCATTTCCCTGTTTACCCGACGAGGTCCACGCCATGCGCTCCTTACGCAACCTGGGCTTGCCGCTGGTCCTGCTGCTCGCCGCCGCCTGCTCGCAAAAGTCGTCGGACCAGTCCGCCGCGCCATCGCAGCCTGCCGCCGCCCCGGCGCCGCAGCCTGCCGCCGCCGCGCTGCAGCGGCAAAAAGCCCCGGCCGGGGCCAAGGCTTCCTTCGTCGGCATCCGGCAGGGCGACACCGTGACCAGCCCGTTCAAGGTGGGCTTCGCGGTGGAGGGCCTCAGGATCGCGCCGGCCGGCACTGCCGACCCCGACACCGGCCACTTCCACCTGATCATCGACGCCGACCTGCCGCCGCAGGACGTGCCGCTGCCGGCCTCGGACCACGTCAAGCATTACGGCAAGGGCCAGGCCGAGGACACGCTGAGCCTGCCGCCCGGCCAGCACAGCCTGCAGATCGAGCTGGCCGACGGCGCCCACGTGCCGTTCGATCCGCCGGTGGTCTCGGAGCGGATCACGGTCACGGTCAAGTAGGCCGTCAAGCGGCCGGCACCTCCCCGTAGATCCAAACAAGACCTGACAACCCACGCGGACTTCACCATCATGCAAATCGAGCAAAGCGTTTTCATCGTCACCGGCGGCGCCTCCGGGCTCGGCGCGGCCACCGTTCGCCACCTGGTCAGCCTCGGCGCCAAGGCCGTCATCGCCGACCTCAACGAGATCGCCGGCCATGCGCTGCTCAACGAGCTGGGCTCGGCGGTACGCTTCTGCCGCGCCGACGTCGTTTCCGAAACGGATGCGGCGGCAGCGGTGGCCACGGCGGTGGAAGCGTTCGGCGGCGTGCAGGGACTGGTCAACTGCGCCGGCATCGGCACCAGCGAGAAAGTGCTCGGCAAGGAAGGGCCGCACAACCTGGCGCGCTTCACGCGCACGCTGACCATCAACGTGGTGGGCACGTTCAACTTCATCCGCCTGGCCGCCAAGCAGATGGCCGCGCAGCCGGCGAACGACGCCGGCGAGCGCGGCGTGATCGTCAACACCGCGTCCATCGCCGCCTTCGACGGCCAGATCGGCCAGGCCGCCTACGCCGCGTCCAAGGGCGCGGTGGTCGGCATGACCCTGCCGATCGCGCGCGAGCTGGCGCGCTCCGGCATCCGCGTGGTGACCATTGCGCCGGGCATTTTCGAAACGCCGATGATGGCTTCGCTGCCGCTGGACGTGCAGCAGTCGCTGGGTCGCGGCGTGCCGTTCCCGCAGCGCCTGGGCCGGCCGGGCGAGTTCGCCGCGCTGGTACAGCACATTGCCGAGAACGAAATGCTCAACGGCGAAACCATCCGCCTGGACGGCGCCCTGCGCATGCAGCCGAAGTAGCGCAGCCCTCGGCCCCGCTGTCGCCTGTGCGACAGCGGGGCTGCACCCTGTACGAGGCGCTCGCGCAGCTGCGGGGCGGACCGTTCACCCCCGCAACTTCGCCGCCGCACGGCTACCGGTGGTGCGCGCCGCCACCGCCGCCATGGAAGCCGCCGCCGGATCCGCCACCGCCATGGAACCCGCCGAACCCGCCGCCGGGGCTGCCATGGAAAGACGGCGCCGCCGGGGCACGGAAACCGCCCCCGCCACCCCAGCCGCCGCCGGAGCGCGGCGGCGCTGACCAGCCCATCGTGCGCCCGCCGCCGAACGATTGGCCGCCGCCGTGGAACGACGGTGCCGACACCGCATAGGGGCGGCCGCCCGCAGGCGCCGCGTAGTGATACTGCGTCTGGTAATGCGGGCTCTGGTAATGCGGAGCCTGGTAGCTGTTGAAGGTTCCACGCCCATTGCCGGCATAAGCATGGCTTGCCGGGCCACCCGGCCAGGAATAGCCGCGTGCCGCCGGCGCGCCCGCCCCGCCCGCATGCGGCGCGAAACCCTGCGAGGCAAAGCCGGCGCGCGGGGCAAAGCCGCCGAAGCGCGAGCCGCCCGGCTGCGCCCCGCGGGGATCGTGGAACCCGGCCCCGGCCACGGCCACGGCGCCCTCGCCGCCGCGCCAGCCGCCGCCATGCGAACCGTCGCCGCCGTGCCAGCCCCAGCCGCCGCCATGGCCGCCGTCGTGGTCGCCGCCGTCGTGGTCGCCGCCGCCGTGCCAGTCACCGCCGTGCCAGCCACCGCCTGCCCAGCCATGCCCGTACCAGCGGTCGTGATAGGCGAAAGCCGGCGGCGGGCAGTAGGGGTGAAAGTTGGAATAGAAAAAGCCGAAGCTGAAGAACGGGATGAACGGCACCCAGGGATCCAGCGCGACCACCGGGTACGGGTTGTAGACATATACCGGCGCGGGGTAGTCGTAATAGACCGGTGCCGCGTCGGCGTAGACCGGCTGTTCCTCGACCACCGTCGGCGGCACTTCCACCGCAGCCGGCGGCGGCGCTTCCACCACCTGCGTGCCGTCGTCGCCACCACCGGCCACGCTGGGTGCCACGTCGGCGCCGGCTTCGGCCACCGGCGGCGCGTCAGCCGTCGCCGGCGGCACAGCCTCGGCGGTGGCCGAGTCGCTGCAGGCCACCACCACGGCCGAGGCGTCGGCACCCTGCGCGGCGCCGATCTGCACCTGCAGGCGGCGGTCCATGGTCTGCCCGGCCGCGCCGTTGGCGACCACGTCGATGGTATTCAGGCCGGTATGCAGGCCGCTCTTGAGCGTGACGGTCGGCCAGTGCTCGTCGATCGCGTCGTTGGGCACGCCGCGGCCGTCGACGTACAGGCTGACCTGGGTCACCTGGAATTGCGGATGGGCGAAGTTGAAAAACACGCTGGTCTGCGCGGCCGCGTCCGTGCAACTGCTGTTGGCCGCCGGCGGATTCAGGCTGGCAACGACGGTTTCGTCGCCGACCAGGTTCTTGCCCTGCGGCACCGCCGCAGCGGCCAGCAGCGGCGCCAGGAGCATTGCGCCAACGCAGATTCCTGCCGGTACCGCGGATAACCGCCGCCGATTGTTCATAAGCCCTCCATGGGCCGCTTGCATAGCTTGTAGCAAAACCAAACTTGCTGCCGGCTGAACCGGCCGCGCCGCAGTGCAACAAGCCCACAGGCTTCGACATCTTTATGCGGGCTTTATTCCGGCGCAGCCGTTCGTTCATGCACCGTTTCGATTTTTGCGGCGCTGCCGCTCTCGATTTCCTACGGCCTGCGGCGATCTAATTTCGCGGCCGGCGCTTTCGCCGGCGCCGCAGCACGGACTACCGATGCCAAGCACCAGCCCGACCGAGGTGTGCAGCTGCCTATCCGCAGGCGCGGCGCGCGCGGGTGCGCGCAGCGCGTTGCCGGCCTGCTGACATGCACGCGCTCATCGGCGGTGTGGCGCTGGTGCTGGCCATCGTGTTCGGCCTCCTGGCCGCCTCGGTTTACGTCGCCCTGCTGCTTGGCGGCGGCGAGCCGCTGCCCCCGGCCTGCGAATCGCCCAGGAAATCCGGCGCGTTCTTTCCAGCCCCCGCGCAGGCGAACGGCCGGAAAGATCCGGCAAGCACCGGCAGCACCCGGCCACGCTGACGGCCGGCGCGTCGCGGCAATCCGCCGCATGCCAGGAACATCCCATCGTATGAACGCCATCGTGTATCGCTTTGCCACGCCCGACGACGCCCCGCTGCTGGCCCGATTGAACGCGCAGCTGGTCGAAGAAGGCGCCGACTTCGGACCGGCCGACCCCGAGTACCTGGAGCAGCGCATGCGGCGCTGGCTGAAGAACGGGCAGGACCACGCCGTCCTGTTCGAAAGCCCGCGCGGCGAAGTGCTCGCCTATGCCGTCTACAAGGAATACGCGAAGGAGATTTATCTCCGCCAGTTCCTGGTTCTGCAGGCGGCACGCCGGCACGGCGTCGGCCGCCGCGCGTTCGACCTGCTGCGCTCGGAAATCTGGTGCCGGGAAAAGCGCCTGACCCTCGAAGTGCTGTCCACCAACCAGGCCGGCTATCGCTTCTGGCGTTCGCTGGGTTATCGCGACTGCGCCATGACGCTGGAGATCCCGGCGCCCGCGGCAAAACCGGCAGCCCAAGTCCTGGACGCGGCGCCTCGCCTCGATCGCCGCGCGCCGCCCGGACTTCTGGCGGCCTTGCGCGCTCGCCTGCGAGTGGCGGCGGCGCTTCCCGCCAAGGCTCGGCCTGCGCTGGGCGCACGCAGCCGCCAGGTCGGACACGCGATAAGCCGCGCCGCGGCCTCGCTGGCACTGCTCTGCTTCGTTCCAACCGAGGTTTCCGCCGCACCGGTGCAGTCGCCGGCGGCCCATGCGGCGCCGGCCGGCGTGGAACGCTTGACCGATGCCGAGCTGCACGCGCTGCGTGCGAGCGGCGGCCGCTGCACCGCATCGATTTACCGCACCGCCTGGTCGGTGGCCAAAGCCTACGGCATGGAACCGGCCTGGATCGTCGCCGTGATCGAAACCGAATCCTCCTGCCGGCCCGACGCGGTGTCCGTTGCCGGCGCGCAGGGCCTGATGCAACTGGTGCCGGCCACCGGTGCCCGCGACGCCTACCGGCTGGCCTACGGCAAGGACGAGCCGCCGAGTGCGGCCCTGCTGCGCGACCCGCAGGCGAACATCCGCCTCGGCGTGGCCTACCTGCACGGCCTGCACCGCCATTTCCTCAACATCGGCTCGGCCCAAGCGCGCCTGCTGCTGGCGGTGGCCTCCTACAACTGCGGCGCGTACTGGTTCGACGAACAGCTGCCGACGGCGTCGGCCGGCTGGAGCGGCACCGAGACCGCCAGCTGGATCGCGGCGCATGCGCCACTGCAGACCCGCGGCTACGTGACGCAGGTGAGTTCCACGGCCTTGCGCTACAGCTCGGCGATCAGCGCCGCGCACGTCGTGCCGGCAGTGTTGACCAACGCCGCCGTCGCCCAATGATCGCCGAATGCGCACAGGCCGCGGCGCCCGCGGCGCCGGAGCTGGAGGCGCTGCGCTATATCGCCGCGGGCCGGGATCCGTTTACCGGCTGCGCCGCCTGCGGCGATTACGGCCGGCGCCTGCAGCTTCTTGCTGCACTGCGGCGCGCGGCGCTGATCGATCATTCGGACCGGCTGACCGCGGCCGGCCGCGCCATGCTGGAGGCGTTCGTCGCGTAGCCCCGGCGATCGCCTCCCCCGACTTCCACCAGCGCTTTTTTCACAAAAACATGACAAGTCATAGCCGGTTCGGCCTCGATTGCCTGAATTTTTATGTTTTCTTTATCCGGTTTTGCCTGCTTTCCTCTCGATTTCCTATGCCCTTCGGTCGCCTAATAGCCGCGCCCAATGGGATGGAATGCGGCAAGTGACCCAGGTCAATGCCGATTCGCCAGCGACTGTGAAAGCTGAACTTATGACTGACGGAGTGTTTTGAACATGACCATCATCCTGCTGCTCTTCGGCGTTGCCTTCTTCGGCGCGCTGGCAGGCTACGTGATTTTCTGCGACCGCGTCTGAGGCGATCCCCATGACTTTCGATTATCTGCTGGGCGGCCTTGCGGTTGCCTTCATGCTGGTTTACCTGGTTTACGCGCTGATCAAACCGGAAAAATTCTGAGCAGCTTTTTTGAACAGTCCGGCCATGGATGGCCGGCCGTGCGGACAGGATGCCCCTTTGAAAAGTCCCGGCCTTGGAAGGCCGGTTGCATGAACAGGATGTTCCCCACGAGCAGACCATGACCCTCAACGGCTGGATTCAAATCCTGGTGTATTTCGCGCTGCTGACCGCGCTGACGCGGCCCCTGGGCGGCTTCCTGTTCCGCGTGTTCGAGGGCCAGCGCACTTTGCTGAGCGGCGTGCTCGGCCCGGTGGAGCGCGGCTTCTACAAGCTCGCCGGCGTCGACCCGCAGTCCGAGCAGCACTGGACCCGCTACACGCTGGCGATGCTGGTGTTCAACCTGGTGTGCTTCGTCACGCTGTTTTTCCTGCAGCTCTACCAGAACCACCTGCCGCTGAACCCGCAAGGCCAGTCGGGCCTGACCGCGGACCTCGCCTTCAACACCGCGGTCAGCTTCGTCACCAACACCAACTGGCAGAGCTACGGCGGCGAGACGACGATGAGCTACCTGACCCAGATGCTCGGGCTCACGGTGCACAACTTCGTCTCGGCGGCCACCGGCATCGCCCTGGCGGTGGCGCTGGTGCGCGGCTTCGCGCGCCGCTCGGCCAGGAGCATCGGCAATTTCTGGGTGGACCTGACGCGCTGCACCCTGTACATCCTGCTGCCGATCTCGATCGTCGCCGCGCTGTTCCTGGTCTGGCAGGGCATGCCGCAGAACCTGCACGCCTACACCGACGTCGCCACCCTGGAAGGCGCCAAGCAGACCATCGCCCAGGGCCCGGTGGCCTCGCAGATCGCCATCAAGATGCTCGGCACCAACGGCGGCGGCTTCTTCAACGCCAACGCCGCGCACCCGTTCGAGAACCCCACCGCGCTGTCGGATTTCCTCCAGATCCTGCTGATCTTTGCTATCCCCGCCGCGCTCACCAACCTGCTCGGCCGTATGGTCAAGAGCGAGCTGCAGGGCTGGGCCATCTACTCGGCGATGGCGGTGCTGTTCTTCGCCGGCGTCGCCACCTGCTACTGGGCGGAAAGCCAGGGCAACCCGGCCTTCGCCAGCATGGGCATCGACCAGCACGCCAGCAGCCTGCAGGCCGGCGGCAACATGGAAGGCAAGGAGGCGCGCTTCGGCATCGCCCGCTCCGCGCTGTTCGCCACCATCACCACCGACGCCTCCTGCGGCGCGGTCAACGGCATGCACGACAGCTTTACCCCGCTGGGCGGCATGGTGCCGCTGGTCAACATCCTGCTCGGCGAAGTCGTCTACGGCGGCGTCGGCGCCGGCCTCTACGGCATGCTGGCCTTCGCCATCGCCGCCGTGTTCATCGCCGGCCTGATGGTCGGGCGAACGCCGGAATACCTGGGCAAGAAGATCGAGTCCAAGGAAGTGAAGATGGTCATGCTGGCGCTGTTGTGCCTGCCGATCGCCAACATCGGCATGACCGCCATCGCCGTGGTGCTGCCGCAAGGCCTGGCCGGCCCGGCCAACGCCGGACCGCACGGCTTCTCCGAGATCTTCTATGCCTTCACCTCGGCCACCGGCAACAACGGTAGCGCCTTCGCCGGCCTGTCCGCCAACACGCCGTTCTACAACATCACCCTGGCGATCTCGATGATGATCGGCCGCTTCGCCTTCATCATCCCGATGATGGCGGTGGCCGGTTCGCTGGCGGCGAAGAAGCTGACGCCGGCCTCGGCCGGCACCTTCCCCACCGACGGCGGCCTGTTCATCGCCCTGCTGGTAGGCGTGGTGGTCATCGTCGGCGGCCTCACCTACTTCCCCGCGCTGGCGCTCGGCCCCATCGTGGAACACGTCGCCATGCTCGCCGGAACGACGTTTTGACGTCCTGTCCAAGACCGGGCCATCCATGGCCCGGACTTCTCGAAAAGGCTGAATCTGCACAGAGCTAATCAATGACGACTCATAAGACTGCTCCTTCGATGCTCGACCGCGCCCTGGTCGGCCCGGCGATCCTGGACTCCTTCCGCAAGCTGGACCCGCGCACGCTGGCGCGCAACCCGGTGATCTTCATCACCGCGCTGGTGTCGCTGCTGGCGACCATCCTGTTCGCACGGGACCTGCTGCACGGCCACGAGCACCTGCTGTTCTCGGCCCAGGTCATCGTCTGGCTGTGGTTCACTGTGCTGTTCGCCAACTTCGCCGAGGCCATCGCCGAAGGCCGCGGCAAGGCGCAGGCGGAAAGCCTGCGCCGCACCAAGACCGAAACCGTGGCCAAACGGCTGCGCTCGGCCGAAGGCCGCGACTTCCAGCAAATAGCGGCGCCGCAGCTCAAGCCGGGCGACCACGTGCTGGTGGAGACGGGCGACATCATCCCGAGCGACGGCGAAGTGGTGAACGGCGTGGCCACGGTGGACGAGTCGGCGATCACCGGCGAATCCGCCCCGGTGATCCGCGAGGCCGGCGGCGACCGCTCGGCGGTGACCGGCGGCACCCGCGTGCTGTCGGATGTCATCGTCGTGCGCATCACCGCCGCCTCCGGCTCCACCTTCCTGGACCGCATGATCGCCCTGGTGGAAGGCGCCGCGCGCCAGAAGACGCCCAACGAGATCGCGCTCAACATCCTGCTGGCCGGCATGTCGCTGATCTTCGTCTTCGCCACCGCGACCATCCCCAGCTTCGCCAAGTACGCCGGCGGCAGCGTACCGGTGATCGTGCTGGTGGCGCTGTTCGTCACCCTGATCCCCACCACCATCGGCGCCCTGCTGTCGGCCATCGGCATCGCCGGCATGAACCGCCTGGTGCGCTTCAACGTGCTGGCCATGTCGGGCCGTGCGGTGGAGGCGGCCGGCGACGTCGACACCCTGCTGCTGGACAAGACCGGCACCATCACCCTGGGCAACCGCCAGGCCGCCGAATTCATCACCGTGCCGGGGGTGACCGAAGCCGACCTGGTGGACGCCGCGCAGCTCGCCAGCCTGTCCGACGAGACGCCGGAAGGCCGCTCGGTGGTGGTGCTGGCCAAGGAAAA
>JADHNH010000143.1 GCA_016779605.1 Nevskia sp. | reverse complement strand
TCGCGCCGCGGAAGCGCCCGTCCACGCAGGTGTCCACGCCCGGCTTGCCGCCGGGGTAGCAGCCGCCGCGCTGCAGGCGCCGCAGCTCCGCCACGCCCCTGTCGAACTCGTGGTTGCCAACCGAGGAGAATTCCAGGCCCATCGCGCCGAGCGCATCCACCGCCGGCTCGTCGTGGAACAGCGCCGAGTCCAGCGGGCTGGCGCCGACGAGGTCGCCCGCGGCGACCACCGCGTTGAGCGGGTTCTGTGCTCTGAGCTGCGCGATCAGGCTGGCCAGGTAGGCCGCGCCGCCCACCGAAATGCGCGTCGTGCCGCCATCCGGCCTGGGCGCGCTCACCGTGCCGCCCTGTGCGTTGATGTAGCCGTGGAAATCGTTGAGCGCGATCAGCCGCACGGTCAAGGGTGCTGCGGCGGGGGCGGCGCCGGCCTGCGTGCAGGCAGCGAGCAGCACCAGCGCGAGGACGAAACCGCCCAGCGACGAGGGGAGAGTACGCAAGCCCGGGCTTCCTTGGTTGCCGCTATCGGCCGACTTCAGCATGCCGCGTAAATGCCGCGCAAATGCTTAGACCCGATGACCAGCCACGGGCCCCTCAAGCGCCGTAGCTCGGCCGCGCGCGCATCGCCTCGTGCCAGCGGCGGATGCTGGTGCAGCTTTCCGGCGGGGCGAGCCGCACCACCTTGGCGAAGTCCACCGCCACCACCGCCGTGATGTCGGCCATGCCGAAGCGCTCGCCCGACACGAACGGACTCTGCGCCAGGCGCTGTTCCAGCACGCCCCAGAAACGGCCGACGCGGGCGCGGCCGCGCTCGGCCAGCTGCGGAATCTGCTCGTAGTCGTCGGTGCCGGTGATGGCGCGCTTGGCGAACGCCGGATGGCCGTTGCGCAGGACTTCGGCCACCGCCAGCAGCCCTTCGAACTCCGCGCGCGAATTCCACTGCAGCACGCGGGCCTTCTCCAGCGGCGTGGTGCCGAGCAGCGGCGGCTCCGGGTAGGCCGCTTCCAGGTAGGCGGCGATGGCGAGGTTTTCCGTAATGGCCTGGCCGTCGTCCAGCACCAGCACCGGCACCGTCGCTTGCGGGTTGATCGCCAGGAATTCCGGCTTGAGCTGCGCGCTGGCGCGCAGATCCACCTGCACGATCTCCGGCTCGAGGCCCTTCTCAGCCAGGAACATGCGCGCGCGCCGCGGGCTCGGCGCCATGGTGTAGTCGTACAGCTTCATGCGGAATCTCCGGGTTGGCGGCCGCCAGTGTAGCCGGAGCGTAGCGCCGGCGGCGCTCAGCCGTCGCGGCCGGACTTCGCCGGCGGCTCCACCACCACCGTGCAGGTCATGCCGGCGGCCAGCACCACGCCGGCGGGCACCTGGTCGATGGCGATGCGCACCGGCACGCGCTGCGCCAGGCGCACCCAGTTGAAGGTGGGGTTGACGTCGGCCAGCAGGCGCGGGCCAGGCGGGTTGTCGCGGTCGGTGATGCCGCGCGACAGGCTGTCGACGTGGCCGCGCAGCAGCGGCCCGCCGCTCATCAGGCGGATCGACACCGGGTCGCCCGCGTGCAGGCCCGGCAGCTTGGTTTCCTCGAAATACCCGTTGACGCGGAACGAGTGGCTGTCGACCAGCGCCAGGAACGGCCGGCCGGCGGCGGCGTAGTCGCCGGGGTAGATGTCGAGGTTGGTGACGTAGCCGTCCACCGGCGCACGCACCTCGGTGCGCTGCAGGTTGAGCGCGGCGGTGTCGCGCGCCGCCAGCGCTTCGCGGTACAGCCCCGCGGCGGCCTCGGCGGCGGCGGCGGCGGACTCGCGGCTTTCGCTCGACACCACTTCGCCGGCCAGCGCCGCGCGGCGCGCCGCCTCGCGCCGCTTCAGCGCGTAGTCGGCTTGGCGCGCGGCCAGCGCCGCCTGCGCCTGCTCCAGGGCCAGCCGGTAGCGGTCGGCGTCGATGCGCAGCAGCACCTCGCCGCGCTGCACCGCCTGGTTCTCGTGCACCGGCACCTCCACCACCAGGCCGGCAACGTCCGGCGCCAGGCTGATGACGTCGGCCTTGACGCGGCCGTCGCGGGTCCAGGGCGCGTACATGTAGTGGCGCCACAGCGCCAGGGCGGCGGACACCGCGACGGCGAAGATCGCGGCGGTGGCGGCGAAGCGCAGCAGGGACTTGAAGCGCATGGTCGGATGCTCCTCGAAGGCGATCAGCGGTACAGCAGCAGCCCGCAGCCGGCGAACAGCCCGAGCAGGACGCTGAACCGGAACAGCGCCGGATGCCAGACGTGGGTGTAGAAGCCGAGCCGCCCGAGCCAGCCGTCGATGCGCCACTGCAGCGCGAAGGCGACGATGAACAGCGGCAGCAGGGTGGGCATGTAAAAGCCCAGCAGGTCGATTTCACGCGGCACGGAATGCTCCGGTGGAAGGCGCCACGGCCGCCGGATCCTCCACCGCCGACAGCACGGTGCAGGTTTCGTCGTCCAGCAGCAGGATGCGCAGCACGTGCAGGCTGGTGCGCGCGCGCCGCAGCGCGTCGCTCCCGGCGCCTTGCGGTGCGAAGGCGAGCATGGCGTCGACGCGCGCGGCGGTGAGCGCCAGGCTGTCCAGCGCGCGCAGGCGCCGTGCCGGCACGGGGCGTTCGAAGAACTGCGCCAGGCGGCGCAGGCAGGCACGGCATGCCGCGCGCTGCTGCTGCGGCAACGATGCGTCGGCCAGGGTGCCGCGCAGGTCGATCACGGCATGGCCGGTCTCCAGCACCGACAAGGCCAGGCCGAGCAGGCGCCGCGGGCCGGGGCCGGCCGGGTCGCTGCCGGCGACGAGCTGGCTCAACAGGTCGCGCGTGCTGTTCTCGAAACGGTGGCGCAGGCCCGCCAGCGCGCCGAAACAGGCCAGCAGGATCTGCGCGCGCAGGCGCCGCAGCAGGTGCCGCCGCAGGCGCGGGCTGTCCGGCGGCACCAGCAGGGCGAAGGCCAGGCCCGCCACCAGCACGCCGAACAGCGCGGCGAAGCCGTCGTTGAGCAGCGCGGCGGGATCGAAGCGCATGTGGTTTTCCAGGTTCACCGCGCTGGCGAACATGATGTTGAAGCCGGTGCCGAGCAGCGCGGTGCGCGGCGCGGCGGCCAGCTTCAGGCCCAGCATCAGGAACGGCAGCAAGCCGGCCGCCAGCAGCGCGAAGCCGTCCAGGTGCGGCAGCACGAAAAACGCGCAGGCGAACGCCGCCGCCAATCCGCCCAGGAAACCCAGGCCCATGGCGCGCACCGCCGGCAGCGGCGCCGGCGCGGCGGCGAACAGGCAGCACACCACGCAGGCCAGGGTGGCGGCGCCGGCGCCATACGGCCAGGCCGAGGCGATCCAGAACACGCTCACCGCCAGCAGCGCGGCGGTGGCGCGCACGCCGCTGAGCAGCGCGGTGGCGAGGTCGGTGTGCGGCACGTAGGACGGCGCCGGCCTGGCCAGCGGCGTGCCGGGCTGCGCCAGCGCTGCGTAGCTTTCGGTGTAGTCGCGCATCTCCCGGCAGAAGCGCCGCAGCAGCTCGGCGGCGCTGTCGAAATCCAGCAGCGCCTCGGCGCCGGCGGTCGGCTCCAGCGCACCGCGGGCCTGCGCCGCGCGCGCGGGCAGCTCGTCCAGGAACCGCTCCAGGCGGGCCACGACCGGCGCGGCCTCGGCGGCCATCGCCGGCGGCTCGGCGCCCGGCGGCAGCAGCGCGTCGGCCAACGCCTCGTACAGCGGCGCCAGCGCGGCCGGCGCCGCGCCGGCGCCGCGCGTGCGCAGGCGCTGCATGTGCTGGCCCAGCGTGTGGATGCTGGTGGTGGCCGACATGAACTCGGCGTTCAGCAGCCGCAGCCGGCCCGACCGCACCCGCGCGTCCGGGCTTTCGAAATAAGCGGCGTCGCGCTGCGCCTCGAAGGCGACGATGTCGGCGACGAAGCGGGCGTGGGCGCGCTCCTGCGCGCCGCGGTCGAGCCGGCCGCGCAGCGCGCCGGTGACGAAACCGAGGAAGTCCTTGTAGCGGCCGCGCACGGTGGCCACCAGGGTGGCGCCGAGGCGCTGCGGCAGCACCAGGTCGGCGACCACGCCGGCGCAGAGGATGCCGAGCATCACCTCGGACACCCGCGTCACCGCGATGTCGAACACCGCCGGCGGATTCAGCGTCGCCGGAAAGCCGATCAGGCAGGTGGTGTAGCCGGCCAGGATGAAGGCGTACGCCTGGAAATTGCGGTAGCGCGCGGCGCCGGCGGTGCACAGGCCCACCCACAGCGCCATCGCGCCCAGGAACAGCTCGCGCTGCTGCGCGAACAGCCCGACCAGCAGGAACGTGCCCAGGCAGCCGGCCAGCGTGCCGAGCGTGCGGTAGAAGCTCTTGGCCAGCACCATGCCGCTGGCGGGCTGCGCCACGATCACCACGGTGAGCAGCGCGCTGCGCGGCGAGTCCAGCCCCAGCCGCATGGCGAGCCACAGCGCCAGCAGCGCCGCCAGCGCGGTCTTGAACACGAAGATCCAGGCGCGGCCTTCGCCGCCGGCCCATTCGCGCAGGGCCGCGCGCAGCCCGGCGCGCCAGGGGGCGGCGGGTGCGGCGGGCGCGGGCACGGCGGCCATCGCCTCAGGCGCCCTGTTCGGCCCGTTGCAGCGGGCGCCGCAGCAGGTCGGTGACCTGGCGCAGCTCGGCGGCGGACAGGCCGCCGTAAAGCTGCTCCATGGTCTGCCACAGGTCCGGCTGGAAGCGTTCCACCAGGGCTTCGCCCTTGCGGGTCAGCCGCAACGCCACGCAGCGCCGGTCCGCGGTGCTGGCGGAGCGCTCGATCAGGCCGGCGGCGACCAGCTCGTCGCAGATGCGGGTGACGTTGGCGGGCTTTTCGCCGGTGGCGTCGCGCAGGTCCGACGGTGTCAGCGTCTGCGCTTCGGTGCCGTACATCATCATCAGCGCGGTGTAGGTGACGTAGTTGAGGTCGTAGCGCTTGAGCGCCGCGTTGGCCATGTCCGCCTGGCGCTTCTGCAGGTGCGCGATCAGGCGCGCGAGCTTCACGCGCTCGTGCGGATAGCCGCGCAGGCGCTTGCGCGTGAACTCGATGCGCCGCTCCACCGCATCGAAGCTGCCGGCGTCCCGGCCTTCGCCGGGCTTGTGCGTTTTTTGCGCCTTGTTCATGGGTTTGCTCATGGTTGTCCGGCCCCGGCGGAGCGCTCCGCGGAGGCGTCGAAGCCACCGCCCAGCGCGTCCATCAGCGCGGCGTGGGCCTGCAGCTGCGCGGCGGCGATCTGCGCCAGGCTGCGCTGCTGCGCCAGCAGCTCGGCCTGCGTGTTGAGCACGCCCAGGTAGTCGGTGAGGCCGCCGCGGAAGCCCAGCAGGGCCTGGCCGTTGGCCGCCTGCGCCAGGTCCAGCGCGGCCTGCGTGCGCTCGCGCTGGCGCGCCAGCGAGCGCAGCGCGGCGACCGCGTCGGCCACCTCGCGCAGCGCGCCGATCAGCGCGGCGTTGTAGCCGTCCACCGCGGCGTCGTAGGCGGCCGCCTGCACGCGCAGGTTGCCGCGCAGGCGGCCGCCCTCGAAGATCGGCAGGCTGATCGCCGGCCCGATTGTGCCGATGGCGGCGCTATCGGTGAACAGCCTGGTCAGGTTCAGGCTGGCCACGCCGGCCATCGCGCTCAGGTTCACGTTGGGGTAGAAGCGCGCCCTGGCCTCGGCGATGCCGCTGGACGCCGCTTCCACCCGCCAGCGCTGCGCCGCGATATCCGGGCGCCGCCCGAGCAGGGCCGCGGGCAGGTCCGCCGGCACCGCCACCGCGCTGCCCGGCTTCAGCGCGGGGCGCGCCAGCGCCTCGCCGTAGCCCGGCCCCCTGCCGGCCAGCGCGGCGAGCTGGTTGCGGCGCAGCGCCAGCGCCTGCTCGATGCGCTCGACCTGCGCCTCGTCCTCGGGCAGCGCGGTGGCGGCCTGGTTGATCTCCAGCCGCGTCCCCAGCCCGGCGGCATAGCGCCGCCGCGCCAGTTCCAGGATGTTGCGGCGGCGCTCCAGGTCGGCCTGGGCCACGTCGCGCTCGGCGTAGAGCCCGGCCAGGGCGGCGTAGCCCTGCACTGCCGCCGTGGCCAGCGCCAGGCGCGCGGCCTGGGTTTCCGCCGCGGCGGCCTGCACCCGGTCCAGGGCGGCTTCCAGCGCGCTGCGCTGCGCGCCCCACAGGTCCAGGTCGTACGAGGCCTGCAGCAGCGCCGAGCCCTGCCAGTAGGTGTGCGCCTGGGTCGGCGAGAGAGTGGCCTCCTCGTGGGTGGTGTAGGTGCGCAGGAACGCGGCTTCGCCGTCGAGCTGGGGCAGGCTGCCGGCGCGCGCAACCTCGGCCAGCCCGCGCGCCTGCGCCACCCGCGCCTGCGCCGCGGCCAGGCCCGGGTTGCCGGCGATGGTGTCGGCCACCAGCCGGTCCAGCTGCGGGTCGCCGTAGGCCTGCCACCACGACGGCTGCGGCCAGGCGGCGCCGGCCTGCGCGGCGCGCAGCGCCGCCCCGGCATCCAGCGCCTGCGGCTGCAGCCGCTGCGCGCTCGGCGCCACGCCGGAGAAGCCGGCGCAGGCGGCCAGCGCCGGCAGCAGCGCCGCCAGCGGCAGCGCCGGCCTCAGGCGCCGCATCGGGCGGCCTCTCCAAGTCCATATGGAACTGAATAGTACATAAATGAAATATATCGCAGGACCGATGCGCGCGCAAGCGGCCGCTGCGCGGGCACGCGATATCGCCGCGCCCGCGGCTTCACGTACCATGCGCAAACCGACAAGAACGCGCAGCAAAACGGAGGAGCCCGTGGCGAAATACATTTTCCCGGTGTACACCAACCCGACCAGCCCGCAGCAGGAGGCGGAGTTCAACCGCTGGTACGACGAGCACCACCTGGCGGACGTGATCGACGTGCCCGGCTTCGTCGCCGCCACCCGCTACCGGCTCGCCACCACGCAGTTCGCCAACAACCCGGCGCCGCTGACGCACCGCTACCTGGCGCTGTACGAGATCGAAACCGACGACCTGCCGGGGACCATGCGGGCCCTGCTCGAGCGCATCCCGAGCATGGTGCCTTCCGAGGCCATCGACCTCGCCCACATGAATGCGCCGGTGCTGGAGCAGATCGGCGGCCGCCTGCTGGCCGAAGACGTGCGGCGCGCGCGCCGCCGCTGAGCGTTCGCAGCATCGATCCTGGCCAACACAAACCGCCGCAATCCGGGGACCTGTCTTCATGCGCATCGTCCGACTGGCCTGCCTGCTGGCCGCCGCCGTGCTGCTCGACAACTGCTCCAGCAGCGCCGGCCTGTCCGGCAGCGGCAACTCCGGCGGCCCGATCAGCGCGGCCGCCGACACCTGGACCTGGGTTGGCTTCGACGACGCCTACTGCGCCAACGGCACCACCACCGGCATCGGCGTGAACCTGCACCCCGGCGCCAGCCGCCTGCTCATCTACATGGAAGGCGGCGGCGCCTGCTGGGACGAGAACACCTGCTACGTCGCCGACACCGCGGTCAACATCGCCAACGGCTACGGCGCGGCGAATTTCCAGGTCGAGTCCGCCAGCACCGGCTTCCTGTCGGGGCCCGGTGGCTATTTCGACCGCGGCGACGCCGCCAACCCGTTCAGGGACTACAGCTACGTCTACGTGCCCTACTGCACCGGCGACGTGCACGCCGGCGCCAACGTCGCCCAGTACGGCACGCACGCCACCCGCCACGTCGGCTTCACCAACATGACGGCCTACCTCAAGCGCATCGTGCCCACGGTGCCCGGTGTGCAGCGCGTGGTGATCAGCGGCAGCAGCGCGGGCGGCTTCGGCGCCACCTTCAACCTATGGCAGACCCAGCAGGCCTTCGGCAACGTGCGCGTGGACCTCATCAACGACTCCGGCACGCCGTTGCCGGCCGACGTTATGGCCCTGGGCAACGGGGCCGAAGCGCTGTGGCGCGCCAACTGGGACCTGGCGGCGACGCTGCCCGCCGGCTGCAGCGGCTGCGCCACCGACCTGTCGGCCATCTTCGGCTACTACGCCGCCGCCTTGCCCGGCAGCCGCATCGGGCTGCTGAGCTACGCGCAGGACACCGTGCTGCCGGTGTATTTCGGCATCACCACCGCCGAGTTCACCGCCGGCCTGAATGAGATGCTCGCCAACCAGTTCCTGCCTTACGCCAACCTGCAGTACTTCGAGGCCGGCGGCGCCGGCCACGTGCTGTGGTTCGTGCCCCTGCTCGCCACCGGCGCGGTGACCGACGAAGCCTTCATCACGCAGATGGAAGCGGACGATCCGGCCTGGACCAGCGTGCATCCCTGAACGACGCTTGCCGCAGCTGTTCATCGGCAATTCAGGCGGGCGGGTCTAGCATGCCGCACTCCTGAGGCTCCTCGTTCGGGAGATGCGCGATGTTCGAACTGTGCAGGAAGGCGATCAGCGTACTGCCGTTCGCAGCGCTGGCGCTGCTGGGCGCCTGCTCCGGCGGCGGCGAAGCGGCCGGCGCGCCGCCGGGCACCGTGGAAGCCGAGGTGGTCACGGTCACGCCGATCTACCGGCTGGTGCCGGAGGTGCAGCCGCCGCACTGCGCCGGCGCCGATGCGGCCGGCGCGCAGAAATCCTGCGGCGCGGCGGAGGACTCCGCGCGGCGCGAGCCCGACGGCTTCGACGTGGCCTACCGCTACGGCGGCAGCCTGCACCACACCCATACCGACTACCGGCCCGGCGAGTACATGCAGGTGAGTGCTCAGCCGCGCCAGGGCGGCGGCGGTACGGCGCGGGGAAATCCCTGAACCCGCTGCGGTGCCGGTAAAGCCGGCCGCCGCATCAGGGTGCGCTGTTCCGCATCGCGCCGCGGCCGAGCTCCGAGTCGAAATCGAGCGCCGACACACCGCGCGCGGCATGGGTGAGCAGCGGGTCGGCAGGGCGGCCTCTCACGTAGTGGTCCAGGAACGCGAGGCTGTAGGCCAGGATCAGCCGGTGCGCGGTGGCGTCCGAGTCGGTCCAGGCCAGGTGCCCGGCGTTGGCGAACTCGGCGTAGTACTTCGGCCGCGGCGCGTTGGCGTAGCTGCCCAGCGCGCCGTCCACCATGGGCGTGATGGCGAAGTCGCTCTGGCCGCACTCGAACATCACCGGTGCGGCGATGCCGGCCAGCGTGCCGCGCAGGCCGAAGGGCAGGCTGTACGGCGCCAGCGCCAGCACCGCGCGCACGCCCGGCAGCTTCCAGCGCGGCCACGCGCCGGCCAGGCCCAGCGCCGTGTAGCCGCCCAGCGAATGGCCTACCAGCCCCAGGCGCGACCAGTCGGCGCGCCGGCGAAAGCGCGGGTCGGCATGCAGCGCGGCGATCAGCGCGCCCACGTCGGCGGCGCGGTCCGCATAGGTGGACGCCGTCCACAGGTCCGGGCGCCACAGCGGCTGCTGCGCCGCTTCCAGCCAGTCGGAGCGGCCGTAGTGGCACGCCGCATCGCGGTGATTGGGGGCGAAGACCAGGTAGCCGGCGTTCGCCAGGCCCTGCGTGAGGAAGCGCGACTGCACGTCGCAGCCGTGAAACCCGTGCGAGAAGATCAGCACCGGCAGGCGGCCGCCGACCGCGCGGTCCGGCGCCCAGGCGGTGGCCTGCAGGCTGCCGTAGCGCAGCAGCAGCTCGCCGGCGCGCGCCGCCGGCGTGCACAAGACTCCCGCGAGCAGCACCAGCGCACACCATCGCGACAGCGTTTTCACGACACCCGCTTTTCTGGCATGACCGATCATCGGAGGCCGCGGCGGTCTGGATCGAATTTGCCGCGGCGGCATTGGGACATCCGTGGCGGGATAAAAATCCCGGCGATGCCGCGAAGTGAAGACCAACCACGCGACCGGCTCGACCGATGCGTTATCCCCTCTCCCTCCGGGGGAGCTTTGCGGAATTCTTCTTGCATTGAAAGAGGCATTGAGCAGGAGGAGTTGAGCGATGGCGCACAGAGGCGGAAGCAAGCAACTGGGATTGGCCGATGCACTGGTGCATCCCGGAATTGGCAAGAACGCGCAACTGGATCGGATTAACGAAACGGTCGAGTGGGGCGCCATCGAGCAGGTGCTGTCGCCGTTGCGCAGTGGTGCGCGCGGCACACCGCCGTACGCGGCGCTGACCATGT
>JADHNH010000142.1 GCA_016779605.1 Nevskia sp. | reverse complement strand
GCGGCAAAACCAAAATGTCGGCCCTGGGCGCCTTAATGCGCCGCCTCCTCCACATCGCCTTCGGCATGCTCAAGCACCAGGCCGACTTCAACCCCCAGCTCGTCACCAAAATCATTTGACCGGAGAGACGGTATCTACCACATCGTTAACCCCGCGCAAGCGGGAGTGGCGAATGTCGCCGCAGGTAGAATCAGAAAATTCTAGAACTGCGACGCCGGCAGGCGCACCGTCAGGCCGTCGAGCGCCTCCGACACGGCGATCTGGCAGGTCAGCCGGCTGTTGGGCTGCACGTTGAGCGCGCCCTCCAGCATCATCCGCTCGTCCTCGCCGGGCTCGCCTACCGCCTCGCGCCAGGCATCGTCGACGTAGCCATGACAGGTGGCGCAGGTGCAGCAGCCGCCGCAGTCGCCGACGATGCCGGGCACCAGGTTGCCGACCGCGGCCTGCATGACCGATTGGCCGGTCTGCGCCTCCACTTCGTGGCGGGCGCCGTTGTGCTCGATGAAGATGATCTTGGGCATGGGCTTCGGACCTGGGAAGGCGCAATTCTAGCGGAGGCGCGCGCACGCGCTGCGGCCGGCGCCCCGCCATCCGCGCTGCATGAAACGCCAGCAAAACAAAAACGGCGCCGGCATGGCCGGCGCCGCCCTGCAGCCGAAGCGCGCCTTCAGATCCTCAAGGCTTGATGAACACGTCGTGCGTATGCATGGTGTCCAGGTATTCCTTGACCTTGGCGATCTTGCCGTCCTTCACCTCGAACAGGAAGTGGTAGAAGTTGTTGTAGGTGCGTCCGTTCTTGGCCTGCACCAGGGATTCGGTCTCGACTGCCACGCGGTCGCCCTGCGCGGTGAACTCCTTGGGCATCAGCTTGATCGGACCGGTGCAGCTGTCGCCGATTCCCTCCAGCAGCTTGCGAAAGGCAGCCTTGGTGTGGGTGCCGGAGATCATCGGCAGCGTGCCGCCCACCCACCAGGTGGCCGAGTCGGCCATCATGTTCATGATGTCGTCCACCTTGCCGGTGCCGAACGTCTCCATGAAGCGGATCACGACCTTCTTGTTGTCGTCCTCTTTGCTCATTTCTTGCTCTCCTCGTCGGCGGCCAGGCGCCCGTATTGCCGGTTGGCGTAGATCAGTGCCGTGCCGGACTGCGAAGTGCCGGCACTGGCGACGTTGCACATGAAAACGGTGTGGGTCTTGGCCTGCATGTACTCGACCACCCAGCAGTCGAAGTAAGCCAGCGCGTCGGCCAGCACCGGCGAGCCGGTGACGCCCACCCCCCAGTCGGCGGTGGTGAACCGCACCTCGCCCTTGGAGCCGTCGCCGGCGGAAAAACTCACCGACAGCGGCACGTGGTGGTACTTGAGCACGTTCACGCACAGCCGCCCGGAGGCGATGATCATGTCGTGCGCCTCGGCGCTGCGGTTGACGCAGGCGACCAGCGAGGGGGGATCGGCCGACAGCGAGCACACCGCCGTCATGGTCAGGCCCAGGCGCTTGCCTTCGTGCGCGCTGGTCACCACGCAGACGCTGCCGGCCAGCTTCTGCATGGCCGTGCGGAAATCCCCCGCCGGGCAGGTTTCACGCACGCCGGAACCGGGAGCTTGATCGATCGATTGCTTTTGGGTCATGTACCGTTACCGCGCCTCCATCGCTAGAGTGTACTATAAGTAACGTGCCCGGCCATGCCGCGCCATGCGATCTTCAGGCATGGCCGCCGGTGCATCGGCACGAATATTCCGCGTTTGACAGCAGGTGCGCAAATGCGCCGGCGTCGGGCGGCAAAACCAGTTGCGTATCGAGGAGAATCCGAGCATGAAAGGCATTGCGATCCTGGGAGCCACCGGCGGATTGGGTGAAGCGGTGGCGCGCCGCGTCGGCCGGCGCGCGCCGCTGACCATCGGCTACGCCCGCAACAAGGAAAAGGCCGAGGCGCTCGCCGTCGAAGTGGCCAAGGCCGGCGGCAAGGCCCAGGTGGCCGCCGTCGACATGCGCCAGGGCGCCTCGGTCAAAGCCTTTTTCGACCAGGCGGCCGCCCACTGGGGCGGGCTCGACGCCATCGTCCAGGTCACCGGCCCGGCCATCCCGCTGTGCAGCCTGAACAAGGTCTCCGAAGAAGACTTCAAGCGCATCTTCGACACCGACGTGTTCGGCTCCTTCAACGTGCTCAGGCACGGTTCGGCCAAGCTCGCCGCGGGCGGCGGCGGCGCCATGGTGCTGTTCCTCACCACCGCGGTGCTGCGCACCCTGGAAAACGACGGCATGTCCGGCTGCCCCAAGACCGCGGTCTCCGCCCTGCTGCGCCAGACCGCGCGCGAAATGGGCCCCGCCAACGTGCGCTGCAACGGCATCGCCCCGGGCGTGATCGACGCCGGCATCGTGCACTCGTCCTTTGTCACCGACGACGTCGCCAAGGGCGTCATCGCCGACTGCATGAGGAAGACGCCGCTGGGCCGCATGGGCAAGCCGGAGGAAATCGCCTCGCTGGTGGACTACCTGGTGTCGCCCGACGCGGGCTATATCAGCGGGCAGGTGATTGCGATGGATGGGGGGTATAGCGCGTAGCGGCGCCGGCTTGCAGCCGTCGTCGAAGGTCGCGCTCTGAAATCTGTTCGGGCGTGAACTTACAAGGACCGCAGACAACCCGCCTTTGGCGACGGGCGGGTTGTCCGCCAGCCCCGCCGCATCTGCCCAGGGCCGGCGGCCGCTCGTGGCGGGCTCTCTACAGGCTGACGCTTGTTCGCCGGCCTCCGCAAATCTGTTCTTGATTGGATCGTGCCCCGCGCGGACCCGGCTGCGCGGCGGCTGAGGCACAATATCGCATGAAAACTCCCCCGGGCCTTGCCGCGCTCATCGAAGAAGGCGTGATCGACCGCGTGCTGCGCGCGCTCAAGAGCGGCAAGGAAGCCTCGGTCTACCTGGTCTCCAGCGGCGGCCAGGTGCGCTGCGCCAAGGTCTACAAGGAAGCCAACAAGCGCGGCTTCCACAAGCTGGCCGAATACCAGGAAGGCCGCAAGGCCCGCGGCAGCCGCGACGCACGCGCCATGGGCAAGCGCAGCCGCCATGGCCGCGCCGAGCAGGAGGCGGCCTGGAAGAACGCCGAAGTCAATGCCCTTTATCTTCTCGCCGCCGCCGGCGTGCGCGTGCCGCAGCCGCAGGGCTACTTCAGCGGCGTGCTGCTGATGGAGATGGTGCACGACGCCGACGGCAACCCCGCGCCGCGCCTCAACGACGTGCAGGCCACGCCGGAACAGGCGCGCGAATGGCACGCGTTCCTGATGCGGCAGATTGTGCTGATGCTCTGCGCCGGCCTGATCCACGGCGACCTTTCCGAGTACAACGTGCTGCTCGATGCCGCCGGCCCGGTGATCATCGACCTGCCGCAGGCGGTGGACGCCGCCAGCAACAACAACGCCTTCGCCATGCTGCAGCGGGACGTGGCCAACATCACCGCGTACTGCGGCCGCTACGCTCCCGAGCTGCTCGCCACCGAATACGCGCACGAGATCTGGAAGCTCTATCAAACCCGCAGGCTGCGGCCCGACAGCGTGCTCACCGGGCGGTTCGAGCACGACCGTACCGCGGCGGACGTCGGCGCGGTACTGAACCAGATCGACGAGGCACGCAAGGAAGCCGAGCGGCGCGAACGCGGGCGGCAGGAGGCAGCCGAAAGAGAGGCCGGTTGATTGCCGTCTGCTTCTAAAGCCAGCCGGGAAAACGCGATCCCGCTGCGTCAATGTGCCGCGGCAAACAGCGGGAGCCTCCACAAGATTCGCGTTCCTCTTTCGAAGCTGCCGCGAAATCGCAACCTGCGAACGGCCTCCCAAAATGGCCTTGGCCGTGGCTACGCCTTTGCGGAGTGCCCGCCCTCATTGGGATAAGGTTCCAGCAGGACGATGGAACCGGTCTCCAGCAGGGACTTCAGGTTGGAGATGATTTTCGGCCAGCCGCCGGACACCGCCGCAATGAATTTCGACGGATCGCGTTCGATGGTGTGGGTGATGGGAAGCTTGACCGCCGTTCCAATGGGTTCCAGTTCCAAGGCGCATTGCGACTCGCCTTCCGCCTCGAGCTTGGGCTTGTTCCGGTGCCGCCTAACGCAAAGCCAAGCCGCGAGACCGCCGGCTTGAGCGACTTCTTAGAAGCCGTCCATCACATTCTCCGCTCAACCCACTGGGCGCGCCAAGCAGGAGCATCGAAGGGATCGGCGAAGTATTGAGTTTCGTGCGAAACCTTTCCATCCCGGAATTCCATGATGCTCACGGTGAAGGCGCGCCTGCCCTCGTAGGTAATCACATACTCGGAGACCCAGAGATTGCCCTCGCCTGCGACCCGCCGCACCACAAACCCCGATGGTCTGCCAGGATGATGGCTGCGGAGTGCTTGCAAGTTACGCCGACCGTGGATGACCTCGCCTGACTGCGGGTACTCGCACACGGCGTCCTCGTGATAGATCTCATGCTCGGCAACTTGATCACCTGCAGCGGATGCAGCCCAATGTTGATCAATGGCCATCCGAATGTTCTGCTCGTCCATCGTCGGCCTCCATCGGGTAAACAAAGTTGGGCAAAGATCGTCAGACCTTGCCCAAGATGTCGTTGTCGGCGTGGGCACGCTTCGCTTTGCCCACCCTACGCTTGCTAAATAACATCCGCAAAGCAACGTCCCCGCACGCCCCACCGAAGCAAAGACGCTAAAACATCTCCGCGCAATCCCCCGGCGTGTCCGTCATCACCGGCGGCAGCCGCTCCGGCCGGATCACGCTGCGCCGGCTGGCTTCGCGGGTGAGGTCCAGCGTGTGGAACCGGCGGTTGCCGGCGGCGCGGTCGGTGAAGAACAGGTCCAGGCTGTGCCAGACGCTGGGGAACGCCAGCTGCTCCCAGGGAATGTCGGCCTCGTACATCAGGCACGTCTCGCTGCTCTCGGCGGTGGCGCCGTGGTGGATGCCGCGCATGCGCGCGCGGTAGATCAGGTAAAGCTGCGAGATGTGCGGCGCGTTGATCACCGCCATCAGGTCGAGGATCTCGACGTCGGCCTCGGCTTCCTCCAGCGCCTCGCGCGCGGCGGCCTGGCCGCCGGTTTCACCCAGCTCCATGAAGCCGCCGGGGAACGTCCACAGCCCCAGGCCCGGCTCGGTGCTGCGGCGGCACATCAGCACCCTGCCGTCGCGCCATTCCGGGATGCAGCCGACGACGACGTTGGGGTTGAAGTACTGGATATGGCCGCAGGTGCGGCAGACGTGGCGCGGCTGGTGGTCGTCCTCCGGCTTGCGGTAGTCCACCGGCGAGCCGCAGACGTTGCAGTGGCGAACCTTGTGCAGCATGGTGCGGGGCCTTGGCGCTCAGCCGCCCTGGTACTTGGTGCGCAGGACCTTCTTGTCGAGCTTGCCGACGCTGGTCTTCTCCAGCGACTCGACGAAGATCACCTTGTCCGGCACCGCGTATTTGGAAATCGCGCCGCTGTCGGCGAACGTGCGCAGGTGCGCGCGCACCGATTCGGCGTCGATGCTGGCGCGCTGCTCGGGCTTGGGCACCACCAGCGCCACCGGCCGCTCGCCCCACTTGGCGTCGGCCATCGCGATCACCGCCACCTCGCTCACGCCGGGGTGCTTGGAGATCAGGCTCTCCAGCTCCAGCGACGACACCCACTCGCCGCCGGTCTTGATGACGTCCTTCATGCGGTCGCAGATCTGCAGGTTGCCGTCGGCGTTGAAGAAGCCCAGGTCGTTGGAGTGCATCCAGCCGCCGCGCCAGAGCTGCTCGGAGGCTTCCGGGTTCTTGAAGTAGCCCTGCGTGACCCAGGGCGAGCGGAACACCACCTCGCCCACCGACTTGCCGTCGCGCGGCAGGAAATTCATGTTCTCGTCCACCGTGCGCACGTCGCACAGCAGCACCGGGCGGCCGGCGCGCACGCGCATCCCCACCTGCCTGGCCGGATCGGCCTGCAGTTCGTCGCGGGTGAGCTGGTTCAAGATCTGCAACGGCCCGGTTTCGGACATGCCGTAGCCGGTGAACACGTCGATGCCGCGCTCCATCGCCATCGCCGCCAGACCGCTGGGCAGGGCGCCACCGCCGATCAGCATCTTGATGCCGCGCCAGTCCACCTTGGCGCTGTCCGGGTGGGTCAGCACCATGTGCAGCAGCGTGGTCACGCAGTGCGAGAAGGTGACCTTTTCCTTGACGATCAGGCGCAGCAGCAGCTCCGGCGTGTAGCGGCCGGGAAACACCTGCTTCATGCCCAGCAGGGTGGCGGCGTACGGCCAGCCCCAGGCGTGGGCATGGAACATCGGCGTGATCGGCATGTAGACGTCGTCGGAATGCACGCGGCCCTGCGTGGGCGCGGTGCCGAACGTGGCCAGCACGCCCAGCGCGTGCAGCACCATCTGCCGGTGGCTGTAGTACACGCCCTTGGGCAGGCCGGTGGTGCCGGAGGTGTAGAAGATCGTCGCGCGGGTGTTCTCGTCGAAGTCCGGGAACTCGTACGCGCGCGGCGCCTGCGCCATCAGCTGCTCGTATTCGCCGGCGAAGGGGATGCGCGAACGCGGCGCCTCGCCGGCCTCATCGATCAGGATGAAGCGGCGCGCGGTCTCCAGCTTGTCGAAGATGCTTTCCAGCACCGGCAGGAAGTCGGTGTTGACCAGGATGATCTCGGCGCGCGCGTGGTTGAGCGTGTAGAGGATCTGCTCCGGCGACAGCCGCACGTTCACCGTCTGCATCACGCAGCCCAGGCTGGGGATGGCGAAATAGCTCTCGAAGTAACGGTGGCTGTCCCAGTCCATCACCGCCACGGTCTTGCCCGGCGCGGCGCCCGCCCCCACCAGCACGTTGGCGAGCTGCGCGATGCGCCGGTTCAGCTCCGGGTAGCCGTAGCGCACGCGCTCAGCGTAGACGATCTCGTTGGGCGACACCCGCGCCAGCGCCGGCACCAGCAGCTGCTTGATCAGCAACGGAAAGTCGTAAGCGGACGGGGTCCGCTCGATGGGGTCGTAACTCATTCCGGCACATCCTCGCAGCAGGCTGATTGAACGGCAGATGCTACCTCAAGCGGCTCACTTCCCGCGCCGCATCGCGGCCAGGCGCTCCGCGGTCATGCGCTGCGGCTCGCCGCTGCGCCAGGCCGCGGCCAGCACCTCGATGCCGCGCTGCACCGCCTGGTCCACCGGCAGGCGCTCCCAGTCGGACACCAGCGCCTTCTGGTCGCGCACCGCACAGGGGCCGGACTCGACGATGGCGTCCACCATCCGCGCGACGGTGGCGTCCAGCGCCTCCGGCGGCACCACGAAATCGAACATGCCCCAGTCGCGCGCATCGGCCGCCGCGACGGTCTCGCCGGTCAGCACCAGGTAGCGCGCCCGGCCCCAGCCGATGAGCTGGGGCAGCAGCGCCGCCTCCACCACCGAGGGCAGGCCGATCTTCACCTCCGGCATGCCGAAGTGGCTGTCCAGGCTCGCCACCCGCATGTCGCAGGCGGCGGCCAGCTCCAGCCCGGCGCCGAGCACGTAGCCGCGGATGCGCGCGATCACCGGCACCGGCAGCCGCCGCACGGCGTCGCAGCAGCGGTGGATGTCGGTGATGAAGGCGCGCGCCTGCGCCTCGTCGGCCAGCGCGGCGAGCTCGCGCACGTCGGCGCCGCCGGCGAAAGCGCGCTCGCCCGCGCCGGTGAGCACCACGGCGCGCAGGCGGTCGTCGCGCGCCAGCTCGTCGAAGGCGGCCAGGAAGGCCTGCCGCACCGGCTGGCTCAGGCAGTTGAGCTTGGCGGCGTTGTCGATCACCACGGTGGCCACGCGGCCGGCAGCGCCGCGCTCGTCGATGCACAGGTCGATCATGCGGCGTCGTTGCACTGCCGGCTGCGCGCGCGCTCCACCGCGGCCTTGAACGAGAACCGGCGCGGCAGCTTCTTGCGCGCCGTGCGCATGCGCAAGGTGAGCTTGCCCCGGCCCTTGTCGTCGGCGATGCCGAGCAGCAGCAGCGCGGTGCCGTAGGTGATCTGGGCGCGGAACTCGTCGTCGTCGAGCTCCTCCTGCACCCACAGGTTGAGCGCGCCGACAAAGTTGATCTCGAGCTGGCGCGACAGCTCGGCCACGTCGACCTCGCCGTTCAGGTGGCCCGCCTCCTCCAGCCCCTGCGCCGCCACCTTCCAGAACTCCAGGCCGCGATCCATGAACGCCGGCCGGCGCTCGGCATCGCTGGCGCCCAGCAGCAGGCGGTGCAGCGGGCGGTAGAACGCCGAGTCGGCGGCGAACACCTCGGCCGCGGCACGGCCGGCCTGCACCACGCGGTCGAACGGGTCGGCGTGGAAGCTGGCGCGCTGGCTGTCGCGGTCCACCGTGTCCATCGACCGGTTCAGCAGCGCGTACATGATGCCGGCCTTGGAGCCGAACAGGTTGTACGGCGTGGCCGGGCTCAGCTCGGCGCGCTCGGCCAGCGCGAGCATGGAGAAATCGGTGGTGCCGGTGTCGCGGATCAGCGACTCGGCGGCGTCCAGCGTACGCTGGCGCCGCGACTCCCTCTGGCGGTCCCGCAGCAATGCCATGTCGCGTTCACCCCCTGGTTTGAGTGCGGGGCCGCCGCGCGGCGTCCGCCGGCGACTTTATAGTCCCGCGAAACTTTATAGTGCACTCAAATCTTAGTCAATTTCGCCGCCTGCACGAACCGGCGGCAGCGCCCGGCCGGGCGCTGCCCGGGGGGCGCTCAGAGGCGGCCGTCGGTGGCGGCGGCGCTGAACAGGCACTTGACGTCATAGACCACGCTGCCCGGCTTGCCGAAGGCGCGGATGCGCTCGATGCCGAGCTCGCCGAACTGGCGGTGCGCCACCGCCAGGACGATGGCGTCGTAGCATGCCGCCGCCGGCTCGGCCACCAGCGCCAGCCCGTATTCGCGCTGCGCCTGCGCGGCCGGCACCAGCGGGTCGTAGACGTCCACCGCCAGCCCGAAATCGCGCAGGCCGGCGATCACGTCCACCACCTTGGTGTTGCGGATGTCCGGGCAGTTTTCCTTGAACGTCAGGCCCATCACCAGTGCGCGGCCGCCGACCAGGCTGATCCCGCGCTGCGTCATCAGGCGCACGGTCTGCTGCGCCACGTAGCCGCCCATGCTGTCGTTGATGCGGCGCCCGGCGAGGATGATCTCGGGGTGGTAGCCGATCGCCTGCGCCTTCTGCGTGAGGTAATAGGGGTCCACGCCGATGCAGTGCCCGCCCACCAGGCCCGGCCGGAACGGCAGGAAGTTCCACTTGGTGGCGGCGGCGTCCAGCACCTCGGCGGTCTCCAGGCCCAGGCGGTTGAAGATCACCGCCAGCTCGTTGATCAGGGCGATGTTGACGTCGCGCTGGATATTCTCGATGACCTTGGCCGCCTCCGCCACGCGGATCGAGGAAGCCTTGTGGGTACCGGCGCGGATGATGCTCGCATACAGCGCGTCGACGAAATCCGCGGCTTCCGGGGTCGAGCCCGAAGTGATCTTCCTGATACCCGTGAGCCGGTGGTTCTGGTCGCCCGGGTTGATGCGTTCGGGACTGTAGCCGACGAAGAAATCCCGGTTGAAGCGCAGGCCCGAACCGCGCTCCAGCACCGGCACGCAGACTTCCTCGGTGGCGCCGGGGTAGACGGTCGACTCGTAGACGACGATCGCGCGGCGCTGCATATGGGCCGCCACGATCTCGCTGGCGCCGATCAGCGGGGCGAAGTCCGGCTGCTTGAACGCGTCCACCGGCGTCGGCACGGTGACCACGAACACGTCGCGGGAGGCCAGGTCCTGCGCGCGGCAACTGACCCGCAGGCGCTGTTCGCCCAGCAGGTCCTCCGGCCGCACTTCGTGGGTATGATCGCGGCCGGCCTGCAGGTCGGCCACCCGCTGCGGGTCGATGTCGAAGCCCAGGGTATCGAACTTCCGCGCGAACTCCACCGCCAGCGGCAAGCCGACGTAGCCCAGGCCCACCACCCCGACCTTCGCCGTTTCCAGCACGATCATGACAAATACCGCAATCCGGGCCGATTCCCCGGCGGCAATGATCCGACAAGTCGGGGGGCCAAGTACAATGTCCGCATACCACCGCTGATTGCCCAGGAGCATGGTCTCCCGAGGCGGCGACGGGTGAGAAGCGAATGGCACCTGCACAAGCGCAAACCGTAATCGTGACCGGCGGCGCCGG
>JADHNH010000141.1 GCA_016779605.1 Nevskia sp. | reverse complement strand
GGCTCAAAAACATGTCTTTGAGCCCTCTCGAAGCCCCTAATCAGGTCTCCAACCCCGCTCTTCGAACTACGAACACTTCCACTGGCCCGTGGCATCGGGGAATTATGGCTTTCGCAAAGCTCCCCCGGAGGGAGAGGGGGGCGCATCCCCCTCCCACGGTGCGAGACAGGTGTGCTCCCGGTTCAGTGCACCCGGCTGCGCAGCACGCGGCCGGGCCGGGCGCCGGTGTCCTCGCCGTGCCGGTACACCGTCTGGCCCTTGACCAGGGTGGCGACGTAGCCATCGGCGCGGTCCACCAGGCGCGGCATGCCGGCCGGCAGGTCGTAAGCCATGCGCGGCGCCTGCGTGTGCAGGCGCTCCAGGTCGATCAGGTTGATGTCGGCGCGCAGGCCCGGCGCCAGCCGTCCGCGGTCGGCAAAGCCGTACAGCTCGGCGTTGGCGGCGGTCAGCTTGCGCACCATGAACTCGATCGGCAGGTGGCAGGGGTCGCCCTCGCGCGCGTCGCGCACCCAGCGCGTCAGCATGTAGGTGTGCATGCCGGCGTCGTTGATCAGGCGCACGTGGGCGCCGGCGTCGGACAGGCCAAGCACGCTCAGCGGATGGCGCAGCATGGCCTGCACCGCATCCGGCGTGCCGTCGGCGTAGTTCACCGGCAGGTGCGCCAGGAACGCGCGGCCGCCGTTTTCCAGCAGCAGATCGTAGGCCGTCTCCCAGGGGCTGCGCCCGCTCAGGCGCGCGATTTCGGCGATGCTGCGGCTGCGCGGAGGGGTGTAGTCGATCGGCGCGCCGGCGGCGTAGGTGTGCTGCCACAGGCTCGGGTTCTTGTAGATCAGCGAGAAGCCGGAGTTGTTGGGGTCCTGCTCGGCCAGCAGGCGCGCGCGCAGCGCCGGGTCGCGCAGCGCGGCGTAGCGTTCGGCGAACGGCCGGTTCTGCAGCGGCTGGTAGCTGGGCATGAAGCGCCAGGGATGCTCGCCCTCGAAGCTGAACAGGATCGACACCGGCCGGCCGGCGACCTGCGGGATGATGCGCTCGCCGGCGCGGGCGGCCTCCTCGCACACGGCGAGCTGGCGGCGCCACTGGTTGGCGTCCGAGTTGTGCTGCACCAGCAGGAACAGCAAGGGGCAGCCGGATGCTGCGGCGATGCGCCGCATCACGCCCATGTCGCGGTCCAGCCCGGCCACGTCCTCGCCGGCGACGCCGGGATTGACCATCTCCAGCAGCCCGCGGCGGCTGTCCTTGACCGCGCGCGCCAGCGCGATCAGCTCGTCCTCCGCGGCGTAGGTGCCGGGCACCGGACGGCCGTCGACGGCGATGTGCACCTCGGTGCGAGAGGAGGAGAAGCCCACCGCGCCGGCGTCCATCGCCTCGCGCGTGAGCCGCGCCATCTGCGCGATGTCGTCCGCCGTGGCGGCCTGGTTGGCGGCGCCGCGCTCGCCCATCACGTAGGCGCGCAGCGCGCCGTGGGCGAGCTGGGCGGCGATGTCGAAGCTGCGCGGAGTGGCGTCCAGCGCATCGAGGTACTGCGGGAAGCTTTCCCAGTTCCAGCGCATGCCGGCGGCCAGCGAGGCGCCGGGGATGTCTTCCACGCCCTCCATCAGGCCGATCAGCCAGTCGCGACGCTCCGGCGCCGCCGGCGCGAAGCCGACGCCGCAGTTGCCGATCACCGCGGTGGTGACGCCGTGGCCCAGCGACTGCGCCAGCACCGGGTCCCAGCTCACCTGGCCGTCGTAGTGGGTATGGATGTCCACCCAGCCGGGCGTGACCGTGAGGCCGTCGGCGTCGATCACCTGCGCCGCGCTGCCGGGCCTGGCGCCGATGGCGGCGATCAGGCCGTCCTTGATGGCGATGTCGGCGGTGAACGGCTTGCCGCCGCTGCCGTCGACGATGCGGCCGCCCTTGATGAGGGTGTCGAATTGCGTCATCACGGTCTCCTCCGGTGATGCGGATGGTATGTTTGCCTACCTATACCACAGGCGCCATGTCCATGGGACATGTGCCGCCGCGCAGCCGATCGGCGGCCGGCATGCGCGCCGCGCCGCCGGCACACCCGCCAAGGCCATAATACCGGCATGTCTTCCATGCCCGGACACGATGTCATCGTCGTCGGCGGCGGCCACAACGGCCTGGTCTGCGCGGCCTACCTGGCGCGGGCCGGCCGGCGCGTGCTGGTGCTGGAACGCTCGGCGGTGGTCGGCGGCGCGGCGGTGACCGACGAGATCGCGCCGGGCTATTTCGTCTCCACGGCGTCGTACCTGGTGAGCCTGCTGCTGCCGGAGGTGGAGCGCGACCTGCAGCTGGCCCGCCACGGCTACCGCGTGCTGGCGCGCAACCCGTCGTCGTTCACGCCGCTGCCGGACGGACGCTACCTGCTGCTGGGGCCTGACGCGGCGCTCAATCGCGAGCAGATCGGCAAGTTCTCGGCGCGCGACGCGCAGGCGTATCCGCGCTACGAAGCCTGGTTGGGCCGCGTGGCCGAATGCCTGGAGCCGCTGATGGCGGAGGCGCCGGCCGACCTGCTGCCGCTGCCGGCGGCCTGGCGTGCGCGCGGCCTGCGCCGCAAGCTGCGCGAGCTGCTGCGCGGGCGCCGCTTGTACAAGGCGCTGCGCGCCCTCGGCAGCGAGCTGCCGGAAACGCTGGAGCTGCTGGCGGGCGCGGCGCGGCCGATCCTGGAGCGCTGGTTCGAGTCCGAGCCGCTGCGCGCCACCCTGGCCACCGACGCCATGATCGGCGTGCAGGCGCCGGTGTCGGCGCCCGGCACCGGCTACGTCCTGCTGCACCATGTCAGGGGCAGCGCCGGCGGCGCGCGCGGCGTGTGGGGCTACGTCGAAGGCGGCATGGGGGCGCTGAGCGGCGCGATCGCCGCGGCCGCGCGCGGCTGGGGCGCGCAGATCCGCACCGGTGCGGAAGTGGCGCAGGTGCTGGTGGAGTCCGGGCGGGCCTGCGGCGTGCGCCTGGCCGGCGGCGAGACGCTGCGTGCGCGGGCGGTGGTGTCCAACGCCACCCCGCAGGTGACGTTCGGCACCCTGCTGGAAGGCGTGCAAATGCCGCCGGGCTTCGCCGAGGCGGTGCGCCGCATCGACTACGGCAGCGCCTCGATGAAGATCAACCTGGCGCTGTCCGAGTTGCCGGATTTCTCCTGCCTGCCGGGACGCGCCGAGGCGGGGCCGCAGCACCGCGGCACCATCCACATCAGCCCGGACATCGACTACCTCGAGCGCGCCTACGACGACGCCAAGTACGGCCAGCCGTCGCGCCGGCCGGTGATCGAGCTGACCTTGCCGTCATCGGTCGATCGCGGGCTGGCGCCGCCGGGCCACCACATCGCCCAGTTGTTCGTCCAATACGCACCGTACCGCCTGGCGCCGGAGCTCGGCGGCTGGGATGCGATCAAGGAATCGTTCGCCGACCGCTGCATCGACGCGGTGGGCGGCTACGCGCCGAATTTCCGCGCGGCGGTGCTGCACCGGCAGGTGCTGTCGCCGCTGGACCTGGAGCGCCGCTTCGGCCTGACAGGAGGCAACATCTTCCACGGCGCCATGTCCATGCACCAGCTGCTGTGCCTGCGCCCGGTGCCCGGCTGGGCGGACTACCGTACGCCGGTGCGCGGCCTGTACCTGTGCGGCGCCGGAGCGCATCCGGGCGGCGGCGTCAGCGGCGCGCCGGGCCGCAACTGCGCGGTGGAGATGCTGCGCGACGGCTGAACCGGCGGCGTCGCGCGCCCCCGGGAATTGACGGCGGGCGGCAGGCACTCAAGAATCGGCGCTCTTCCGGTGACCCGGCCAAGGCCCTGCGCAATCGCCAGCGGCCAGATGCGTAGCGAGACCATAAGGGAAGCAGAATGAAACGCCTTGGGGTTGTACTGATGCTGCTGGGCTTGTCCGCGTGCGGCGGCTACCAGCCGTCGTTTTCGCTTTCGATCGGCCCGGACAACGCGACCGTTCAGGCCTACGCGACGCTGCGTTTCTTCGTCACCCAGAACGTCGTCGACGGCGGCTCGTTCGACGTGACCAAGAACGCGGTGCTGAAATCGTCCAACACCAAGCTGCTGGCGTTCAGCAGCACCTCGACCACGCCCGGGCAGGCGACCACGACAGGATACGGCGGCGACGTCACCGTCACCGCCCAGTACCAGGGCCACATCGCTTCGACCACGGTGCACATCCTGCCGGCCGCGGCGGTCAACGCCTGGGGTGACAATCTCACCTTCGGCAGCGGCGCCGCGCCGGGCAAGACCGACTACCCGACGCAGCTTGGCACCCTGCTGACCCGCGCGGTGGTCAATTTCGGCGTGGTGGGACAGAAGTCCACCCAGATCGCCATGCGCCAGGGCGGTGTGGCGACGACGCTGACGATCGACGGCAACGTCCTGCCGGCCGACGCGGCGGCCGCGGCCGTCACCGCCATCAACGGCCAGCCGGTGGTCGGCATGAGCACGGTGCAGGATCCCGACTATCGGTTGCTCTCGACCAATGTCAATCTCACCACGCGGACGCTGGCCGGCACCGTCGGCGGCTTCCACGGCACGCTGACGCGTACGGCCGCCGGCGCGACCACGCTCAGCACGGCCGAGACCTATAGCTTCGCCCAGGATGCCGGTGCCGCCATGCAGGCGCTGGCCGGACCGGCGCCGTTCGTGCCGGACACGCAGCAGACGCTCGGCCAGGTCGCGGTGTTCTGGATGGGCCGCTTCAACTACAGCCAGCCGGCACAGGTGCTGCAGGACACCGCGGCGGCAGTGGCTTACCTGAGCAACCGCAAGTTCCTGGTGCTGAGCGTGCTCAACAAGGAGGGCGAAGGGCAGGGCACGCCGGCCTACGCCGCCATCGCCCAGCTCAATTCGCAGCTTGCGGCGGCTTACGGCGCCCAGTTCATCGACGTGCGCGCCGCCCTGGTCGCCGCCTACGACCCGACCAATGCGCAGGATCTGCTGGATCACGCCGCCGATGTTCCGCCGTCTTCGCTGCGCGCGGACGCGCTGGACCTCAACAGCAAGGGCTACGCCGTGGTAGCCGCCGCGGTCGGGGCCGCGATCCAGGCCAACGGCTGGTAGCCCCGGCATCCCGCTCCCCCCGGAGCGGGTGTCTGTGCCGTGTCCGGGCCGTGCCTGTTGCGCGCTGCCCGCGCAAACAACCAATGGAGGAGCGGTGGATCACGCCGGCCTGCTGCGCAAGGGTGCCTCGCCGCTGCTGGTGGCGCTGTCGATGCTGGTCGTCTACGTGGTCTGGGGCTCGACCTACCTGTTCATCCGCTTCGCCGTGGAAGGTTACCCGCCGCTGTTCTTTCCGGGCGTCCGCTTCGTCGCCGCCGGGTTGCTGATGGGTGGCGTGCTGCTGCTGCGCGGCCACCCGCGGCCGAGCCGGCGCCAGCTGCGCAATGCCTTGCTGGTGGGCATGCTGCTGCTCAACGGCGGCAACGGCTTCGTCGTGATGGCGGAGCGCTCGGTCGGTTCCGCGCTTTCGGCGACCATGCTGGGCACCGTGCCGCTGTGGACCGGCCTGTTCGCCTACTTCTTCGGCCACCGGCCGGCGCCGGCGCAGTGGCTGGGCATGGTGGTCGGCTTCGCCGGCGTGGTGGTGCTGAAGATGTCCGGCGACTTCGCCGCCTCGCCGGCCGGTGCGGTCATGCTGCTGCTGGCGGCCGCGAGCTGGGCACTGGGCACCGTGCTGGGCAGCCGGCTCGACCTGCCCAAGGGCGTCATGAGCGGCGCGGTACAGATGGTCCTGGCCGGCATCCTGTTCCTGGCCGGCAGCGCGGCCGCCGGCGAGCACTGGACGCTGGCGGCGCCGCTGCGCGCGCAACTCGCGCTGCTGTATCTGCTGCTGTTCGGCAGCGTGCTGGCGTTCACCGCCTACATCTACCTGACCCAGCACGTTTCGCCGACCATGGCCACCAGCTACGCCTACGTCAACCCGATCATCGCGGCCTTGCTGGGCGTGTACCTCGGCGGCGAACGCTTCGGCGCCAATGACGTGCTCGCCATGATCCTGGTGCTGGCCGGTGTGGCGCTGATCCTGGGCTTCCGCCGGCCGCGGCCGGCGCCGGCCTGAGCGGCGTCGTTCAGGCCGGCGACACCTTGAAGCCGGCACGCGGGAAGTGCACCACCAGCTCGCCGGCCTTCGCATCGGCGCGGCGGATCGCGATCTCCTCGGCGGAGGCGTGCAACAGGGTGCCGGCCACCGGGTCGCAGCCGTAGTCGGTGGCGCGGACGCTGACCTTGTCGCCGGTCTTCACTCCTTCGATCGGCACCGGCGCGCCTTCCAGGGGTTGCTCGGCGGTGGCGGCACGCGCCGCCTGCAGCGACTGCTCGGCCGGCATTTCGCTGCGCCGGCCGGAGCCGAGCGCGCGCATGCGCCCGATCCAGGCGCGCACCGCCGGGTAGGGCTCCAGCAGGGACGCCACGCCGGGATTGCTGTCGACGAACCACAGGCAGTGGAAGCAGATGAAATCCGGCAGCGTCGGCCTCGCGTCGGCCAGGAACGGGCGCTCGCGCAGCTGCGCCTCCAGCGCGCCGACCAGCGGCGCGAACGGTACCGGCGCCTCGGGGTTGGGGAAGCTCAGGCTGCCGCCGGCGAACAGCGCCGCGCGGTCCTTCATGAACCGGGGCAGGAAGTCTGGCCCGAACTTCTGCGCCAGGGTCTGCGCGCCGGCCGGCGTGAAGGCCTTGCCGACGCAGGCGAAGAACAGCACTGGCTCGAGCGCGCCGTAGGCGGCGCAGGTGGCGGCCAGCGCCGGCGGGCACAGCGGCGGCTGCGGGTGCAGCCGCTCGATCACGCGGACGATCAGGCGGGTGTCACAGTAGATGTCGCGGCCGACCTGCATCACCGGCGCCTTGCGGTAGCCGCCGGTGAGCGCCACCTGGTTGTCCTTGGGCATCATCTCCGGTGTGATCACCGAGCGCCACGCCAGGTCCTTGTAGCCGAAGATGCCGCGGATCTTTTCCGAATACGGCGACAGCTCGTAGTGGTGCAGGATCAGCTCGCTCATGATTCTCTCCTCGGATCGTTTTGCTGCCGGCGCGGGCAAAGGTCACTATATTCGAGCATATGGACTTGCGCATTGCCCCCGCCGCACGCACCCCAGGTAACGGCCGGCAGCGCTTGCTGCTGGCGTTTGCGCTGGTGCCGATGCTGCCGGCGTTCTATGCCGCGCTGCTGTTCGCGCAGCCCTGGGCGCTGCCGGCGGGCCTGCTGCTGGGCTATGCCGGCGCGCTGCTGCCGGGCCTGCCGCTGCTGCTGGTGCTGCGCCGGCGCAGCTGGCTGCGATGGTGGCACTTCGCCCTGGCCGGCGGCCTCTGCGCCCTGCCGGCCATTGCCCTGTACCGCCGCGTCGGCACGCCGCCGCACCTGGAAGCCTTCAGTGCCCTCAACGCGGCCTACCTCGCCGCCTGGGGCGGCTTCGCCGGCCTGTGCTTCTGGCTGCTGGCGGTGGCGGGCGAGTCGCTGGTCTCGCTGCGCACGCTGTTCGGCTTCGAGCCGCGCGCCTGAGCGGCGCCGATCGAGCCGGCCAGGCCAAGCTGCTTCAGCAGCAGGTGGGCCGGCGCCGACAGCGTGCGCCGCCGGTGCCAGGCCACCCCGAGGTCGCGCCGCATGTTCAGCTCCGGCACCGGCAGGGCGCGCAGGCTGGCGTCGAGCATCGAGCGCGGCAGCACGCTCCAGCCCAGGCCGATCGCCACCAGCATCTTCAGCGTTTCCAGGTAATTGGTAGCCAGGCGGATGCGCGGCACGACGCCGCGTTCCTGCAGCGCGGCCTTGACGATGCGGTGGGTATAGGTGTGCTCGTCCGGCAGCAGCGCGGGATGGGCCGCCAGCTCGGTCAGGCGCAGCGTGCGGCGCTGCGCCAGCGGGTGCCGCGGGGCGGCGACCACGGCCAGCGGGTCGGCCCACACCAGCCGCGTTTCCAGGTTGGCGACCGGCTGGGTCGGCAGGGTGACGATGCCCAGCTCCAGCTCGCCGCGCGCCACCGCCTCGCAGGCGTCCTCCGAATCCATGAAATGCAGGTCCAGGTCCACATCCGGGTAGGCAGCGGTGAAGGCGCGCAGCACCGGCGGCAGCCGGTGCAGGCCGATGTGGTGGCTGGTGCCGATGCTGAGCCGCCCGCCGACTCGGCCCGTCAGGTGCGACAGCGCGCGCCGGCCGTCCTCGATGTCCTGCAGCACGCGGTGGGCGTAGGGCAGCAGGGTGCGGCCGGCGTCGGTCAGCATGACCTGGCGGCCGACGCGGTCGAACAGCGCCGCGCCGAGCTGCTGCTCGAGCGCGGCGATGCGCTTGCTCACCGCCGGCTGCGACAGGTGCAGCCGCTCCGCCGCGGTGGAGAACGAGGCCGCGCCGGCGACTTCGAGAAATGCGCTGAGGTTCTGGGTATCCATCCGTAAAGCCGGGAAACGGGAGACGAGAATCGGGAATCGTTAAAAGCGAAAAGGCCGCGCAGGGCCAGCACGAGAATTTCAAGCCGGGGCTTTTACGAATCCCGATTGCCGATTCCCGATAATCGATTCCCACCGGGAATCGATTATATAAGAACGATTCATTGGAGTAATCATGCCGGGACGCCTAGAATCGCCGCACTGGACGTGTGCACAGACAGCCCGCGTAGGAGGATCGAGATGGCCCGGACGCTTTACGACAAGCTGTGGGACGAGCACCTGGTTACGCAGATGGAAGGCGGCTCGGCGCTGCTCTATATCGACCGCCACCTGGTGCACGAGGTGACCAGCCCGCAGGCCTTCGACGGGCTGCGCCTGGCCGGGCGCAAGCCCTGGCGGCTGGCGGCCAACCTGGCGGTGGCGGACCACAACGTGCCGACGGTGGGCCGTGCCCAGGGCATCGCCGACCCGATCGCGCGGGCGCAGATCGACGCGCTGGACGCCAACTGCGCCGAGTTCGGCATCACCGAATTCCGCATGTCCGACCCGCGCCAGGGCATCGTCCACATCATCGGCCCGGAGCAGGGCGCCACCCTGCCGGGCATGACCGTGGTCTGCGGCGACTCGCACACCTCCACCCACGGCGCCTTCGGCGCGCTGGCCTTCGGCATCGGCACCAGCGAGGTGGAGCACGCGCTGGCCACGCAGACGCTGGTGCAGAAGAAGGCCGGCAACATGCGCGTGACGGTGCGCGGCCAGGTCGGGCCGGGCGTCACCGCCAAGGACATCGTGCTGGCGGTGATCGGCCGCATCGGCACCGCCGGCGGCACCGGCCATGCCATCGAGTTTGCCGGCGAAGCGATCGCCGCGCTGTCGATGGAAGGCCGCATGACCGTGTGCAACATGGCGATCGAGGCCGGCGCCCGCGCCGGGCTGATCGGCGTGGACCAGACCACCATCGACTACGTGCGCGGCCGGCCGTTCGCGCCCAAGGGCGCGCAGTGGGACGCGGCGGTGGCGCACTGGCGCACCCTGCACAGCGACGCCGGCGCCAAGTTCGACCGCGAGGTGAGCATCGAAGCAGGCGACATCGTGCCGCAGGTCACCTGGGGCACCTCGCCGGAAATGGTGGCGCCGGTGACCGGGCGCGTGCCGGACCCGGCGCAGGAAGCCGATGCGACCCGGCGCCAGGGCATGGAGCGGGCGCTGCAATACATGGGGCTGGCCGCCAACACGCCGATCGACCAGATCCGCATCGACAAGGTGTTCATCGGCTCGTGCACCAACGCGCGCATCGAAGACCTGCGCGCGGCGGCGCGGGTGGTCGGCGGCAAGCGGGTGGCGGCCAGCGTGAAGCTGGCGATGGTGGTGCCCGGCTCCGGCCTGGTCAAGCAGCAGGCGGAGGCCGAAGGCCTGCACCGCGTGTTCCTCGACGCCGGCTTCGAGTGGCGCGAGCCCGGCTGCTCCATGTGCCTGGGCATGAACGCGGACCGGCTGTCGCCCGGCGAGCGCTGCGCGTCCACTTCCAACCGCAACTTCGAGGGTCGCCAGGGGCAGGGCGGACGCACCCACCTGGTCAGCCCGGCGATGGCCGCGGCGGCGGCGGTGGCGGGACATTTCGTTGACATCCGTCAGGCGTGAGGCGAGAGGGGAGAGGCGCAGAAGCGAAACGGCCGCGTTGCCTTGATGGCGGCGCTTTTCACGCCTCCCGCCTCTCTCCTCCCGCCTCTCGTCTTCCAGAGGAAGAACCATGCAAGCATTCACTATCGTAGAAGGCCTGGTGGCGCCGCTGGACCGCGCCAACGTGGACACCGACGCGATCATCCCCAAGCAGTACCTGAAGTCGATCAAGCGCACCGGCTTCGGGCCGTTCCTGTTCGACGACTGGCGCTACCTGGACCCGGGCGACCTCGACGTCGACC
>JADHNH010000018.1 GCA_016779605.1 Nevskia sp. | reverse complement strand
TTGGCGACGACGCCGCCCTTCATGACCAGCGCGATCCGCTCCGGCTCGGTCAGCACGCCGATGCGCTTGAGGGGGTCGCCGTCGACCACCACGATGTCGGCCAGGAATCCCTCCGCGATCCGGCCGGTTTCGGGGATCTGCGACATCTCGGCGCCGTTCGCCGTGGCCCACTTGATCACCTCCGGGGCCGGCAGCCCGAGCTCCTCCACGTACAGGGCGAGCTCCTTGGCATTGTCGCCGTGCGGTACTTCGAGCAATCCGAAGTCGTCTCCGCAGACGAACTTCACGCCGGCCTTCACCCCCATCGGCAGCGATTTGCGCGCGTAGTCGAACCACTCGTCCAGCTGCGCCTGGCTGTGATAGACGCCTGCGGTCCGCTTCGCCAGGTACAGGCTCGGCAGGACGTAGGTTCCATGCTCGACGAACAGCCCGGCGAGCTCCTCGTCCAGGTGGTCGCCGTGGTCCACGATCGAGACGCCGGCCCTGAGGCAGGCCTTGATCGTCGCCTTGGAGTAGGCATGCGCGCGCACGCGCAGCCCGCACAGCTGCGCCGTTTCGACGGCCGCGGCGATTTCGTCGTAGCCCAGGCGCACGGTGCGGTTCGGCAGGCCATGCCCGCCTTCGGGATAGATCTTGATCATCTGCACGCCGCGCTTGGCCTCCAGGCGGATTTCCTTGCGGAATTCCTCCGGTCCGTCGCAGACCGCGCCAAGGCCGCCGAGCGCGGTTTGCCGCACGTTCCAGTGTTCCGGCTTGTAATCGACCGCATGGCCGGTGGGGACGAAATCACGGCTGCAGGGCACGATGCGCGGTCCGTTGACGACGCCGTCCGCGATGAGGTCCTTCAGCACGACATCGAGGTTGTGGATCGCACCGGCGCCGACGTAAGTCGTGAAGCCGGCTTCCAGGGTCTTCCGCGCGTTCTTGGCGGCAACCACGCCCATGTAAGGCGCCGGGTGCCGCATGTCGACATCCATGAAGCGGGCCAGGGTCAGCCCGTGGAAGGAGAGGTGGCCATGGCCGGCCACCATGCCCGGCATCAGGGTCTTGCCCTGCAGATCGTAGGTCAGGTCGCCGTGTTGCTGCGCCGCGCGCCCGGGCAGCCGCACCAGGTTGCGGATGCGCTCCCCTTCGACCACCACGTCGGCTGCGCCAAGGGCGGCGCTGCCGTCGAGGACGTTGGCGTTGCGGAAAACGATTCGGGCCATGTCGTGCTCCGATCAGCGGATGTCGTGAAAGATCAGGACGCGCCAGGCGCCGGGGCGTCGCACTCTCCCGCTACGATCGCCGGCACCGCCGCTTTAGGCCGCCGGCACCAGGTGCAGTGCCGTGCGCCCGCGCAGGTCCACGTCCAGCGTCGCCTGCCCCGCCGCGTCGGCGCGCAGTGTGCCGGGCTGGTCGCCCTGCACGCGGTAGGCGGCATCGGGCTTGAGCCGGGCGATGCCGATGGACTGCCGGCCGTGCGCCGCGCCCGGGTACAGCACCAGCTCCAGGTCCTCGCCGCGGCTGAAGGCCTTGGCCACCAGCACCTCCGGGTAACGCGCCTGCTCCAGGTAGGGGCCCTTGAATACCGATTCCGGCGGGCCCTTGACGAAGGAGTTGCGGAAGTCGCCGGTGCGCATGAGCTTGCCTTCGACCGCGGCGATGTTGGCCCAGCCGGAGCCGCCGGTGTACCAGACCGAACCGTTGTCGACGATGCGGCCGCAGTCCTGGTCCATCGAGCGCTGCGCCGCCTGCGCCAGCTCGTCGTCGCCGAACTCGCGGGCGCAGATCAGCACCGCGGCGTAGGCGAACAGCAGGCCCGGGCGGTAGTTGCCGGGGTCGATCGTGTCGAGCCAGCTCAGCGCCTCCGGCGGCAGGGTCAGCCGCGTGTCGCCCTGCGCGTCCTTGGCCAGGCAGAAGGACAGCTCCTTGCGGCCGACCGCCCACAGGCGCCGCGCCAGCGCCGGCGCAAACACGTTGGCGTAGAAGGCGAAGCCGGCCTCGCCGGCGTAGAACGGCATGCGCAGGCCGGTCCAGTACGAGCGCAGCGCCACCAGCGAACCCTTGGCGTCGGTGAATTCGCTCTCCAGCCTTTGCATCCACTGCGGCAGCACCGAGGGCACGTAGCGCGTGCCGAACACGCGGTCGTGCACCGCCAGCGCGCCCATGCCGTACATGTTGCACACGGCGTAGATCCAGTTGGGCTCGCACGGGAACAGGCAGAAGTCCGAGCGCCCCTGGTTGGCCACCACCGAGCCGACCACGCTGTGCAGGTCGTGGCGGTAGGCGGTGCGCTGGTTGAGCCGGAACGTCAGGCTGCCCGGCTCGGCATAGCGGCGGTCGCCGGAGTTGAGCATGTACTGCCCCACCTGCATGCCGAAATAGCCGGTGAGCATGATGTTGTCCTTGCCGGCGGGGTCGAAGTCGGTGAAGTTGAAATGTCCCCACATCGACTCGTAGACCCAGTAGCCCCAGACGCGGCGCTGCAGGTAGGCCTCGATCAGGTTGCGCTGCGCCTGCGACAGGTAGCCCTGGAAGCTCGGCGTGTAGTGGCCCTGCGCCATCGCCAGCGCGTAGCCCAGGTGGTTGATCTGGTAGCGCAGCGCGGCCGGCTGGAACTGGTCGATGACGGTGTAGCCCTTGAACTGCCCGACCGGCTGCAGCGCGCGGTCCAGGCAGTAGCGCAGCGCGCCGAGCTGGTCCGGCGTCAGCTCGCGTTCGCCGGCCTGCGGCTCGCTCAGCACCCGCTGGCCCACCTCGGCCAGCGACCCGGCGAAGAAGGTCTGGCGCAGGCCGTAATGCGCCTGGTCCTTGGCCTGGCGCCGCATGCCGCGGTACTGGAAGAAGGCGAACGCCGCCGCCGCCGCCGCCGGCGCCAGGTAGGCCGCCGGGCCCCAGGCGTGGCCCTGCGCGAGCAGCCCGGCAAGCAGCGCCGTGCCCAGCCAGACGCCCAGCGGCGCCACCACCATGCCGCACCAGAACCAGGCGATCAGCGACAGGAAGAACAGCGCCACGGTCAGCGGGAACAGCAGGCATAGCCAGCCGCCGTCGGACAGGAAGCCGGCGCCGGGCATCAGCAGGCCCAGGCCGGCGGCGCGCCAGGCGGCTCCCGCATCCAGCCAGGTCGGCAGCAGCCCCAGCACGAACAGCACCGCATAGACCACTGCGTTGCGGCGGTGCCGCGAAGCGGTGACCGGTCCCTTGGAGCCGATCGGCAGGTTGACGGAGTCCGGCACGGTGCTGCGGTGGGCACTGGTGTTGTCGACGGCGCTCATGGCGGTCCTCCGGTGATTTTTGCGGCCGCAACAGGGCCAGCTTGGTGCGCTACCATAACAATCCGGCCAGGATACCCCCAAAGCCGGCATAGAACGAATCCCGTGCGCAGGCGCTTGATGCGATCCCGCACCGGGTGGCCAGGCCGGCCCGCCGGTCTGCGCAGGCAGCTTTCGGAGGCACAGTGAACGCATTGCAAGGTATCGACACGGCTCTGCGCGAAGCCGCCGCGGGCGCCGTGGTGCCCGGCGTCGCCGCCGCCGCGGCGGACTCGCGCGGCCTGCTTTACGAGGGGGCGTTCGGCCGGCGCAGCCTGTCCGCCGACGCACCGGTGACTGCCGACAGCGTGTTCTGGATCGCCTCCATGACCAAGGCGCTGACCGCGGCCGCCGCCATGCAGCTGGTCGAGCAGGGCCGGCTGCAGCTCGACGCGCCGATCTCCGCGGTGCTGCCGGAGCTGTCGCGGGTGCAGGTGCTGGAAGGCTTTGCCGGCGACGGCGCGCCGCAGCTGCGTCCGCCGCGGCGGCCGATCAGCCTGCGCCACCTGCTGAGCCACACCAGCGGCTTCGGCTATGCCTTCTGCAACACGCGGCTCAACCAGTACGTCGAAAAGCTCGGCGTGCCCGACATCATGGGCTGCAGCAACGCTGCGCTGCGCGTGCCGCTGCTGTTCGACCCGGGCGAGCAGTGGGAGTACGGCACCGGCATCGACTGGGCCGGCAAGGCGGTGGAGGCGCTCAGCGGCATGGATATCGAGGCCTACCTGGCCAAGCACCTGCTCGAGCCGCTGGGCATGCGCTCCACCGCGTTCACGCTCAGCCCCGCGCTGCGCGACCGCATGGCCACCATGCATGTGCGCGGGCCGGACGGCACGCTCACGCCGATCGGCTTCGAGATGCCGCAGCAGCCCGAGTTCAAGATGGGCGGCGGCGGCGTCTACAGCACCGCCGGCGACTACCTGCGCTTCCTGCGCATGCTGCTCAACGAGGGCAAGCTCGACGGCAACCGCGTGCTGCGCGCCGAAACCGTGCGGCTGATGCGGCAGAACCAGGTGGGCGGCCTGCAGGCCGGCGCGATCAAGACCGCCATGCCGCAGTATTCCAACGACTTCGACTTCTACCCGGGCATGCCGCAGCGCTGGGGCCTGAGCTTCCTGATCAACATGGAGCAGAGCCCGCAGGGCCGCAACGCCGGCAGCCTCGCCTGGGCGGGCCTGAGCAACAGCTACTACTGGTTCGATCCGCAGGCCGACGTCTGCGGCGTGATCCTGATGCAGATCCTGCCCTTCGCCGACGCCGGCGCCCTCGAGCTGTTCAACCGCTTCGAGGAAGGCGTTTACCGGCATCGCACGGAAACCGCATGAGCGCGGCGGCCGCCGACGCACCGGCGCGGATGATGCTGGTCACGGCCGCGCGCACCGCCTACCTGGGCCTGCTCGGCCGGCCGGCGACGCGCTGCATGGGCGCGGTCACCGTGTATGCCTCGCTCGGCGCACCGTTGCGGATCGGCGCGCCCGGCGGCGCCGTCCAGCGGCTTTGCGCGATCGCCGCGGTGCCGGCCTATGCGCCGCACGTGGTGGCCACCGAAGACCGCCACATCGCCATCGTGCAGATCGAGCCGGAAACCGCGCGCACCGAGGCGCTTGTGCATGCGCTGAACCGGGTGGACGCGGTCGCCGCGGCTGCCGCCGAACGTATCCGCGCCGGCTTCGCGCACCTGCCCGCGGTCGGCGACGGCGCCGCCGAGTTCGACCGCCTGTTCTTCGGCCGGCCCCTGCCCGCGCGCCCGCTCGACCCGCGCATCGCCGCAGTGATCGCGCGGATCAGCGCCGACCCGGCCGGCAAGCTGTCGGCGGAGGCCAGCGCGGCGCTGGCCGGCCTGTCGTTCTCGCGCTTCATGCACCTGTTCACCGAACAGACCGGCACTACCTTCCGCCGCTTCCGCGCCTGGAAGCGCGCCCGCACTCTGCTGACCCTGGTCAAGGGCCAGGCCGCGATCGTCGACACCGCGCTCGACACCGGCTATGCCGATTCCACCCATTTCAGCCATTCGATCCGCAAGGTCTACGGCATGCCGCCGCGCGAGATGATCGCCGGCTCGCGCCGGCTGGAGCTGTACTCGCGCTGGCCGGGCGGCGCGCTCCGCGCCGGCTGAGGCGCCCGTCGCGAAAAGCCGGCTGTGCTCAGCCGCCGCGCGTCTGCTCAAGGTAGCGGTCGCGGGTGGCGCGGCGCAGGATCTTGCCGACCGGGCTTTTCGGAATGTCCTGCCAGATGGTGATGCCGCGCGGGCGCTTGAAGCCCGCCAGCCGCTCGGCGCAGAACTGCATGATCTCGGCCTCGCCGACGGCGCCGCGAACCGACACCACCGCGTGGACGCGGTCGCCCCAGCGTTCGTCGGGCACGCCGATGACGGCGGCCTCGGCCACCAGCGGATGCGCCAGCAGCACGTCCTCGACCTCGCGCGGGTAGACGTTGAAGCCGCCGCTGATGATGAGGTCGTTCTTGCGGTCCACCAGGTACAGGAAACCGTCCGCGTCGAAGCGGCCGACGTCGCCGGTGCGCAACCAGCCGTCGGCGGTGAACTTCCTGGCGGTCTCCGCCGGCTGCCGCCAGTATTCCTTCATCAGGTGATCGCCGCGCGCCATCACCTCGCCCACCTCGCCCGCCGGCAGCTCGCGGCCGTCCTCGTCGCCGATCCGTACTTCGACGAAGGTATACGGCCGGCCGGCGCTGGCCAAGCGGTCGTGGTCCTCCGGCTGCAGGCAGGTGATGCACATCGGCGCCTCGGCCTGGCCGTAGATCTGCACGAACACCTTGCCCAGCGCCTCCAGGCCGCGCTCCAGCACCGCCGGCGCGATCGGCGCCGCGCCATAGACCAGCCGCCGCAGGGCCAGCTTGCGGCGCGCCGCTCCGGGCTGGTCCAGCAGCATCGAGATCATGGTCGGCACCAGGAAGGTGGCGGTGGCGTTTTCGCGCTCCGCCACTTGCAGGAACTCCCCGGGGTCGAAGCGCGGCAGGATCAGGTTGCGCGCGCCGCGCATCAGGTGCGGCAGCAGGAAGGCGCCGCTGCCGTGGGTGACCGGCGCGGCGTGCAGCATGGTGTCGCCGCGCCGCAGGTCCGGCAGCACGTCGACGAAGAAGTGCGCGATCTCGGCGAGCTCGCCGCGCGTGGTCAGCACCACCGCCTTGGGCTTGCCGGTGGTGCCGCCGGTATAGGCCAGGCGGAACACGTCCTCAGGCCCGCGCACCACACGGCAGGGCGCGGTATGCGGCGTCTGCTCCATGCGGCGCAGCGCGTCGAGGTGCACCACCCGTTCGGCATCCGCGCCCTCGCCTTCCTCGCGCAGGATGAAGCGTGCGCCGGAGTCGGCGATCTTGTACTCGTGGTCCGCGCGCGTTTCGCGCGCGTTGAGGGGCACGCGCACCAGGCCGGCCTTGGCCAGCGCGTAGTAGGCCACCACCGATTCGATGGTCTGCGGCAGCAGCACCGCCACGCGGTCGCCGGGCTTCAGCCCCAGCGCGAGCAGACCATGGCCGACGCGGTCGGTGGCGGCGTCGAGCTCGCGGAAGCTCATCTGCCGATGGCTGTCGACCAGCGCGACGGCGTCGCCGTAAAAATGCGCGGCGCGCTGGATCAGGTCGCCGATCTGCATCGAATCCTCTCCTTCAGGGCTTCTTGAGCCGCGCCAGGTCGGCGCGGCGCAGCCCGGCGCCTTGGCCCCGCAGGCTGCGCGAATGTTCCTGGCTGAGCCGGTACAGCGCGTCGGCCTGCGGCGTGCGCCAGTGGCTCTTGACCCATTCGTCGTCGAGGTAGCGGAACTCCGGCGCCTGCGCGCGCGGCCGGAAATCCGCCGCCAGCCGGTTGTACTCGGCCAGCTCCAGGCGGCCGCGCGAGGTGGTGTAGGCGCCGGTTTTCGGCGGCAGGCTGGACGAGCCCGGCTGCAGCGGCCCTGCGCCGGGCGCAAAGCCGCCGCCGGCCAGCACCGAGTACGGCAGCGCGCTCATCATGTGGTGCGCGGCGTTGGAAGTGCGCGCCATGCTGTATTCGTTGACCTGCTGGGTGGGCACGCTGAGCAGGCCGACCAGCTCGCCGAGCGCGTCGCGGCCGTACTCGTCGTTGAGCATGGGCTTGAAGCGCGCCGCGCGTTCGTCGATGCACATCCACTCGGCCGGGTCGTAGATGCCGGCCAGGTGGGCGAAATCCTTGACCACGGTGGAATACACCAGCGCGCCGCCGTCCATCATCTGGTCGCGGCTCCAGCCGGCGATGCGCTTCCACAGGTCCGCGGTGGCCTGCTTGACGATGTCGCGGTAGCGCTCCATGGTCGCCGCCAGGGTGTCGCGATCCTCCATCGCCACCGGCTGGTAGCCTTCGGTCAGCGCATCGGAGGTGTACAAGCCCACCGCCACGACGTTGTCGGCCGAATAGGCCGGCTCGCACTCGAACGAGCCCCAGTCGTCGACGAGGTGGAAATGGGTGCCGCACAGCACCACCGGGATGCTGAGGTTGTTGTGCGGCAGGCCGGTGGCGATGCCGTCGAGCCAGGGGTAGTCGCCTTCGGCCAGGTCGAACCAGTCGCGCACCAGCAGCTCGCGCCCGTCGCCGAAGCGGTACGGGCCGCTGTTGTGGATGCCGATGCGGCACTCGCAGTGCGCCAGGAACGAATACTGCGCAAGCTGCGAGGTGAGCTGGGTGGCCGCGGTGTGCAGGCGGTCGCCCGGCTGCACCTCGAACAGGTCCGCCTCGAACACCTGCAGGGTGCGCTCCGGCAGCAGCTGGCTGCGGTCGCCGAAATCCTTGTTGGTCAGGTGGGCATCGCCGCGGTGGTAGGCCAGGTTGAAGCGCCGGGTGAAATCCATCACGTAGGCGACGTCCTCGGCCGCGTCGTCGTTGCGCAGCAGGCCCAGGGCCATCAGCAGCTCGCGCCCGAGCAGGTAGAATGCCGGCAGGCACCAGGCGGCGTTGACCGTGTTCAGTTTCAGGCTCGCCTCGCGCGCGCGGTCGCCGCATTCCTCGGCGCTGATCACGCGCTCCACCTTGCGCAGCAGCTCCGGCCAGCGGTAGAAGGCGTTCAGGTACGACAGCAGCATGTACGAGGGCACCGGGAACAGCTTGGACTCCTGCACCGTGCGGGTGATGCACAGCCAGTAGGTGGTGTCCGAAATCTTGCGGATCAGCTCGTTGGCGCCGAGCAGCCGTACGTAGTCGAGTTTCATCGCGGAAGCTTCATTGGGGCGGTATCGTCAGGGGAATCTCAATCGGGCAGCTTCCAGATGCGCGCACGCACCGCCCCGCCCGACTCGTAGGCCCCGCCGCTGACCGCCGCCGCGCTGTACTCCACCTCGACGCGGTCGCCGTGGGCCAGGCCGGCGCCGAGCTTGCAGTTCATCAGGCAGGGAATGCCGTATTCGCGGGTGAGGATGCCCAGGTGCGAGCGCACGGTGCCGCCCAGGCACAGCACGCCGGCGAAGCCTTCCAGGATCGGTGCGGTGAGGGTGCCGCCGGAATCGTCGATCACCGCCACCGTCTCCGGCGGCACGCCGTTGATCAGCATGTCGGTGACCTGGTCCAGGGTGGAAATGAAGCGCGCCACGCCGCTGAGGTTCTGCTTGCGCCGCACCAGGTTGTCGCCGCTGCCGACCTCGACGCGGCCGTCGCCGGCCGCCGCTTCCCCGCCGCCGGCCGCGGGCGCGGCCGTGCCCGGCTTGGCCTTGTAGGCGTCGGGCCGTTCGCGGATCGAGATGGTGGCGGAGAACTCGAAGCGGTGGCCGCCGGCCAGCAGCTCGCGCTCGATCGCCTCCAGGTCGGCGGCGCCCAGCAGCGCGCCGGTATGGTCGGAGACGGCGGCGGCACGGTCGCCGCCGAGCTTGTCGATCCGCTCGGCCACCAGCCGCCGCACGCGCTCGTGGAAGAAGCGCACCGTGGGCGTGGTCTCCGCCGTGCCCCACTTGCCGATCGGATCGTGCATGGCGTGCTACTGCAGGTTGTAGGCGCGGGTGACGTTCTCCCACAGCACCTTGCGGCGCGTGCCCTCCGGCAGCGGCGCCAGCAGCTCGCCGAGCTCGTGCAGGTAGTCGCTGGTGTGGTCCGGATGCGGGAAGTCGGAAGCCCAGAAGAACTTGTCCTCGCCGATGTAGGGAATGATCTTGGCCACCGCGCGCTCGTCCGGATCGATCGAGATGTAGCACTGCCGCTTGAAATAGAAGCTCGGCAGCTCCTTGAGCCCCGAAGGCGGCATCAGCGGGCCCTTGCTCACGGCGTCCATGCGGTCGATCAGCTGCCCGATCCAGCCGGCCTGCGATTCCAGCACCACCACCTTGACCGTGGGGAAGCGCTCGAACACGCGGTGGTGGAACAGCGAGACGAACGCCTGCTGCATGCCCTGCGCCACCAGCACGTCGAAATACCAGGTGAACACGAAGGGTTCGCCGGTCGCCAGCTCGTCGAAGCGCCGGTGCACGTCCAGCGACGGCGGGTCGACGGTGGGATGCAGCGCCACCGGCGTGCCGGCCTCCTGCGCGATGGCCCACACGCGATCGTAGTCCGGGTGGCCGGGCGACTTGCGGGTCCAGGTGAACGGGTGCACGAAAATACCCTTGGCGCCGGCCTTGATCGCGCGTTCGGTCTCCTGCGCGGCGAGGCCGGCGTCGGTCAGCGAGATATGCGCGATCGGCACCAGGCGGCCGCCCGAATCCGAGCAGAAATCCTGGATCCAGCGGTTGTAGGCGCGCGCGTAGGCACTGCCGAGCTCGGCATCGCGGATCTCCGGCTCCCACAGGATGCCCAGCGTCGGGTACAGCACCGCCTTGGACAGGCCCTCGCGGTCCAGGCGCTGGATGCGCTCCTTGGGATCCATCGAGCCGAACGGCGCGGTCTTCATGTAGGTGCGTTCCGGCGACGGGCGGATGTCGCTGGCGCCCATGCCGCCCAGCGAACCGGGAAATCCCGGCGGCATCAGCCGCGAGGGCCGGCCGTTGAACTCCATGTACTCCAGGCCTTCGGCATTGGTGCGGATGCGGATCGCGCGGTCGCGGTACTTGGGCTCGAGGTACTTCTCCCACAGATCCGGCGGCTCCAGGATGTGGCCGTCGGCGTCGATGGCTCCGCGGGTGCTGGCTGGCTGCGTCATGTGCGTTTCCTCCAGTATATTTTCGTATGGGACCGGCACCCTGACCCCGCGGGACGCGATCGGCATCCCGCCGCGCACGCCGGCTTCCGCTGTGCGCAGTGCCGCCAAGCTAATCCGCCGCCGTGCCGGCCGTCTTTCACGAACGAATCATTTTTTTAAGCCGCCGCGCAGGGCGGCTCCCTCCGCCCGGGCGCCTCGCGCCGCCGCGCCCGGCGTCGAACCGTTGTTCCATGTGACCTTGCCGCTGGCTATGATGCGCCCCACCGAACCTCGCGCAAGCCGTCATTGCGCGTTTTCACTCCCAGGAGTCCGGCATGCCCCCGAATCCCGCATCCCTTGGCGCCCGGCCATGAGCGATCTGGTCCTGTCCCCCGCGGAAGCGCGCGTTTTGGCGGTGCTGGTCGAGAAGTCGATGCTGACGCCGCAGTATTACCCGATGACGGTCAACGCGGTGATGCTCGCCGCCAACCAGAAGACCGTGCGCAACCCGGTGATGAGCCTCGGCGAAGGCGAAACCGGCGCGGCTCTCAACCGGCTGGAGCGCGACGGCCTGGCGGCGCGCGACGACCAGAGCGGACGCGTGCCGAAATGGCGGCACCGGATGCACAACCAGCTGCTGCTCAAGCCACCCGAGGTGGCGGTGCTGGGCGCGCTGATGCTGCGCGGCGCGCAGACCCTGCTGGAGCTGCGCGCCAACGCGCAGCCGCTGGGCGGCCCGGGAGATGCCGAGGCGCTGGCTGCCACGCTCGCCTCCCTGCAGGACCGCGCGCAGCCGCTGGTGACGGAGCTGCCGCGCCAGTTGGGGCAGAAGGAGTCGCGCATCGCCCATCTGCTGTGCGGGCCGGCGGCCGCCGCGCCGGCGGGTGTGGACAGCGCGCCCACCCCCATGCACCGGCATCCCGGTGCCAGCCTCGAACAGCGGCTGGCCGCACTGGAACGGCGCGTCGCGCAGCTCGAGGAGCGGCTGGCGCACCTGCCGCAGTAGCGCTCAGGTACCGCCCAGCCCGCTCGCCGCGCCCGAGAACTCCACCGCGCGCTGCAGGTGGATCGGCTGCACCGAGGCATGCAGGTGGCCGCCGCTCTTGCCGGCCGCCACCGCGCGGATCTGCGCAACCAGGGAAACGGCGATTTCCTCCGGATCCTCGGAGCCGATGTCCAGCCCCGCCGGGGTGTACAAGCGGCCGGCCAGCCCGCCCTCGCCGAATTCCGGCAGCAGGCGCTCGAATACGGCCTGGCTGCGCTTGCGCGAGCCGAGCATGCCCAGGTAGGCCAGCGGCGTGCGCAGCAGCGCCGCGGCGAACTCCACGTCCAGCTCCAGGCGGTAGTTCATCACCAGCGCATAGGTGCCGGCGTCGAAGGCCGCCATGCCGGCGACCTGCCCCGGCCCGCCGTGTAGCCGCGTCACGCCGTCGGCGGAGTCCTTTTGCGGGGGCCCGTCGCCGGCGGGCTTGTCGCGCGGGTCCACCTGCACCACCGACCATTCGAGCCAGCGTGCCAGCCGTGCGACCGCATCGGCCACGGCATTGGCGCCGACGATGAGCAGCTGCACCTGCGGGCGGATCGCCTCGAACAGCCAGGTGCAGGCGCTGCCGCCGAGCACGGCGTCGACGTGCGCCACCGGCGCCTGCGCCAGCGCGCGGCGCGCCAGGTCGGCCACCGCGGCGCGGTTGTACAGCGTGCCCAGCTGGTCGATGCGCGCGCCGTCCAGCCACAGCAGCCGCCGCGGCGCCGGCTGCAGGCATTGGCCGCCGCTGGCGACCAGGGTCGCCAGGAAGCCGCTCCTGCGGGCAGCCCAGGCCGCGGCGATCTCGTCCAGGAAGGCCAGGCCGGCGCGATCCGCCACCGGTTCGATCTGCACTTCCAGCCCGCCGCCGCAGCCGAGCTCGAGCAAGGCGTCCATGCCGTAGTCGCGGTCGTAGCGCACCAGCCGCGACTGCCCGGAGGCAATCACCTCGCGCGCCTGCGTGACGATGTCGGCTTCCGGGCAGCCTCCGCTGAGGCCGCGGATCACTTGGCCGCCGCCGCCGACCAGCATGCGGCTGCCCGGCCGGCGGAAGGTCGAGCCGAAGCTGCGCGTCAGCGTGGCCAGGGCAGCGCGTGGCCGAAACAGGTCTTCGCCGTGCTGCCGGGCGGCATCCAGGAAGCGGTACACGTCACGGGCGGTATGCATCGAAGGGCCGTATGGAATCAGTTCGCCTGCGGCCGGCGTGCGGACATCGTGTCGGCTTTCATGTCCTCGATCCGATGATGCGTCACACGTTGGTCACGAAATCATCACAACCGGTGGAACCCTTGCAGTGCGTGCGTTTGAGCGGTCATCCACAGGATTTGCCCAGTGCTTATCCACAAGAACTGTGGAAATCTCGGGAATGCGCCATTGCAACGACCGGGCGCTTCATCCGGCGGCGACACGCACCACCAGCTTGCCGAAGTTGTCGCCGCGCAACAGGCCCATGAAGGCTGCGGGCGCATGCTCCAGGCCGTCGATGACGTCCTCGCGGTATTTCAGCTTGCCCTCGCGCAGCCAGCCGGTCATCGCCTGCTGGAACGCCGCGTGACGCTTTTCGTAATGATCCAGGATGATGAAACCCTGCAGGCGGATGCGGCGCGCCAGCATCGTCATCAGCAGCGCCGGGCTGCGGTCGATGCCGGTGGGCGCGGCCGACAGGTTGTAATACGAGATCAGGCCGCACAGCGGGATCCGCGAAAAGTCGTTCATCAGCGGCATCACCGCGTCGAGCACGGCGCCGCCGACGTTTTCGAAGTAGACGTCGACGCCTTTCGGGCAGGCCTGCGCGAGCTGCTGCGGCAGGTCGTCGCGGAAGTGGTCGGCGCAGGCGTCGAAGCCGAGCTCCTTGACCGCATACTCGCACTTGTCGCTGCCGCCGGCCACGCCCACCGCGCGGCAGCCGCTGAGCCTGGCGATCTGCCCCACCACCGAGCCCACCGCGCCGGTCGCGGCGGCCACCACCACGGTGTCGCCCGGGCGCGGCTGGCCGATGTCCAGCAGGCCGACGTAAGCGGTGAACCCGGGCATGCCGAGCACGCCCAGGGCATAGGACGGGTGCTCCGCCGCCGGATCGAGCTTGGACACGCCGGCACCGTCCGACAGCGCGTAGTCCTGCCAGCCGGTGTAGGCCAGCACGAGGTCGCCGGCCTTGAAGCCGTCGAGCTGCGATTCGGCCACGCGGCAGACGGTGCCGCCGCACATGACGTCGCCAAGCGCCACCGGCTCGGCATACGAGCGCGTCTCGCGCATGCGGCCGCGCATGTACGGGTCCAGCGACAGGTAGAGGGTGCGCAGCAGCATCTGGCCGGGCGCCGGCTGCGGCACCGGCGCGGTCTCCAGCCGCAGGTCGGATACGGCGGGCGCGCCGTGCGGGCGCCGTGCCAGCACGATGCGGCGGTTTTCCGCGGAAGTCTGGCTCATGCGCCTCTCCTGTCCTGGGCTGGATGCCGGTGCCGGCTAGCGCCGGCGTGTCTGCAAGTGCTTTACGCGTGCGCCGGCCGCCACTGGTAGTCGATCGACTCCTGCGCGAAGCGCACGAAGAAGTCGATCGCTTCCGGGTTCATCATCGAATCGCGGCTCGCCGCCTTTTCCAGCGGCCAGCCCATGAGGATCTTGCGCACCGGCACTTCCATCTTCTTGCCGGTCAGAGTATACGGCACCGCCTCCACCGCGTAGATGCGGTCCGGCACGTGCCGCGGGCTGCAATCCTCGCGCAGGCGGGCGTTGATTTTCACGCGCAGCGCATCGTCGAGCCCGTTGCCGGGCTTGAGCCGGACGAACAGCGGCATGAAGAAGTTGCCGCCGGGCAGCTCGCAGCAGACGATCAGGCTGTCGGCCACCTCGGCGACCTGCTCCACCGCACGGTAGATTTCGGCGGTGCCGATGCGCACGCCGTAGCGGTTGAGGGTGGAATCGGAGCGGCCGTAGATGTAGCAGCCGCCGCGCCGGTTGATCTTGATGAAGTCGCCGTGGCGCCAGACACCCGGGAAGGTCTCGAAATAGGACTCGCGGTAGCGGCGGCCGCCGGCGTCGTTCCAGAAATGGATCGGCATCGACGGGAACGGCGTGGTCACCACCAGCTCGCCGACATCGTCGATCCGCTCCTGGCCGCCGTCGCTCCAGGCGTGCACGTCCATGCCCAGGCAGCGCGTCTGGATCTCGCCGGCGTGTACCGGCAGGGTCGGCGCGGCGCCGACGAAGCCGCTGCACAGCTCGGTGCCGCCGGACTGCGAGGTGACCCAGAGGTCACGCTTGACGCAGCGGTAGAACCAGCCGAAGGTTTCCGGCGTCGACGGCGCGCCGCCCAGCACCACCGCCTCCAGCCGCGACAGGTCATGCGTGTCGCCGGGGTGCAGGCCGGCCTTCTCCATCATCTGCACGAAGGTCGGGCTGGCGCCGAACGAGGTGGTGCCGGTGTTCGCCGCCAGCTTCCACAGGAAGTCGGGCGTGGGATAAGCCGGGTTGCCGTCGTACAGCACCGCCGCCGAGCCGGTCAGCAGCGAGGCGATGACCATGTTCCACATCATCCAGCCGGTGGTGCTGTAGAAGAACATCGCCGAACCGGGCTTGAGGTCGAGGTGGAAATGCATCACCTTGAGGTGCTCGAGCAGCACGCCGACATGGCTGTGGACGATCGCCTTGGGCAGGCCGGTGGTGCCGGAGGAGAACACCACCCACAGCGGATGGTCGTACTCCACCCGGGCGTAGCGGAAATCGCCGGCCGGCACGTCCGGGTGCTCCAGCAGGCGGCCCCAGGACAGCACGCCGGGCAGCTCGGGTGGCTGCCCCTCCGGGTCAAGGTAAGGCAGCCACACCACCCGCTCCAGGCTGGGCAGCTCGCCGACGATCTTGCGCACTTCCGCCTCGCGGCGGAAATCGCGCCCGCCGAAGCGGTAGCCGTCGGCGGCGAACAGCAGCTTGGGCGCGATCTGCGAAAAGCGCTCGGTCACCGTCTTGACGCCGAACTCCGGCGCCGCCGAGGACCACACCGCGCCGATGGCGGTGGTGGCCATCATCGCCACCGCGGTCTCGGGCACGTTGGGCATGTAGGACACCACGCGGTCGCCCGGCGCCACGCCCATCGCCCGCAGCTGCGTGGCAACGATGCGCACCTGCCGGCCGAGTTCGCGCCAGGTCATGCCGGCCAGCGGCCGCGTCTCCGATATGTGGTGGAACACCACCTGGTCGGGCGACTGGCTCTGGTGCCGCAGCAGGTGCTCGGCGTAGTTGACCCGGGTGCCCTCGAACCAGCGCGTGCCGGGCATCGCCTTGCTGTCGAGCACGCGCTGCAGCGGCGTGTCCGACTGCACGTCGAAGAATTCCCAGATCGAGCGCCAGAAGCCCTCGGTGTCGTGCACCGACCATTGCCACAGGGCGTGGTAGTCGGCGAACTCCAGGCCGCGCTCGCGGCGCAGCCAGCCCATGTAGCGGACCAGGTTGGAGCGCTGCACGAACTCCGCGCTCGGCGTCCACAGCAACTCGCCTTCGGCAACCATGCGTTTTAAGACCCTCAGGAACCCCGGAGCACCGCCAAGCGCTCCAGCACCGATTCAGGATTGGCACCGCCGGGGATCTCGGCCATGAAGAACACGCCCTTGCCGGCGGCCGGCGCGGCGGCGCCGTTCCAGAACTCCGCGGGCACGATCGCCCCGGCGATCGCGGCGCCGGCCGGCGCCGCCGGGGCCACCACGAAGCCGACGCCGGCGTCGCCGCCGCCGAAGCGTCCGGCCGGCAGGTACAGGCCGGTATCCCAGCGATAGTGCGCGGCGACGTTGAGCGTCGACTGGTAGCAGCCGAAGCCGTCGGCCGCCGCCGGCTCGGTCTGCGCCGACTCCTTCAGCAGCAGCACGTCGATGCCGCTCTCGCCGAAGGCGCGCAGGAAGTCGGCGATGTACACCGACGCGGAGTCGGCCTCGTCCTCGCCCACCTCCACCTCTTCGCCGGGCAGCGCCTGGCCGTAGGCCAGCCCCACCCACAGGCGCGGCGACGGGATGACCAGGGCCAGGGTGGCGCCGCCGAAGCTGCCGCGCAGTCCCTTGGCCAGCTCGACGAAATGGCCGCGCAGGGCCTCGTCGGCCAGCAGGGTCTTGAGCGGGAACACGGCGCGGCGCTTGGTCGCCATCGCCTCCTTGAGCTCGGGATGGGCCGCCAGCCAGGCCGCCGCCACGGCGTCGACCGGCAGCGGCAGCACGTCGGACTTGAGCAGGCTCTGCGCCTTGCGCTGCCAGGCGATCAGCGCGCCGACGTCGAGCCAGGGCACGCTGCCGCCGGACAGCAGGCCGCCGGCGTAGGCGGAGTAGTCGAGCCACACCTGGCGCCCGGAGGATTCGGTCAGTCTCTGCGCGAATGTGCTCATCTTGGTTCACGGTTCACGGGTGCTGCCGGCGGCCGCATCCGGCAGCCCCGCGCACCCCGGTTCAGCCGCCGCCGGCCTTGGCGCGGCACTGGTCCAGCTCGGCCTGCAGCGACTCGACCAGGGATTCGAGCTGGGCGATGCGCAGGTCCTTCGGGTTCGGCATGAAGACGCCCTGCAGCTGGTCGGCGTCCATCTTGATCCGCTGCCCGGCGCTGGTGGCATAGATTACCTTGGGATCGTCCCAGCTGCCGAAATACGGCAGGTGCGCCGGCGGCTCGGGAGTAACCCACTGCGCTACGAAGGCGTCGAACGGCTTGCCGCGGGCGACGCGCAACCGGCGCTCTGCCGCCCGCAGCGCGTCGGTAGCGGCCTGGTCCACCAGCAGCGTGGAGGGATCGAACACCACCTTGTAGATGTCGCGCGCGGTTTCGTGCGAGATCAGGTCTTCGGCCACGTCCTTGAGCACCATCTGCGGGTCGCGCTCCAGCACGTCGCCGTAGCCGCCGCCGGTGCCCTGGCAGATCATGTAGAGCTCGCCTTCGTTGCACAGCTCGAAGGTCATGCCCATGTCCTGCGAGGTGTACTTGCCGCCCGGGATCGGCCGCTCGTTCATCAGGTACAGCATGTCGAACTTCTCGACCCGGGTCGGGTCCTCGCGCAGGGTGTCGAAGACGTTGATGCCCTTGACCTTGCACAGCTGGTACGCCGGCGAGGAATAGCCGCCGAACAGGCCCTGCGCCGAGCTGAACTTGGAGCCCTCGCAGCCGGTCATGAAGCCCCACATGCCGGAGCCGCGCATGGTGGCGATCTGCTCGTAGCCGAGGCCGCCGCGGAACTTGCCGAACCCAACCCGGTCCTTGGCCAGGCGCTGCGCGCCCAGGCGGATGATCGGCGTGTCCTCCTCGTTGATCTCGTGCTCGCCGGAATCGGCCATGAAGCCGAACACCGGCGAGATGGCATGCTCGCCGTCGGCGTCGGCGCGGGCACCCTGGCCGCAGCCGTTGATGTCGGCGCAGAAGTTGCCGGTGACGTCGCCGTGCTGGGTCAGGCCGCCGTAGATGAAGGTGGCGGCCTGGTCGTACTGCGGCGCGATCGTCGCCGTATAGCGGTGCGGCAGGCTGTAGTTGAGCTTGTTCATCGGCACCGTCGGGATGGTGCAGGCCTTGAACAGCGGCATCAGGCTCATCGCCTGCGGCATGTCGCCGTCGGCGTCGAGGATCGAGTTGCGGTCGCTGACGATCTTGATCGGCGACAGCGCGGCCATCGAATGCGGCAGGTCCGGCCACACGTTCTGCAGGAAGCCGGTCACCAGCGCGGCCTTGAACGAGGCGATGTTGGTGTTGACCGAGCGGTTCATGAACTGCGGGCTGGAGCCGCGGAAGTCGCAGATCATCTCCTCGCCCTTGACGATCACCGCCATCTGCAGCTTCTGCATGGCGTTTTCGCGCAGGGTCGAATCCATGAAGCACTGCACGCGGGCGACGCCGTCGGGCAGCTCGCGGATGCGGCGACGTACCTCGGCCTCGACGTCCTCGAGGTTCTTGCGCAGCATCGCCACCAGCGCGTCGCGGCCGTACTCGCGCAGCACCGCCAGCAGTCGGTCGCGCAGACGCATGACGCCGTGCAGCTTGACCTTCATGTCTTCCAGCTGCAGCTTCGGGTCGCGCACCGAGTTCTGCAGGAAGGTCAGCAGGTCGCGCTTGATCTGCCAGTTCTCCACCACCTTGAACGGCGGCATCTTCAGGCCTTCGTCGAACTTGCTTTCCGCCGCCGCCGGCATGCCGCCCGGCTCGCAGGCGCCGTTCTCGCCCTCGTGGATGGTCGCCGACACCCAGCAGACCAGCTCGCCCTGGTAGTACAGGGGCATGATCATCGACTGGTCGGTGTTGTGGATGCCGCCGTAGCGGGCGTCGTTGTGGATGAAGCCGTCGCCCTCCTTGACGCCGACCGTCGGGTCGTCGACCCAGTACTTCTGGATGAACTTGATCGGGTAATGGCACACCGAGGCGAAGCCGACGATGCCGTGCGGCGCGATCATCGACAGGTCGCCGCTGGCGGTGAACACCGCGGTGACCAGGTCGCCCCACTTCGCCCCCGGCGCGGCACCCATCTGGTTGCACATGGTGAAGCTTTCGTCGAGCGCCGCCGTCACCAGGCCGCGCACGTGGTTGAGCTGGTGCGCGTCCTGCGGCTGCGACAGGATCGCCTCCTCCAGCGCGGTGCGCGGGCCGATGCTGTGGTTGCGCATGATCTCGGGGTCGGGGCCGAGGAACAGGCGGTGGTCGGCGAGGAACTTGTCAAGCAGCGCCTGCTCCTGCTTGGGCAGCGCCTTTTCGCGAATGTCGTTCATGTCAGCTCCGGATAAAGCGGTTTCCAGTTATCAGTTTCCAGTTTCCAGTTTTCAGAAAAAGCGGGAATCGGCGGGTGCGGTTTCCTCCGGCAACTGGATACTTTTTTACTGGAAGCTGTTTTTGGTGAACCACACCGCGCCCTGCGCGGCGGCGTAATAGCGCCAGCCCGGTTCCACCAGGTAGGTGGTGGCGCGGGTGGTGACGACTGCGGGGCCTTCGATGCGGGTGCCCTCGGCCAGCGCGGCTTCGCCGTAGACCCGCGTCTCCACCGCCTTGGCGTGGCCGTTGAAATGGCACTGGCGGGTGCCGTCCGGCTCCGGCGTGGTCCAGCTCCGTGCCGGGTCGATCTTGATGCCGGAGAACTGCACGGTGGGGCTGACCACGAAGGAGCAGACCCGGATGGTGTTGATGCGCACGCCCGCCTCCGGCGACTGGCTGCCTTCGCCGAAGCGCTCGCCGTAGCGGGTGTGGAACTGGTCGATCAGGCGCAGCACGTCGGCCTGCGAATGGAGCCGGTTGAGGTCGGTGACCACCGCGGTCTGCACGCGCTGGTTGCCGTAGCGCATGTCCAGCTCCAGCCGGTAGCGGATGTCCTCCGGGCGCATGCCCTGGCGCAGCAGGTCCTCGCGGCCGCGCCGCTCCAGCTCCTCGACGGTGCCGTTGAAGCCGGGGTAGTCGTCGTAGAAGCGCTTGACGTTGGCGTCGAACAGCGTGGTCCAGGTGCTGATCTCGTGGATGTGCATCTGGTTCATGTTGCCCGCGCCCACCGCCGAGAACACCGAGGAGAACGGCGGCGCCAGCACGCGGTCAACGCCGAGCGCCTGGGCGATGCCGCAGGCGTGCAGCGGGCCGTTGCCGCCGTAGGCCAGGATGGTGAAGTCCTTGGGCTCGTAGCCGCGGGTGCGCAGCTCGGTGGCGATGCCGTTGGCCATGTTGGCGTCGACGGTGCGCTTGATCAGCTTGCACACCTCGATCAGCTCCATGCCGAGATCGTCGCAAAGCTGCTCCTCGATCGCCTGCTTCGCGCGCCGCGGGTTCAGGGCGATGGTGCCGGCGGCGTAGTTCTTCGGGTCCAGGTAGCCCAGCAGCAGGTCGGCGTCGGTGACGGTCGGCTTGAGGCCGCCGCGGTCGTAGCAGGCCGGGCCCGGATCCGAGCCGGCGCTTTCCGGCCCGATCTGCACGGTCTGGTACATGCGGTCGTACTTGGCGATGGAGCCGCCGCCGGCGCCCAGCGTGACCAGGTGCACCATCGGGATGGACACCAGCCAGCGCTCGATCACCGGGTTGAAGTCGTAGTACTTGACGCCGCCTTCGACGACGATGCCGATGTCGAAGCTGGTGCCGCCCATGTCGGTGGCGACGATGTTGCCCAGGCTGGTCTGCAGCGCCAGGTGCTCGCTGGCGGCGATGCCCGAGACCGGCCCCGAGTGCACCGTCTGCAGCGCGTCGGTCGAGTTGAGCTGCGCCATGCCGCCGGAATTGTGGTTGACCAGCATCGGCTTGTCGTAGCCCTGGCTGCGCAGGTTCAGCTCCAGCGTGCCCAGGCCGTGGTACATCACCGAGTGCAGGAACGCGTCCATGATGGTGGACATGCCGCGCGCGTACTCGCCCTTGCGGCCCGCCACCTGGTGCGACAGCAGCATCGGCATGGCGCCGAGCAGGTGGCCCGGGTACTCCTCCAGGAAGATTTCGCGCACGCGCAGCTCGTGCACCGGGTTGACCACGCTGTTGGTGAACAGCACCACCAGCGCCTCGGCGCCGGCGTCCACCAGCTCGCGGATGCGCAGCCGCACGTCCTCCTCGTCCAGCTTGAGGAACACCTTGCCCTGGTAGTCGACGCGCTCGCGCACTTCGCGGATCATCGGGATCGGCACGATCGGTTCCGGACGCCGCGCGTTGGGGATGTCCATCTGGCGGGCCTGGTCCAGGCCCTCGCCGTAGCCGCGCGCGCGCGACAGCGCAATGGTGCTCTTGAAGCCGCCCGTGACCAGCATTCCTATGCGCGGGCCCTTGCGCTGGATCAGCGCGTTGGTGCCCAGGGTGGTGGCGTAGCGCACCGAGTCCACCTGCGACAGCACGGTGCCGACGCCCACCTCGAGCTGCCTGCAGGCGTTGGCCAGGGCCTCGTTGAAGCCGAGCGCCAGGTTGTGGTGGGTGGTCAGGGCCTTGCCTTCGATATAGCGCTCGTCCCACACCACGAAGCAGTCGGTGAAGGTGCCGCCGATGTCCACGGAGACTCGTTTCATGGCGTTCAGTGCCCGTGGCTGTGCTGGTGGCCGCGCTGCGGCGGGTGGTACTCGCCGAGCGGCGCCTCGGCGACCTCCTTGCGGTCCTTCCACTGCAGCTTGAGCGCGTCGATGTCCAGCTCCAGGTCGCGCAGCGGCGGATGGCCCGGCGGCACGTACTCGACCTCCATCATGGTGCCGCACTTGGGGCAGTAGTATTCGAGGATTCGGCACCAGGCCGGGTCCGGCGAAAACGTGCGGTCGTAGCGCCGGGTGTCGAGCAGCGGCTTGTGGATTTCGCGCGGGTCGCGGTCGTACACCAGCAGGCCGCGCTTGTAGTTCTCGCGTGCGCCGATCAGCACCTGCCCGCAGCGCCGGCATTCCCACATCTCGGTGTCGAGGTTGATGCGCAGGTATTCGGTAATCAGTACGTTCATGGTTGCTTATCTCGCCTCGAGCTTCAGCAGCGGGTCAGCAGGATGTCGCCGGCCTGGTTGATCTCCAGGCGCCAGCCCCGTTCCACGCGGCAGGTGAAAAACGCTTCCTCCAGCACCGCCGGCCCTTGCGCGGCTGCGCCGCCGGCCTGCTCCTCGGCGCGGTACAGGGGAACTTCGCGCCACTGGCCGTCCACCATCGTGCGGCGCGTTCCCGCGGCTTGCGCGGCCACCTGGGTCTGGCCGAAGCGGCCGGACAGGCTGGTATGGGCGATCGGCTTGACCGCGTTCAGTGCCAGCGAAAGGTGCGCGCCGCCCGGCAGGCCGGGCGGCAGCCCGCCGCCGGCGGCCAGGCTCACGCTCTCCTCGCCGCCGTCGCGGGCGATGCGCAAGGTCAGTTGCACCAGGCACTGCTCCAGGTCCGCGCCTTCGGCGAACATGCCGCGGCGGGCCCGCTCGGTGAGCACGCGGCGGCAATCGGCCAGGCCAGCTTCGTCGTTGCTGGCCAGCGGGGCTTCGTACTGGTGGCCGATGTCGGAAAAGCCGATGCCGAACGCCGAAAACACCGCCGCCAGCCCGGGAATGACGACCCGCGAGATGCCGGCAGCCTCCGCCACCTTGCACACCACGAACGGGCCGGCGCCGCCGAAGGCGGCGAGCGTCGTGTCCGGGGTGATGGCGGTGTACTGGCGCAGGCTGTCGGCGATCTTCGCCGTCCACGCCTGCTCCATGCGCTGCGCCGCCAGTTCGACGCCGATGCCCAGCGGCCGCGCGATGTTTTCCTCGATCGCCGCGCGTGCGCGCTCGGCGTCGATCTTCAGCTCGCCGCCGAAGTACGAGGCCGGGTCGAGCAGGCCCAGCACCAGGAAGGCGTCGGTGGAGGTCGCCTCGCGCCCGCCGAGGCCGAAGCAGGCCGGTCCAGGGGCGCCGCCCACGCTCTCCGGCCCGACGCGGATGGTGCCGTCTTGCACCTTGATGATCGAGCTGCCGCCGACACCCACGCTGACCACCGCGCACAGCGGGAACGAGGTCGCCACGCCTTCCACCCGGCCGCGGCGCTCGGTGTGCACCACGCCGTCCTCGACCAGCGTGATGTCGGTGGTGGTGCCGCCCACGTCCATCGACAGCAGGCGCCTGAAGCCGTAATGCGCCGCCAGCGCGCGGGCACCCTCGGCGCCGCCGCGCGGCCCGGAGCTGTAGGTCTTGATGGCGATGGTCTTGGCCACCCGCGCCGACTGGCCGTCGTTGCGGAAGATCAGCAGCGGGTTGCGCGTACGGTACTCGCGCAGCTTGTGCTCGGCGTTGTAGAGGAAGCGCTCCATCGCCGGGTGCAGGAAGGCGTTGAACAGCGCGGTCCAGGCGCGGCGCCCGTCGTCGGCGTCCTCCACCACCTCGTGCGAGTACAGGATCGGGATGGCGCCAAGCAGGTGCGGGGGAAACTTGCGCAGCAGCACCCGCTTCAGGCGCGTCTCGGCGCTGTCGCGCCCGGCGCCGCCGAAGGCGACGACGATACGGTTGGCGCCGGCCGAAGCCAGGGCGTTGACCGCGCGCACCGCGGCGGTTTCCAGCGCTTCCTCGGCCAGGCCGGCGTCCAGCACCTGCGCCCGCTCGCCGACCAGCGCGGCATACAGCGACTGCTGCTGCGCATCGGCCTGCAGGCCGGCGGCCGACAGGCTGCCGCCCAGGATGACGCCGAGCCGCGGACCCTTGCGCTCGACCAGGGCGTTGGTGCCCTGCGTGGTCGAGTAGCGGATGTACTCGGTGGCCAGCAGCAGCGCCTGCAGGTCCTCTTTGCCGTAGATCGCGCGCGAGGCCTTGCGCAGCCCTTCGAACAGGCACTTCGCCAGATCGTAGGGGGTGGTGATGGTCTTGGTGCGGTAGACGCGGTCGCCGTCGATCACGCACAGGTCGGTCAGGGTGCCGCCGTTGTCGACATTGATCAGCAGGCCGCCGCGGCCGCTGCGCGGACTCTGTTCCTGAACTGCGGCCGCCTCCGCGGCACCCTCGCCGGCGGCGCTCATCGCCGCACCTGCCACAGGGCTGCGGCCTCAGTGCAGCAGACGGAAAACAACGTCGGTGCAACGGCAGTTTGCATGCTGTCCCCTCCAAGGGCCGGCCGACAGGTGAACAATCTACGCCACAAAACCGGGGAACGCTGGCACCGCTGGTGCGTTCTTCTCTACACGCAGACTATTCCCGGCCTGCGCTACTGGCGCTACCCGGGCGGGTAGTTTTGGCGGCTTGGCGCAGGGCTCCTGCGGCCGCAAAAAAAGCCCCGGGCATCACTGCCCGGGGCTTGGGGGACGCGGCCGGGCGCAACGCCCGGCGAAACCGCCGATCCGCTTATCCGCCGATGCTCAGCCGCACGATGCGGCCGGCGTGGCCGACCGCGATGGCGTCGCTGGTGCCTTCCGGCGCGGACGCGCCTTCGTACCAGGAGCCGGCCACGTCGGGGTTGTCGACATGCTGCCAGGTCTTGCCGCCGTCGGCGCTGCGCACCATGTCGTGCATGCCGGTGACGAACACCTTGCCGTCGGCCGAGGACTTCACGCCGAGCAGGATGGCCTGCGAGCCGGAGTCGACCGTCTGCCAGGTGTCACCGTGATCGGCGGTCTTCAGGATGGTGCCGCTCTGGCCCACCGCATAGCCGGTGCCGTCGGCGCGCAGGTCGAGCGCAAACAGCGAAGCCTCGCCCTGATGAAGCTGCTTCCAGGTGGCGCCGTTGTCGGTCGTGCGCAGCACCATGGCGAACTCGCCGACGATGGTGATGGTGCCGTTGTCTTCGACCTTCACGTCGTACAGGTGCGGCTGTGCGCCCTGGTTGTTCTTGTCGATGAACGGGTCCCAGCTCGCCGGCGCGATCGACTTCCAGGTCTTGCCGGCGTCGTCCGACTTCAGCACGGTGCCGAAAGAGCCCACCGCCACGGCCACGCCGCTGGCGTTGACGCTGACGCCCAGCAGGCGTTCCTTGGTGCCGGTGTCGATCTTGTCCCACTTGTCGCCGGTGTCGCTGAGCAGGGCCAGGCCGGTCTGCCCCACCGCAATCCGGTGGGAGCCGCGCAGGCTGACCGCCAGCAGGCTCAGCTCGGTCGGGGAGGCGGCGGCCTTCCAGGTCTTGCCGCCGTCGGCGGTCTGCTGGATGACGCCGGCGGCGCCCACTGCAACCCCGTTGGCTCCGTCGAAGGCGATGCCGAACAGGGCGTCGTGCGCCGTGCCGGTCACGATCGGGTCGACAGAGGTGGCCGGTGCGGCGTCACCGAAGGTGGCGCCAGCGCACAGGAATGCTGCCGCGAACGCGGCAATCTTCAGCGGCTGTCTCATGAGTTTCATCTGTCCTTTCACTTTGTGTCTCGATTCGCAAAATTTCTGAGATCTGGCGGACGCCGGGCCTGATGCAGCCCGGCGTCCTTCCGGATGTTGATGGGCTTTCCGCGCGGCCTCAGGCGATCTCGGCGTCGCTGGCGATGTAGGCCGACAGGTCCACGCCCTCGCCGACCAGCAGGTCCTTGCGGGCCACGAACGACGGCTTGACCAGGTACACCAGCAGCGGCAGCACGACCAGTGCCAGCACCATGTTGATCAACATGGTCAGCACCAGCAGCAGGCCCATGTCGGCCATGAACTTCAGGTTCGACATGAAGTACCAGGGCATGATGCCGAGGAACATGATCGTGGCGGTGAACATGATGGCCTTGCCGGTGGTGGTCAGCGAGGCGGTGATGGTCTTGCCCCAGTCATGGTTGTGGCCGTGGTATTCCTCGCAGATGCGCGACAGCAGGTAGATGCCGTAGTCGATACCGACGCCGACACCGATCGCCGCCACCATCAGGGAGTTGATGTCCAGGCCGACATGCATCAGGTGCATCGAAGCGTTCAGGGTGAAGTTGGCCAGGTTCACCGGCAGCAGCAGGATCAGGCCTGCCACCAGCGAGCGGTAGGCGTAGCTGCAACCGGCCAGGATGACGATGTTCAGCAGGCCGATGATCACCCAGTGGAAGCGTTCCACCACGTTGTTCATCGACTGCTGCAGCGCAATCGTGCCCGAACCCAGGCGGATGCGGAACTGGTCGTGGTCCACGCCCACCGTGTCGACCGCCTTCTTGGCCTGCTCCAGCGCCGAGTCCACGGTCTCCTGCTTGTTGTCCTTGTACCACAGGGACACGGTGCCGTTCTCAAGCTCGAAGTCGACCACGTTGGAGAAGGCCTTGGCGCTGGTGCCCATCATGATGGCCTGGGCCGCCGAGTTCACCGCCGAGTTGGTCGGGTCCAGCGCCGTCCATTTCGGGTTGCCGCCGGAGAACAGGCGGTTGCCTTCGCGCAGGTAGTCGGTGAACGACAGGTCCGCCTTGGGCGGGTTCGGCGCGTGCTCGATCAGGCTCTGCACGCGGGCCATGGTCAGGATCGTGTCGGCCTGGTGGGCGACGCGCTCCGGGTTCTTCTGGTCTTTGGCCTCGAAGATCACTTCCAGGGTGTTCACGCCCGGGAAGTGGCTGTTGATGGCACGCACCGCGGTGTTGTACTCGGAGTTGTCCCACAGCAGGCCGCTGCCTTCCACCGGGTTGCCGATCCTGATCTGCAGCGCGGTGTAGATCGCGCCCACCGCGTAGATCACCACCACCACGGTGGTGAAGCGCGCGGCCTTGCCGTAGGTCAGCGAGGCGATGCCGCGCAGCATCAGCTTCATGAAGCGCATGAAGCCCTTGTCGCCGCCGACGCCGACCAGGCGGTCGACGTTGCGCGGCGCCGGCAGCGCCGCCAGCAGCAGCGAGATCAGGAACACGCCGGTCGGGATCAGCCACACCGCCCAGAAACCGCAGAACAGGGCGAAGCGCTGCATCGCCGGGATCGGCGCCACCGCGATCAGGAAGATGCCGACGATGTCGGTGAAGATGCCGAGCACCGACGGCGCCATCATCACGCCCATGGTGATTTCGGCGGCCTTCACCCGGTCTTTCACGTGCGAGTAGATTTCGTAGTAGCGCTCGGTGAACTGCACGCAGTGCGAGAACGTACGTGCGACCAGCAGCAGCGGCACGATCATCAGCAGCGGCTCGATTGGTGAATTGAGCCAGCCGGCGAAGCCGAAGCCCCACACCGCCGCCACCAGGCTGGTGATGATCGGCGTCACCACGCCCACGATGTTGCGCATGTACGCCACCAGCGCCAGCACCAGCAGGCCCAGGGTGACGGCGAAGATGGTGAACATCTGCGACTCGTTCTTGTACACCCAGCCGGTCAGCGCCGGCTGGCCGGCCATGAACACGTCGTGGTGGGCGTCGCGGTTCTTTTCCACCAGGCCCTGCACGTACTTGAAGGCTTCGCCGTAATCGAGCAGGCGCTCGATGAAGCTGGCGGTGATCAGGGTGGCGCTGCCGTCGTTCGAGATCAGGAAGGTGCGCGCGTTCGGCGACTTGTCGACGCGGTCGCGGAAGTCTTCGATCTCGGCCTTGCTGGCCGGGGCGTGGTCGCCCATCAGCGGCTTGATGTCGATGCCGAACGGGGTGGCTTCGGCGTAGCGCGCCTTTTCGGTGGCGATCGACAGGATCTGTTCGTGGTCGACGCCGGGCGCAAGGTCGATGTCGCGCGACATCTGGTAAACCTTGCCCAGGGTCTCGGCGTTGTAGATGTCGCCGTCCTTGCGTTGCACCATGATGGTGAACGTCAGCGGATTGCCGAAGTTGCTGTGATCCTTGAAAACCTGCACAAAGGGGTCATCTTTGGGCAGCAGGTCGGAGAAGATCGTCTGCAGGTGCACATTCCGCAGGCCGATGCCGAAGCCGATCGTGACGATGGTGAAGATGATCCAGGAAATGCGCTGGTGCGCCATTACCCACTTAGCAATGCGATAACGAATGGAGAACATGTCGGCCTCAGTTCGGGATATGGTGTCCGGGAGTCGGGTCGAGTCGCACCGGTGCGGTACTGATTAACTGGGAGGATCCGAAATCCCCGCGGCAATGGCTGAACCTTGCCGATCTACAACTGCCCCATTTTGCTGGCACTCGCCTCATCCTCCGTCGCTTAGGACACCGTCGCGGATGCGGTCGCGCCATCGGCAACGCCGGAGCGCATCCCGCAGCCACGTCCGCTATCCAGTTTATGTGCAATGTCGGCCGCCGGATCGTGCACGGACCCGCCGCCCGTTGTTCATAACAAGCCGGCGCGGAGGGTCGATTCCGCACCTGGCCGTTTCAGATTATTTCTCGCAGTTCACTTTTTGCAGTTCACCGCGCAAAAATACTTCGCTCCTCTCTCGCTGGCGCCGCCACGCCGCAGCATATTGGCTTTATTGGCCGCGACGCGTTTACATCGCGGACTGTCGGACTGTTCTGTACGACAATTTTAATTGGTCGATCCTAGTACAACAGCAGCATCAACGCAATGCCGAACGGGGCTGTTTCCCTGCAATTCCGGCATGATTTGAAGCACCGTGCACCCTGCAGCATCCCCCGGGCCGCCGCGTGCCGCCCTACCGCAGGCAGATCGGCCGACTTCCGCAAAACTTTACAGTGCACTATAAATGCTTGCACCGAACCAGGGCAATAAGGGCATTCCCTAGAACCCGCCGGAAATTGCGCCGCCGGCAGGGCTCCCGGGAAATCCCCTCAGGATTGCCCGGTCAATACCAGTTGCAGCAATTCGGCGAACGAGGACGCGCCCATCTTCCGCATCAGCCGCGCGCGGTGCGCCTCGACCGTCTTGTGGCTGATCGCCAGCGCCTTGCCGATCTGCTTGTTGCTGAGGCCGGCCACCACCTTTTCGAGGATTTCGCGCTCGCGCGGCGTCAGGGCGTTCATGCTGGCCGCGAGCAGGGACTGCTTGCGGCGCCGCTCGCGCTCGCGCGCGTCCTGCGCCAGGGCCTGCTGGACGCGCTCCAGGAACTGCTGGTTGTTGTACGGCTTCTGCAGGAAGTCCACCGCCCCGCCCTTCATGCTGCGCACCGCCAGCGGCACGTCGCCGTGGGCCGACAGGAAGATGATCGGCGTCGCCGCGTGGGCCTGGTTGAGGCGGTCCATCAGCTCCGGGCCGCTCATGCCCGGCATGCGCACATCCAGCACGATGCAGCCGGGCCGGCTCTGGTCGAAACGCGCGAGGAAATCCTCGGCCGAAGCGAAGGTTTCGACGCGCAGCCGGATCGATTCGAGCAGCCAGCGCAAGGATTGCCGCACCGATTCCTCGTCGTCGACGATGAACACGGTTGGCTCCCCGGCGGTAGGCTCCCCGGCCGCCCCGCCGCCCGCATCCGGCGCAGGGGCGGTCATGACCGCCCGGCCGTGTCGCGCTCGCTGCGCACCGGCAGGGTGAAACAGAAGGTGGCCCCGCCTTCGACGTTGCGCTTGACCAGCAGGCGGCCGCCGTGCGACTCGATCAGCGTGCGGCACACCGCCAGGCCCAGGCCCACGCCGTTGGGCTTGGTGGTGTAGAAGGCGTCGAAAATCCGCGTCAGGTCCTTTTTGGCCACCCCGGGGCCGCAGTCCGCGGCCGCCACTTCGACCACCGCGCCCTGCCGGCGGGTGGAGATCACCAGGACGCGCCGCTCCGGCGGCAGGTCGGCCATGGCCTCGAAGGCATTCTTGACCAGGTTGACCACCACCTGCTTGATCTCGAGCGGATCGGCCATCACTTCGGGCAGGTCCGCGCCCAGCTCGAAGCGCACGTCGGCGTTGAACTGCTTGCGCTCGAAATCCAGGAACCCGACGGTCTGGCCGATCAGGTCGTTGATCCGGGTGGGCACCGATTCCGGCTCGTGGCGGCGCACGAACTGCCGCACGTTGCGGACGATGCTGCCGGCCTGCTCGGCGTGGAAGATCGCCTGCGACAGCGCCGAGCCGAACAGCTCGGCGTCGAACTGCTCCGGCCGCGCCAGCCGCAGCTGGCAGCCGTGCAGGTAATTGAGCGTGGCCGACAGCGGCTGGCCGAGCTCGTGGGCCAGCGCGCCGGCCATCTCGCCCATGGTATTGAGCCGCGAAACCCTGGCCAGCTCGGCCTGCTGGTGGCGCTCGCGCTCCTCCATGCGCTTGCGCTCGGTGATCTCCGCGTAGGCCACCACGGCGCCGTAGCCGGGTACCGGGATCGGCGCGGCGGTGACCTGGAACCAGCGGGTCTTGCCGTTGGCGTAGCGCACGCCCAGCTCGGCGTCGGCCACCGCGCGCTGCTCGGCGATCGCCCGGGTGCTCGGCAGCTCCTCGTGGCGCACCGGCCGGCCGTCGGCGTTGATCAGGGCCGCGCCGGCCGCGCGCAGCCGCACCTGCCGGGTGATCGCCTTGAGCACCGGCAGCGAGCTGATGCGGCCGAGCTGCTTGTTGATCTCGATCACGTTGCCCTCGGCGTCGGTGATCGAGATGCCGATCGGGAACATCTCGAACAGCGCGCGGTACTTCTCCTGGCTCGCGCGCAGCTCGGCTTCCGTCTTCTGGCGGATCGCCACCTCCTCGCGCAGCGCTTCCAGCGCCTGGCGCAGCTCGGCGGTGCGCTCCTCCACGCGCTGCTCGAGCTCCTCCTTGGCGCGCTGCAGCGAGGCCTCCGCATGCTTCTGCTGCGAGATGTCCTGGAAGATCCACACGCCCAGGTGCGACGGCCGGTCGCGGTCCAGCACGCGGCCGGACACGCGGCACCAGAAGGTCTGGCCGGTGTCGCGGCGCTGCATCAGGCGCTCGTCGGAATAGGTTTCGTGGGTTTCCAGGTAGCCGTAGCCGAGCCGGCCGATCCGCTCGAACTCACGGCGCGTCGGGTAGAGCACCGCGATCGACTCGCCGGTCAGCTCGCCCGGGCCGAAGCCGAACATTTCCTCGAAGCGGCGGTTGCAGCGCACGATGACGCGGTCGCGCAGGTAGCAGATGCCGGCGAACGCGTTGTCGAAAATGACCTGGTGCTCGGCCAGCGCCTTGCGCAGCTGCAGCGACGGCGGCCGGCGCGGCGCCGCGCCCTGCCTCCTCAGCGGCTTCATCGCGGCGCGCCGGCCGGGCCCGGCCGGCGCCCCTCAGGTGCGGTTTTCATGTTCGGCCTCCCGGCCGGGTCGGCGGCCGCCCGGCGCGGATCCCCCGGCCGGATGTTCGTCCATCGCCGCGCAAAATACGAGCGGCGGCGCCGGCAGCGCCCAAAAAAAGGGGCGGCGCACCCTGCGCCGCCCCGTCGAACCACCACCTGGCCGTGGCGCGGCCGCCGGTTACTTGCCGGCCTTGGCGACCCGCCCTTCGCACTCGCGCAGCTTCGCTTCGAGCTCGGCGATGCGCACGTCCCTCGGGTTGGGCATGAAGATCGACTCGATGGCGTCGGAGCTCATCACCTTGCGCGGAATCCCGGCGAACGGCCCGGCGTAGATCTTGGTGCTGTCCGTGCCCCAGGAACCGTAGTACGGGACGTCGGCCGGCGGCTCCGGCTTGTTCCACTGCTTGACGAACTGCTTGAACGGCACGCCGCGCTTCTTGCGCGCCGCACGTTCCGCGTCCCGCGCCTTCTTGGTCGCCTCGACATCCATCACCAGGGTTTCCGGGTTGTAGACGACGTGGTAGATCCGGCGAGCGGTTTCGTGGGAAATCAGGTCCTCTTCGAGGTCCTTGATGACCAGGTCCGGATCGCGGTCCAGCACGTCGCCGTAGCCGCCGCCGCTGCCCTGCATGATCATGTACAGCTCGCCGCGGTTGCACAGCTCGAACTGCAGGCCCATGTGGTGGGCGGTGTACTTGGCACCCTCGAACGGCTTCTTGTTCATGATGTCGACGATCGAGAACTCCCACTTCTTCGGATCCGACTTCATGATCTCGAAGGTATCCACGCCCTTGACCTTGCACAGCGGATAGGTCGGCGATGAATAGCCGCCGAACAGGCCCGGGGTGCACGACACCTTGGAGCCGATGCAGCACACCATGAAACCCCACATGCTGCTCTTGAGGTTCGAGGCGATCATCTCGTAGCCCTGGCCGCCGCGGTACTTGCCGAAAGCCTGGTTGTCCCTCATCAGCTTCTTAGAGACGATCTGCAGGAAGGGCACATCCTCCTCGTTCAGCTCCTGCTCGCCGGTGTCCGCCATCGAGGCGAAGATCGGCGCGACGGAGTGCTCGCCGTCGCGGTCGGCGCGGGCGCCGCCACCCATGCCGTTCAGGTCCGCGCAAAGGTTGCCGACCATCTCGTTGTGCTGGGTCAGGCCGCCCCAGATAAAGGTGCGGATCATGTTGTGCCAGGGCGCGATGACCTTGGTGTACTTCGACGGGCAGCCGTACAGGAACTTGGCCACGCACAACTGCGCCGCCGTGAAGGCCGGGAAGAACGTCATCATGCTTTCGGCATTCGGCGTGAGGTACGAGGAATGCAGCGCCGACTTCTTGTCGCAGATGACGCGGATCGGCGCGAACACCGCCTGGTTGCGCGGCAGGTCAGGCCACACGAACATCAAGAACAGCTGGCACAGCATGCCTTTGAGCGAGGACAGCACCGTGTTGTTGCAGCGGTTGGCGAACTCCGGGCTGGAGCCGCGGAAGTCCAGGATCAGCTCGTCGCCCTTCTTCTCCATCGACACCTGGATCTTGATCAGGCAGTTCTCGCGCAGGGTACCGTCGGCCATGATGACGGTGCGCACGGTGCCTTCCGGCCACTCGGTCAGGCGGCGCTTCACCTCGGTCTTGGAATCCTCCAGGCCGCGGCGCAGCGAGGAGACCACCGTCTCCACGCCGAACTCGGCGATGGCCGCCTTGACGCGCTGCTCCAGCCGGCGGCAGACGAACAGCTTGACCTTCATGTCCTCGTACTGCAGCTTCGGCGAGCGCACCGAGTTCTGCAGGTAGGTCACCAGGTCTTTCTTCAGCTCGTAGTTCTCCACCACCTTGAACGGCGACATCTTCAGGCCTTCGTCGTAGACCTGCTCGGCGGCCGAGGGCATGCCGCCCGGCTCGATCGCGCCGTTCTCGCCTTCGTGCACCGTGGCGCCGGCCCAGGCGACCATCTTGCCCTCATGGTAGATCGGGACTATCAGGCTCTGGTCGGTATTGTGGATGTTGCCGTAGCGGGCGTCGTTGTGGATGAAGCCGTCGCCCTCCTTGATGCCCACGGTCGGCTCGTTGGCCCAGTACTTGTTGATGAACTTGATCGGGTGGTGCACCAGGCTGGCGAACAGCAGCACGCCGCCGGTGCTGGCGATGGCGAGGTCGCCGCTCGGCGTGAAAATGCCGGTGATCAGGTCGCCCCACTTGGCGCCCTCCGCCGCACCCATCTGCTCGAGCATTTCGAAGGTTTCGTTGCAGCCCGCCTGCAGGCGGTCCCGCACCAGCGTAAGCACCGCCGGGTCCGATTCCTTGGCCATCGCACGGTCCTCGGTTTCGGTGCGCGGCGCGATGTCGTGGTGCTCCATGATCTCGGGATCGGGGCCGAGGAACAGCACGTTATCGGCCAGGAATTGGCTGATGAGTTCCTGTTCGCGGTTATGCTCGTCGAGGTTTTCAGACTTGCCCATGATTAACTCCAGTTTGATCCTGCTTGATGCCCCTGCTTGATACCTGAATTCTCAGGCGACCGCGGCTTTCTTCTTGGCGGCAGTACTCTCCCGCGCATGCGGGTTGGCAACACCCAGGCGCGTGAACCAAGCCGCGCCGTGTTCGCCGATTTCGAGCTGCCAGCCCGGCTCGACCAGATAGGTGGTGACCGGGGAAATGATCACCGCCGGTGCGTTGACCACATGGCCGGCCTCGAACTGGTCGATTTCGTAGATGCTGGTTTCCAGCGGTTCTTTCGACTCGATGAAATAGCACTTGCGTTTCTCGATCGGTGCCGGCAGCGCCTTGTTCTTGTTGCCGGAAGGGGCGATGTCGTTGAACTTCACCGTTTCCAGCTCCACATAGCTGAGCACCCGCACGGTGTTGACGCGGATGCCGGCTTCCGGCGCCTCGCTGCCCTTGCCGAAGCGGTTGCCGTAGTCCACCGAGAACTGCTTGATCAGCGCCATCACGTCATCCATGTTGCGGATGCGCAATTGGGGCGACACCACCGTGGTCTGCACCAGCTGGTTGCCGTAGCGCATGTCCAGTTCGAGGCGGTGCTTGACGTCCTCGCGACGCATGCCCTGGCGCAACAGGTCCTGCAGGCCGGCGTTTTCCAGTTCTTCGACGATCTGGTTGAAACCCTTGTAGTCCGACAGCAGCTGGCGCGCGCTGCTGTTGTAGACGTACATGAACAGCGAGCGCTCGTGGATGTGCAGCTGGTGCATGTTGCCCGCCCCCACCGCCGAGAAGACCGAGCAGAACGGCGGCACCAGGATGCGGTTGATGCCCAGGATGTTGGCGATGCCGCAGCTGTGCAGCGGTCCGTTGCCGCCGTAGGCGAGCATGGTGAACGTGCGCGGATCGTAACCACGGGTGCGCAGCTCCTGGAAAATGCCGTTGGCCATGTTGGCGTCCACGCGGCGCTTGACCATCATCGCCGCTTCGATCACCGAGCAGTCCAGCTCGTCGCAGATATGCTCTTCCAGCGCCGCCTTGGCGCGCGAGGCTTTCAGCTTGATGTTGCCGCCGGCATAGCGGTCCGGCGACAGGTAGCCTAGCACGAGGTCGGCGTCGGTGACGGTGGGAAACAGGCCACCGCGGTCATAACAGGCCGGGCCCGGATCGGAGCCCGCGCTCGAAGGCCCGACCTGCACCGTGTTGTGCAGGCGGTCATAGCGGCAGATCGATCCACCGCCAGCGCCCAGGGTGACCAGATGGATCATCGGCACAGACACCAGCCACCGTTCGATGACCGGATTGAAGTCGTAGTGCTTGACGCCGCCCTCCACCACCAGGCCGATGTCGAAGCTGGTGCCGCCCATGTCGGTGCAGATGACATTGCCCAGATCGGCCTGCGCGGCCAGATGCTCGGAGGCGCTGACGCCGGCAACCGGGCCCGAGTGGATGGTCTGCAAGGAATCGGTCGAGTTCAGCTGCGCCATGCCGCCCGAGTTGTGGATCACCAGCATGGGCTTCTGGTAGCTGGATTCGCGCAAGTTCAGCTCCAGCGAGCTGAGGCCGTGGTACATGGCGTCGTGCAGGAAAGCGTCGATGATCGACGAGGACCAGCGCACGTATTCGCCCTTGCGGCCGGCCACCTTGTGCGACAGCACCACCGGCATCGCCCCCAACATGTGCTCGGGATATTCCTCCAGCAGGATTTCCTCCACGCGGCGTTCGTGCACCGGGTTGGTCACGGAGTTGATCAGGCCGACCACGAAGGCCTGGGCGCCGCGATCCACCAGCCTGCGCACCTTCTGCCGGAGGTCCTCCTCGTCGAGATCCATGACGATCTCGCCGACGGCGTCGATGCGCTCGCGCACCGCGCAGACCATGGGGATTGGCACCAGCGCATCGGGGCGATCCGCCGCCGGCAGGTTGGACTGCTCCATGCCGTCCAGGCCCTCGCCGTAGCCGCGGCCGCGCGATAGCGCCACCGCGCTTTCATAGCCGGCCGTCACCAGCAGGGCCACGCGCGGGCCTTTGCGCTGGATCAGCGCGTTGGTGCCCAGGGTGGTGGCGTAGCGCACCGAATCGACCTGCGACAGCGCATCCTGCACGTCGAGGTTGAGCTTCTTGCACGCGTTTTCGAGGGCTTCGCGGAAGCCCACCGACAGGTTGTGGTGCGTGGTCAGCGCCTTGGACTGGATGTACTGGTTGTCCCAGACGAAGAAGCAGTCCGTGAAGGTGCCGCCGATATCCACTGCAATACGCTTCATGGATCAGCTCCCGTGCTTGTGCGCTTTCTGCTTGCGCGAATGCGAGTGTTGGTGGCTCAGGCCGGCCATGTCGGGGCCGGCCAGCTCGGCCTCGGTGAGCGGCTTGCGGCCGGCCCACTGGCGCTTGAGGGCGTCGATGTCGAACTCCATGTCCACCACCGGCGGGTGGCCGGGCGGCAGGTATTCGGCTTCCACCAGCGTGCCGCAGCCCGGGCAGTAGTACTCCAGGATCTGCACCCACTTCGGGTCGGGCGCGAAGGTGAATTCGTACCACTCCGGGTTCAGGATCGGCTTGTGGATCTCGCGCGGGTCGCGCGCATGCACCAGCAGGCCTTCCTTGTACGACTGGCGCGCGGGGCCGACCTCATGATTGCACACGCGGCACATCCACAGCTCGCGGTCGAGATCGATCTCGAGGTATTCGGTCATCGGTACTTTCATGGTCTTAACCCTTCTTGGATTGCTTGTTCAGGACAAGGTCGTGGTTCTCGTTGACGAGGAACCGCCAGCCTTCCGGCACCAGGCAGGTGAAATATTCTTCCTCGACGATCGCCGGCCCGGCCGCCCAGTTGCCCGCGCTCAGCTCCTCGTGCTTGTACAGCGGCAGCGCCGCCTCGGCCAGCGCGCCGCCCTTGCCGCCGGCTACGCGCAGCGTGCGGCTGCGGCTGGCCTTGGCCTGGGCGCCCGCCGCGGTGTCGGCCGGCCGCAGCGTGAAGTGCGGAATCGGCTTGGTCGCGCGCAGCTGCAGCCGCACGTCGGAGGCGTTGGCCGGCACCTCCGCCGGCAGGCCGCCGCCGTTGAGCCGGCGCGTGGCGTGCTCGCCGTTGCGGTCGAAGCTGATCGACTTTTCCACCGTGCACTCCGACAGGTCGAAGCCTTCGGCGTACATGTCGCGGCGCGCGGCGTTGGTGAAGCGCTCCACCAGCTGCTCCAGCCCGGCGGCACCCGCCTTGCCCAGCGCGCCGTCGTACGAGTGCGCGATGTCGGAAAAGCCGATGCCGAAGGCGCTGAACACGGCCGCCATGCGGGGCACGATCACTTCGCCGATGCCCAGCGCCTCGGCGATGGCGCAGGCGGTCATCGGGCCGGCGCCGCCGAAGGCCAGCAGCGTGGCCTCACCGGGCTTGGCGGTCAGCGCCGCCATCGCCTCGGCGATCTTGGCCACGTAGGCCTGCTGCATGCGCACCAGCGCGGTGTCGAGGTCCACGCCCAGCGGCTTGGCCACGTTTTCGGTGACCGCGGTGCGCGCACGTTCGGTGTCGAGCTTGAGGCTGCCGCCGAAATAGGAATCCGGGTCGAACAGGCCGAGCAGCAGGTAGGCGTCGGTGATGGTCGCCTCGCGGCCGCCGTAGCCGAAGCACGCCGGTCCCGGCGCGCCGCCGACGCTGTCCGGGCCGACCTGGATGGCGCCGTCGCGCACGCGGAAGATCGAGCCGCCGCCCACGCCCAGGCTGTCGACCTCGCACAGCGGGAACGACACCTGCACGTCTTCCAGCGCGCCCCAGCGCCGCTCCGCCACCTCGCCGCGGCTGACCAGGCCGACGTCGGTGGTGGTGCCGCCAATGTCCATGGTCAGCACGGTCTTGCGGGCATAGTGCTGCGCCAGCGCCTTGGCGCCTTCCATGCCGCCGCGCGGGCCGGAGCCCCAGGTCTTGAGGGCCACCGTCTTGGCCACGCGCGAGGAGGTGCCGTCGTTGCAGAAGATCAGCAGCGGGTTACGCGCGCGGTGCTCGCGCATGACGTTCTCGGCGCTGTACAGGAACCGCTCCATCGCCGGGTGCAGGAAGGCGTTGAGCACGCCGCTCCAGGTGCGGCGCGCGTCGTCGCCGTCGTCGGACAGCTGGTGCGAGTACAGGATCGGCACCGCGCCGAGCAGGTGGCGCGGATAGCGCAGCAGGGTGAGGCGCTTGACGCGCATCTCGTCGTCGACCAGCGACGACCCGCCCAGGCTGACGATCAGGCGGTTGGCGCCGCGCGACATCAGCTCGTTGACCACGCCGATCACCTGCGATTCCAGCTCTGCGTCGGACGCGGCCGGATCCAGGGTGGCGACGCGGTCGCCGATCAGCGCCGCGAACAGCTCCTTTTCGTGCTCGTTGCGCACCAGCGACTCGGCGCTCTGGCCCTTGCGCAGGATCACGCCCAGGCGCGGCCCCTTGCGCTGCACCACGGCATTGGTGCCCTGCGTGGTCGAGTAGCGGATGTAATCCACCTCGTCGAACAGGGCGTGCAGCTTGGGCTCGCCGTAGATGCGCTTGGAAACCTCGCGCAGCACCTCGACGAAGCACTTCGTCAGGTCGTGCGGCGTGGTAAGCGATTTCGCGTGGAACACCTTGGCGCCGTAAATGACGCAGGCATCCGTCAGCGTTCCACCGTTATCGATACTGATCAGCATTGCCATGGACTCACCTTGAGAGTTTTCGCATGATTGAATTGCCTGTCGGGCCGCTTCGACGCCTTGCCGCGGAATCCCGCCGGCCGCGCCGCCGCCGCCCCGGACTGCCGGCACACCCGCGCCTGCCGGCCGCCCGTACTCGATACCCGTCCTTCTCCAGCTTGCGTCGCACCGCCGCACGCCCACGCCTCGTCGCGGCTCATGCCCCGGCTGCGGATTCCTCCTCCGCCAGCATCTCGCGCAACCGCGTCTTCAGGATCTTGCCGTAGTTGCTCTTCGGCAAGGCCGCGACCTGCCGGTATTGGCGCGGCCGCTTGAAGCGCGCGATGTTGCGCAGGCACAGCTCGTCCAGCTCCTCCGTCCGCAGCCGCCCGCCGCTCCTGGCGACGACGAAGGCGACCACCTCCTCCCCCCATTCCTCGTGGCGCCGGCCGACCACCGACACCTCCAGCACGTCCGGGTGCTGCAACAGCACCTCTTCGACCTCGCGCGGATAGATGTTCGATCCGCCGCTGATGATCATGTCCTTGGAGCGGTCCTTGAGCGTGAGGAAGCCGTCGGCGTCCATGCAGCCCATGTCGCCGGTGAACAGCCAGCCGCCGCGGATCGCCTTGGCGGTGGCTTCCGGGTTGCGCCAGTAGCCTTTCATCACCGTGTCGCCGCGCACCAGCACCTCGCCGATCTCGCCCACCGGCAGCGTGCGGCCGTCCTCGTCGGCGACGCGCACCTCCACCAGGCTCTGCGCCACGCCGACCGAGGCGATGCGCTGCTCGTAGCGCGGGTGGCCGGTATCGCCAAGGTGCCGCCGGGACAGCACCGTGATCGTCATCGGGCTCTCGCCCTGCCCGAAAATCTGCACGAAGCGCTGGCCCATCACGCGCAGCGCCTGCTTGATGTCCTCGATGTACATCGGCCCGCCGCCGTACAGCACCGAGCGCAGGCCGCTGGGGTCGGCACCGGTGGCCTCGACGTGGTCCGCCAGCCGCTTGACCATGGTCGGCGCGCCGAACATGAAGGCGCCGCCGTGGTATCGGGCCAGCGACAGCACTTCTTCCGGGTCGAAGCTGCCGGAGGTGGTGATCACGTGCCGCGCGGCGGCGATCATGTGCGGGAAATTGCCCATGCCGGCGGCATGTGACATCGGCGCGGCGTAAAGCGCGCAATCCTCCATGCGCGGCGCGTCGACGTCGATGCAGTGGCATGACACCATCGTCATCAGGTTGCGGTGGGTCAGCATCACGCCCTTGGGGCGGCCGGTGGTGCCGGAGGTGTAGAACAGCCAGGCGATGTCGTCGGGCTCGCGGTGCACCACCGCCATCGGCGCGGCGCCGTAGACCTCGGCGTATTCGGGGGTGCCCGGGCGCAGCGCCGCACGCAGGTTCTTCAGGCCGCCCAGCAGCGGCTGCAGGCCTTCGGCCAGGTCCGCGCTGACGAACAGCGCGGAAGCCTCGGAATTTTCCAGGATGTATTCGACTTCGCGCGGGTGCAGCTTGGCGTTGATCGGCACCGCCACCATGCCGGCGTGGAAGGTGCCGTACAGCAGTTCCAGGTATTCGGCGACGTTGGTCATGAACAGGCCGACGCGGTCGCCCGGACGCAGCCCCAGGCGTCCGGTCAGGAAGCCGGCGATGCGCGCGGCCCGCTCGCCCAGCCCGCGGTAGTCGCAGATCAGGCGCTCGCCCAGGAAGACCGCCGGGTTATCCGGATAGATGCGGGCCGACCGCTCCAGCAGGTGGGCGAGGTTCATGCGCCGCTTCCACCCCTGGGCTGACGCGCGCAGCGGCCGGCCGAGGGCACGGCGCCGCCGATCGCCGCACGCCCCGCCTCAAGCCGCTGCCGCCTGCCCAGAACGCCCATCCACGCCTCCAGCGCACAAACTGTCTGACGGGTACCGTGCCGCGCTACCGCGGCCAGCACCCGGTTGCGGGTGATCCCGCTTGGTGGCGGTAAAAGTAAGCCAGCCCGGAGGGTACGGCAATTAGTGCGAACCCGCCCCCATTAGGGGATATCCCTAAGGGCACTCTGAATAAGTCCATCCCGGACTTGTTCGGACGGCGGCACCGGCCGCCGCATCATTGGCCCGGCGCGCCCATCCGGCGCAGTTCGGCCACCGCCAGCTGGTGCTCGGTGAAGTTGGCCGGGCACTGGTCGCGCGCGGTCTGCAGCTGGGCGGCGGCTCCGGCGGCGTCGTTGGCGATCAGGCGGGATTCGCCCAGCCAGGCGGCGGCCTCGCACAGGTGACCGCGCTGCTGCTGTGGGTCGGGGTCCTTGGCGGCGGCCATCAACTGGTCCTGGGTGGTCTTGCCCAGGAAGAAGGCGATGATGGGGTACGGCCAGTATTCCGGGTGCAGCGATTCGGCCCCGCTCTGCAGCTCGGTGCGGCCGTCCGCCCCGCTGCGCGCGCGCGCCACGTAGCGCCAGATCAGCCGGTACTGCTTGTCGGTTTCGGCCGAGGAGCCGGCCTCGCCCAGGGACGCCAGCAGCGAGTCGCTCTGCGAATTGAGCGCGTCGGAGAAATCCTGCGCCGCCTCGCCGTAGTCGCCGAGGAAGAAGCGCGCGGTGCCGAGTCCCACGTGGGCGTCGGCGTTGCGCGGGTTGAGCTGCAGCGAGTGGCCGTAATCGGCCATCGCGCGCTCGTAGTTGCCCTTGGCCATGTACACGCCGGCGCGGTTGAAATACGGCCAGGCGTCCTTCGGCGTGAGCTGCACGGTCTGGTCGTAGTCGGCCAGTGCCTCGTCCAGCTTGCCCTTGGCCCAGTAGGCATTGGCGCGGTTGTAGTAGCCCTTGGAAATCTTCGGATCCAGGCGCAGGGCGGAGCTGTAGTCGGCGATGGCGCGGTCGAGGTCGCCCTTGGAACGGTAGGACGTGCCGCGGTTGTAGTACGCCAGCACATGCTTGGGGTCGAGCTTGATGGCGATGTCGTAGTCGGCGATGGCATGGTCGTCGTCGGCCATGTTCTTGTACGCCGTGCCGCGGTTGTAATACAGCCCGGCGTCCCTGGGGCTTAACTCGACGGCGTGGTTGTAGTCGGCCATCGCGCGCGCGTAGTCGCCCTTGGTGCGGTAGACGTTGCCGCGGTTGCAGTAGGCCCAGGCGTTGCGCGGGTCCAGCTTGATCGCTTGCGTGTAATCGGCGATGGCCTGATCCTTGTCGCCCTTGCCGCGGTAGGCTTCGCCGCGCGAGTAGTAGTACTCGGGGTCGTTCGGGCTGAGCTGCAGCAGCGCGTCGTAATCGGCGATCGCCGAGTCGTATTCGCCTTCCGCCAGGTAGGCTTCGGCGCGATTGAAATAGGCGATCGCCAGGTCCGGCTTGGGCAGGTTGGGATCCTTGATCGCCGAACTGTACAGCAGGATGCCCAGCGCGTCGTTGCCGCGGTTCTGTTCGCTGATGGCGGACTTCAGGTCCTGGGCGCCGTCGGCCGACGCCAACCCCGGCCACAGGCCCGCCGCCAGGCACAGGCCTCCCAGACCGCGCAGCATCGCCCGGACCGCGCCAGCGCCGCTACCCTCACCGCATCCTGCAAGCTTCATGAACCCGCCTCGATTTGCCCGAGCCAGCAGGGCGACTTGAACAGTTAGTGGATCAATCCCAGCCCGCGTGCCGCCGTGATCGCCTGCAGGCGGCTGCATACCGACAGCTTCGAATAGATGTTCTTCAGATGGAACTTGACGGTGTTCTCGGACACGAAGATGCGGCTGGCCATTTCCTTGTTCGACACGCCGTTGGCCAGGAATACCAGGATTTCCTTCTCGCGCTCGGTCAGCGGCTCGGTCGGGGCGGCGACCGGCGGCGGCGCGCGGCTCAGGTCCGTGCCCGAAGCCTGCAGCAGCAGTTCGATGTAGGCGCGGTCCGGGCCGAACTGCCCGTCGCGGCCGGCCGCGCTGTTCATGATCGCCTGGTACTCCTCGCGCAGCAGGCTGATCACGCCCTCGCCCTCGTCCAGGAAGCAGCGCACGAAGCGCCCCTCGCCGGCTTCCTGCAGCGCCCGCCGCAGGCTGCGGTGCGCGGCGTTGGCCGCGCCGCGCCGGGCGTGCATCTGCGCTTCCAGCAGGTGCAGCTTGACCTGCCGCAGCACGCGGTTGCGCTGCAGGCCGAGTTGCTGCGCCAGCGCCGACGCCGCTTCGTCCAGGGCCAGCCGGTGAATCGCCAGGCGCACCCGCCCGGTCGCCTCGCCCTCGAGGTCTTCGGAAAACGGCATCCAGTCCGGCGGCAGCGGCTCGCGCGGGCCGGCGATGCGGCGGGCGGCCTGGCTGGCGCGCTCCAGGTTTTCCGCCAGCAGGTGGCGCCGCACCCGCTCCCACTGCACGATGCGCACCAGCCGGGCCCAGGCGTTTTCGCGCGCAAGGTGTTCCAGCTCGTCGAGCGTTTCCTGGGCCTTGCCGGGCCGGCCGCGGGCATCGTGGATGCGCGCCATCGGGATGTAGGCGACCGCCATGAAATCCAGCAGCGCGGCGTCGCAGATGATGTCGTGATGCTGCGCGAACAGAGCCTCCGCCTGGTCCATCCGGTTGACCTCGTACAAGGCCCAGATGTAGCACGAAACCAGGGCGCTGGAGGCGAACGAGCCGTCCAGGTTCATGCGCTGCTCGCCGATGCCGCGCCGGAAGCATTCCAGCGCCTCGGCCGTGCGGCCCTGCAGGAACAGCTTCACACCCTCCACGCCGATGGTGTAGCCGCGGCTGAACACGGCCTCGCCGCGCGGGTTGTAGCGGTGCGCCAGCGCCAGGTCGTTGGCCGCCGACTCGAAGTCGCCGGTCACCACCCCCTTGTAGGCCGCCACGTTGGCGGCGGCGCTCAGCTCGAAGGCGGAAAAGCCGGCCGGCTCGCGCCCGGCCAGCCGGAAGCGGCCGGCGATGCGGAAGGCCTCGGGCAGGTCGTCGGTGGCGATGGCCGCCATCGACCGGACGAAATCGAAATTCTCGGAATCCTCGCGCGCCGGGCCGGCGCCCTCGCGCATCGGGCCGAGGAGCCGCGCCAGTTTCTGCTGGCGGCGCAGGAACACGAAGGCGTACGCGACCTTGGCGACCAGTTGCGGGCGCTGCACGGCCTGCTCGAACGGCAGCTGGTCGAACCAGCGTTCCAGGGTCATCAACTGTCCGCCGGAAACCAGCTCCGCGGCCCAGCGGTCCATGGTTTCCACCGCCTCGGCGGTCTGGCCGGCGGCGACGAAGTGGTGCATCGCCTCTTCGTGCAGGCCCTGCTCCAGGTGCCAGCGCGCGGCGCCGCGATGCACCTCCAGCCAGGTTTCCGCTGCCGCCGAACGCAACTGCTCCGACAGCAGCGAGGCAAACAGGCCGTGGTAGGTGAACCAGCGCAGGCCGGAGTCGGCCGCCTGCACGAACAGCCCGCTGCGTTCCAGCTGCAGCAGCATTTCCTGCGAATCCTGCCAGCCGGTCACGGCGTCGCACAGCGGCGCGGTCAGCCGCCGCAGCAGCGAGGTGCGCAGCAGGAATTCCTGCACGCGCGGGGGCTGCAGGCCCAGCACGTTGTCGGCCAGGTACTCGGCCAGCTCGCGCGGGCGGTAACTGGCCAGGTCCCCCAGCGAGCTGCGCACCGAGGGGCTGTCCAGCGCCAGCCGGAACAGCTGCACGGCGGCCGGCCAGCCTTCGGTGCGCCGGTAGATCGCCTCGATTTCCGCGCGGCTCAGGGTGAGGCCCGCGGAAGCCGCGAAAAACCGCTCCACCTCCTGCGCCGAAAAGCGCAGGTCGCCCGCGCGCAGGATTTGCGCCCGGTTGCCGATCACCAGACGCGCCAGCCCGATTTCGGGCACCGAGCGCGAGCCGAGGAAGATCCGCACGTGTTCCGGCACCCGCTCCAGCAGCCCGCGGAAGAACGTCAGGATGGTCTTGTTGCCGAGCGCCTGGAAATCGTCGAAAAACAAGGCAACGGGCCGCGGAAGCTTCAGCAGCAGGTCGATCAGCCAGTCCGAGCGTCGCCGGCGGCCCGGATCGCCGATGGCGCTTTCCCACGAAGCGGCGCCGGCAAAGCCCTCGCCGAGGCCGGCCAGCAGCGCCTGCAGGTGCATCGAGAAGCGCCGGACATCGTTGTCGGCCTCGTCCAGGCTCAGCCAGGCCGACAGGCAGCCGCGCGCCTCGCAGGCGGCCTTGAGCTGCTGCAGCGCTGTGGACTTGCCGTGACCCGCCGGCCCCTGCAACAGCACTACGGGCGCGTGCTTTGCGCCCAGGATCCGGTCGAGGATGGCATCCCGCCGGATGGTGCCCGAATAGGTGGTCGGCGCGAACAGCTTATGTGCATAGACTTCGGCCTCTGCCTGGGCCATAGGTGCTTTCGCGGCACTCATTTGACGCTATCCTCCGTGCCCACTTTATAGAGGGGCGGCGCGCGCCTGTCTATGGGCAAGCGCACACTGCACCGTATCGGGGCGCGGGCGGCGTCAGGCCGTTGCGGGACGGCGCGAAATCGCTGCTCCGACGTGGGCCTCCACGCACAGCGCGGCATGGTCCGACAGGCTGCTCCAGGGCCGGGCGGACAGCACTTCGGTGTTCACCACCTGCGCATTGCGGAAATAGACGCGGTCCAGGCGCAGCAAGGGCCGCCGCGAAGGGAAGGTGCGCGCCGCCTGGCCGTGCATCTGCACGAACGCTTCCTGCAGCCCGGCGCCGTGTTCCAGCACGCCGTGGGCGCGCAGGCGCCAGTCGTTGAAGTCGCCGGCCACGAACAGCGGCGCAGCGGGCGGCACCGCCCTGCGGATGAGATGGCAGATCTCGTGCAGCTGCCGCGCCCGGTGCGACTGGCGCAGCCCGAGGTGCGCGCAGATGACGTGCACCTCGCTTTCAAGTCCCTCGACCGCAATCACGCAGTGCAGCAGCCCGCGCTGCTCGAGCCGGCCGATCGAGATGTTGTGGTTGTGCCAGTGCAGGATCGGGTGCTTCGACAACAGGGCGTTGCCGTGGTGCCCTTGCGAATAGTGGGCGTTGGCGCCGTAGGCGAAATTGCCCCAGGTGGCGTCGGCCAGGAACTGGTACTGCGGCACATCCGGCCAGTTGGCATGCCGCGCCGCGTGGCCGTGGTGGGTGCCGACCACCTCCTGCAGGAACACGAGGTCGGCCGACTCCTGCCGCACCGCATCGCGCAGCTCGTGCAGCACGAACCGGCTGTTGAACTGGGTGAAACCCTTGTGCAGGTTGAGCGTCAGCAGCTTCAGTTTCACGGCACCCGCGGATTCGCTCTGGCGCACGGATCGTCCATGGTTGGAACAGGGTTCCATTCTTCACAGGATCGCCACCGGTTCAAGCCTGC
>JADHNH010000140.1 GCA_016779605.1 Nevskia sp. | reverse complement strand
CACAGCACGTCGTTGCCGACATCGGCGAAGCATGCGGCAGTGACCAGGCCCACGTAGCCGGAGCCGAAAATCGTGATGTTCATGCGCGTTCGGGTGGGAAGGGAGGGCGAAAGGCGTGGAAATCGTTCCCCGTCTGCGGGAATCGGAGGATCCAAGAATTTTTAAATCCTACCACGGCCGAATCGCACGCGGGCTGCTGTTCCCGAGGAAAATTAGCGGTGACCTAAGAGGGTGTTGCCATAATCAAATAACGGCGACATGCGTAAGGCCACGAAGGAGTCGGCGTGCTTCGTTGAGCCAGACCCAGGCAGCGGAGACGTCGAGTCGACGGTCGTGATGCATCACCAGACGCCGACCGCGCTCCAACCAGGCGTGAGAGCGCTCCACGATCCAACGCTTGGGTAATGGTGCAAACGCCAGCGTAGAAGGGGCAAACAGAGGCAACTGAGTGTTATGCCATCGCCCCACGGTGCGGTTGCCGGGGTGACGCACGATGCGTACGTCGAGTGCATGCGCTTGCTGCAAGTGTTGGGCGCAGGTACCGGCGTAGGCGCTGTCAACGTAGAGCGTCTTGAGAGAGGGATACTTGGCGCAAGCCAGGGCCATCGCGGGCCGCGCCGCATCGCAATCCTGAACACTGGCAGCAGTGATCGCCACACTGAGCAGCAGGCCCAGGGTATCGACCACAAGATTGCGTTTGCGGCCTTTGACCCGCTTGCCTGCGTCGAAGCCTCGAACACCACCTTGGGGCGAGGTGCGCGTGGACTGCGAATCCGGCACTGCAACGGATGGTTCCACTGCCCGCTCAGTGCGCTCACGCCATTGCTGGCGCAGCCGGTCGTGCATCAGTTCGAAACGCCCTTGCGCACTCCAGCGGGAAAACGTCTTGAAGACCGCGTTCCATGGCGGGAACGACTTGGGCAGCAAGCGCCAGGCACAGCCGGTACGCACCACGTAGCAGCAGGCATCCAGCACGGCGCGCCGTGGATATCGGGCTGGCTTGCCACGGCCCGCCACCGCCGGTTCGAACAGATCGCTGACCAGCGCCCACTCGGCATCGGTCAAGCAACTCGAATAACGCTGCAGATCGCCGGCGGCGCGATGCTGCTCGGCATATCCGTAGCGCTGCGGGCCAACATCAGGGGCCGCAAACGACATTGCTGCGACCGGGCGGATCCGCACAATTCCAGCTTGCCGAAGCGCTTTACCCAGTGTCATGAGCGACACTGATACGCCACTGCGTGCCGATAGCATCGCATTGAGTTCGGCCACGGTGCAGTGCGGATGCTCCGCCACCAGAATCCGTAGCAGCTCAAACTGATCCGCGCCCAGCTTCGGCGGCCGTCCCAGAACAGGCTTGTCCTCTTGGTGGTCTTCCATCGCCCCCCACTTCGGTCGGGAATGCAACGAGGAAGTATCTTACTTTATTATGGCAACACCCTCTAAGGATGGTCTGAATAACCCCAGAAAGTCCCGCTGCACAGGCTTGAAACAGTCGCGCAATTGGTTTTCGCCTGCGCACATTTGGCCTCTTCATTCTGATCTGTGCTTGCAGGGCGCTGTTCGACGCTTTGCAGGCGGATTACCCCTGCAATGCGAGCAGGTATCTTCTGGCCACAAACAGATTGGCCAGGGCGGCCGTCACTTCCAGCCGGTGGCCGTTCTTGAGCAGTCCGCGGTAACGCACCTTGGTGAAGCCGAAACGCAGCTTGATGACGGCGAACACATGCTCGATCCTGGCCCGGATTTTCGACTTCGTCCGGTTCTTGCGGTGTTGGACTTGGTCGACCACGCCGGCCTGCCGGTAGCGCCGGTTGGTGAAGTCTTTCGCATCGGGGGCATACAAACCGATCAGGGCCTTCTGGCCGCGATAGGCCTGATCGCCGTAGACACGGGTTTCGTTGCGATGCAGCAGATCAGGCAAAACCGTCGCGTCGTGGACGTTGGCGGCTGTGGCCTCCACGGAGTGGATCAGCTTGCTGCGGCTGTCCACCCCAATGTGGGCCTTCATGCCGAAAAACCACTGGTTGCCCTTCTTGGTCTGGTGCATCTCGGGATCGCGCTGGCCCTGCCGGTTCTTGGTCGAGGACGGCGCGCTGATGATGGTGGCATCGACGATGGTGCCGGTGGACAGCCGCAGTCCGTTGGCTTTCAGGTGCTCGTTGACGGTGGCAAAGACTTTCTTGCCCAGTCGGTTGCGTTCCAGCAGGTGGCGGAACTTGCAGATGGTGGTTTCGTCGGGAGCCCGTTCCTGGCCCAGGTCGATGCCAACAAATCGCCGCATGGCCTCGGAATCGTACAGAGCTTCCTCCACGGCCGGATCGGACAGGTTGAACCAGGCTTGCAGGAAGTGGATGCGCAGCATCCGCTCGATCCCGACAGTCGGGCGTCCCACTTCGTTGTCGGGATACACCGGCTCGACCAAGGCGCACAGGGCAGACCAGGGCACCACCCGATCCATCTCCGCCAGAAACACGCTGCGCCTCGTCGCCCTTCCGAATTTCTCAAATCCAGACGACGCCAGCGACAGTTGTTTCATGGGGCCAAAACTCCGAACCGGTCTCCAGCTATTCTATCGGCTGTAGGATCGACTAATCAGAGAATCCCTAATGCGTGCAATTGTGATCCGTACACCAATTTGTTGAGGCTCGAAACAATATCCTCGTTCTTTCGAGTTACTCCAAAAATAGAAGCTGAAAAGGGATTATGGAATGGCGAAGCGTACCCGAGTTGCAGTGGACACAGGCACCATGCACAGCGCGGCTTGTGTCCAGGATTGTGCAGAAGCCGACATAGTCACGGCTCACGCTCATTCCGCCGCAGTGGGTCATCCTCGGTTCGCATGCGCTCGTTGATGAAGGTTACGCGATCTTGGACCAGCAGCGCGTCGACTGGGTTCCAACTCTGTTGAGGATTGTGAACGACGACGCGCACTCGCATCGCGTCACCAACTTGCACCATTTTCCGAAGGATTTGCATGGCTTTGCAACATCGGCAGGCGGCGCGGCTTTCATAATGAGTGCGTTGGCTACGAACAAGACAGGGGGGCGGGATGCGCGATCTGAAACCAATCGGTGATCGGGCCCACAACGCTATAACTCTGTTTGCCACTAGTTTGTTCCGCGTGCTGGCAATGCTATTCGGTCGGCTGAGCTGGCTGCCGCCGCCCTGGTGGCCACCGTTGGCGCGACGCATGGTGGCAGGGATCGGCGCAGTTTCGGCAGAGACACGCCGACATCCTCGCGCCACCGGCGCGCTTGCGGCAGCGATTGTCGCAGTTAGCATTGCCGGCTTTCTCGGCCTGCGCTGGTACCAGCACCGACCGCGACCCGTCGAGATCGGCTTTTCGGTCGATGCCCCGGCCCTGACCTGCTTCGAATGCGATGCGCCCGGCAATTCGCCCAGGCCGCTCGTCGTGCACTTCGAGAGGTCGGCCGCGCCCCTGCAACTGGCCGGCAAGACCCTGGACCCGGCCCGCTCCGGCATCGAGCTTGCGCCGGAAACCAAGGGCGCCTGGAGCTGGGTCGACGACAAGACCCTGCAGTTCCAGCCGGCTGCGGACTGGCTGGTCGGCCAGGCTTACGAGGTGCATTTCGCCGCCCGCGGCTTCGCCGCCGCGCACGTGCATCTGAAGCAGTACGGCTTCCGGTTCTCTTCAGCGCCTTTCACCGCCAGGGTATCCGACACCCAGTTCTACCAGGACCCGGTCAACGCCGCGGACAAGAAAGTCGTCGTAACCCTGGCGTTTTCCCACGCGGTGGATGCCGCCGGGCTGGAAAGCCGCATCCAGCTCAGGCTGTACGACAAGCTTACCGACACGCTGGAGCGGGAGGTCGGCAAGCCGGCCTTCAGCGTGCAGTACGACAAGCTCAAGCTGCATGCCTACATCCACTCCGAGCAGCTGTCGGTGCCGGCCAAGCAGGGCCGCGTCGCGGTGGAGGTCGGCGCGGGCGTGCAGGCCGCGCGCGGCGGTAACCGCACCGCGGCGTCGTTGACCGCCAGCGCTATGGTTCCGGGGGTGTTCGCGCTGCAGATCGCCGACCTGCGCCTGAACATCGCCCGCGACCAGCACGACGACCCGCGCCAGATCCTCCTGCTGCACACCTCCTACAGCGTCATCGAAAGCCAGATCGTTCCGCACGTGAAGGCCTGGCTGCTGCCGGTCAGGCACCCGGATGCGTCACGCCAGGCGCAATGGGAGAGGGCGAACAAGGGTCGCCCGTTGGACTGGGGCAGCCAGAGCGTCACCCCGGAAGTCCTGCAGGCGGCCGAGCCGCTGGCCCTGAGCTACACCGCCAACGAGCAGGAGCACGTCGAGCTGCACAGCTTCGGCTACCAGGCCGACCCGGGGCGTTACGTCTACGTGCGCGTCGACAAAGGCCTGCGCTCGTTCGGCGGCTACCAGCTCGGCGACCCGGTGGAGCGCACGCTGCGCGTACCGGAATACCCGCGCGAGCTGCGCATCGCCCACGAGGGCTCCCTGCTGGCCTGGTCCGGCGCGCGCAAGCTGACCGTGTTCACCCGCGACGTGCCGGCGCTGCGCGTGGAGATCGCCCGCCTGCTGCCGGACCAGCTGCAGCACCTGGTCACCCAGACCGGCGGCGACTTCCACCGGCCCGAGTTCCGCGCCGGCTGGAGCTTCGACGCCTCCAACATCACCGAGCGCTTCAACCGCACCATCCGCCTGCCGAAGCTGGCACCCGGCGCGGCGCACTACGAGCCGGTGGACCTCGACGCCTATCTGCGGCAGGACGGCGCCGACCGCCGCGGCGTCTTCCTGGTGCGGGTGCAAGCCTACGATCCGGTGTCGCGGCAGGTGCTGGGCAATACCGGTGATTCCGCGGACGCGGGCGGCGACGCCCCGGACGATCAGAACGGCCAGAGCGACGATGCTCCTGCCGGCACCTGGGGCCAGGCGGTGGACTACCGGCTGGTGGTGGTGACCGACCTCGGCATCCTGGCCAAGCGCTCGGTCGACGGCTCGCAGGACGTGTTCGTGCAGTCGATCCATGGCGGGGACCCGGTCGGCGGCGCGGTGGTCGACGTGCTGGGCCGCAACGGCCAGACCCTGCTGACGCAGACCACCGACGCCGACGGCCATGCGCGCTTCGCCGACTTGAAGGGCTTCCGCCGCGAGCACGAGCCGGTGCTGTACCTGGCGCACAAGGGCGCGGACAGCAGCTTCCTGCCGATCGGCCGCGGCGAGCGCGAGCTGGACCTGTCGCGCTTCGACGTCGGCGGCGTGCGCAGCGCCGCCGACAGCGGCCGCCTGAGCGCCTACCTGTTCTCGGACCGCGGCATCTACCGGCCCGGCGACGAGATCCGCGTGGGCGCCATCGTCAAGGCGCAGGACTGGGGCAAGGCCCTGGCGGGCCTGCCGCTGCGCGTGCAGGTGAGCGATCCGCGCGGCGCCATCGTCAAGCGCGACGCCATCCGCCTGTCGGCCGCCGGCTTCGAGGACATCCGCTTCGCCACGCGCGACACTTCGCCGACCGGCGACTATGCCGTCTCGCTGGCGATCATCCAGGGCGACGAGCGCGAGGACCCGATCGGCTCGATCACCGTCAAGGTGCAGGAGTTCCTGCCCGACCGGCTGCGCATGAACGCGCACTTTTCCGCCGAGAGCGCCGGCGGCTGGGTCGGCCCGGACCAGCTCCGGGCGCACATCGCGCTGCAGAACCTGTTCGGCACCGCCGCCGAAAACCGCCGCGTCACCGCGCAGATGACGCTGTCGCCGGGCTTCCCGGCCTTCGCCGCCTGGCCCGGCTACCAGTTCCACGACCCGCAGGCGGCCAAGGAGGGCTACAGCGACCAGCTCGCCGACGGCAAGACCGACGAGCAGGGCAACGCCGTGTTCGACCTGAACCTGCAGCGCTTCGCCCGTGCCACCTACCGCGTGCACCTTGTCGCCGAGGGCTTCGAGGCCGACGGCGGCCGCGGCGTCGCCGCCGAGGCCACGCAGCTCGTCTCCAGCCTGCCGTACCTGGTGGGCTGGAAGACCGACGCGGACCTGGACTACATCCCGCTGGCGGCGCAGCGGCAGGCGCGCATCGTGGCGGTCGACTCGCGACTGGGCCCGATCGAGGTCAAGGACCTGCGCCTGCTGCGCCTGGAGCGCCGCTACGTCTCGGTGCTCACGCAGCTCGACAACGGCACCTACAAGTACGTGTCGCGGCTGAAGGAAGTGGGCCTCTCCGACGAGCCGTACCCGGTTCCCGCGGCAGGCGCCGGCCTGTCCCTGGACACGCGCACGCCCGGCAACTTCAGCTACCTCGTGCAGGACGCGGCGGGGCAGCAGTACGCGCGCATCGACTACAGCGTCGCCGGCGCGGCCAACCTCGCCGGGCGCATGGACAAGAACGCCGAGCTGCAGCTCACCCTGGAGCGCAAGGACTATGCGCCGGGCGACGACATCGCCATGCAGGTGGTGGCGCCGTACACCGGCGCCGGCCTGATCACCATCGAGCGCGACAAGGTGTTCGCCTACAAGTGGTTCAAGGCGTCCACCACCGCCTCGGTGCAGCACATCAAGCTGCCCGAGGGCATCGACGGCAACGCCTACGTCGCCGTCAGCTTCGTGCGGGACCCGGGCTCGGACGAGATCTACGCCAGCCCGCTGTCGTACGCGGTGCAGCCGTTCTCGGTGGCGCTGGACCGCCGCACCGCGCAGGTGACCCTGGAGCAGCCGCAAAAGGTCAAGCCCGGGCAAAGGCTGGCGATCCGCTACCGCACCGACCGGCCGGCGCGCATCGTCGTGTTCGCGGTGGACGAGGGCATCCTGCAGGTGGCGCGCTACCAGACGCCCAAGCCGCTGGCGTACTTCTTCCAGAAGCGTTCGCTGGACGTGCGCACCGCGCAGATCCTCGACCTCATCCTGCCCGAGTTCGCGCGCGAGGCCAGCCTGGCCGCGGCCGGCGGCGACGCCGACGCGGCCCTGGGGCGCCACCTGAATCCGTTCAAGCGCAAGACCGACAAGCCGGTGGCCTACTGGTCGGGCGTGCTCGACGCCGACACGACCCCGCGCGAAGTGGCTTACGCGGTGCCGGAGTACTTCAACGGCAGCCTGCGCATCATGGCGGTGGCGGTGGCCGACGATGCCCTCGGCGTCGCCGAAGCCAGGACCACCGTGCGCGGCGACTTCGTGCTGTCGCCCAATGCGCCGACGGTGGCGGCGCCGGGCGACGAGTTCGAGGTCAGCGTCGGCGTCGCCAACAACGTCGAAGGCGCCGCCGCGCAGGCCGGCGTGGACGTGAGCGTCGAGCCCTCGCCGCAGCTGCAAGTGCTGGGGCCGGCGCAGCAGACGCTGGCGATCACGCCCATGCACGAAGGCGTGGCCCATTTCCGGGTGCGCGCGCGCGACGAGCCGGGCGCGGCCAGCCTGCGTTTCCGCGCAGCGCTGGGCGACAAGTCGGCGGAGCTCGCGGCCACCCTGTCGGTGCGTCCGCCCACGCCCTACCAGACGCGCCTGCGCGCCGGCAGCTTCGCCGGCGCCAGCACCGAGCTGCCGGTCAGCCGCGAGCTGTATCCCGACTACCGCAAGCTGCAGGCGGGTGTCTCGGTGCTGCCGCTGGAGCTGTCGCACGGCCTGGCGTCGTACCTGGGCAACTATCCCTACGACTGCACCGAGCAGCTCGCCAGCCAGGCGATGCCGGCCATCGTGCTCGGCAAGCGGCCCGAGTTCGGCGAAGTGCACGCGGCCAAGGGTGCGGACCTCGCGGGCCTGGTCGCCGAGCTGCGCACGCGCCAGAACAGCGAAGGCGCCTACCGGCTGTGGCCGGGCAACTCGCAGGTGGTCGAGTTCGTCTCGCTGTATGCCCAGCAGGTGCTGCTGGAAGCCGCCGACCGCGGGCAGGGCGTGCCCGCGGACCTGATCGACCACGGCAACGCCTACCTGCACAAGGTCGCCGCGCGCGACGGCGACAACCTCGACCAGGAGCGCGACAGCGCCTACGCCATCTACCTGCTGACCCGGCAGGGCGCGGTCACCGCCAACGAGGCCGCCGCCTTGCAGACGCGGCTCGACGAGCGTTACAAGAACTGGCGCCAGGACATCACCGCGGCCTACCTGGCCTCGGCCTACCAGCTGATGAAGCAGCAGCGGCTGGCCGACAAGGCGATCGGCGAGATCCGGCTCGGCGCCCTGCAGCGCTACGACGACCTGCATTCGCCGATGGCCGCCGATGCCGAGCTGCTCTACCTGCTGGCCCGGCACTTCCCCGAGCGCGCCAAGGCGCTGCCGGCGGCCTTCCTCGACACCCTGGCGGACCGCATCAGCCAGGGCGAGTACGTCTCGCTGTCGGCGGCCGAGACCATCCTGGCGCTTGACCAGTACGCCAGCACGGTCGGCGGCGAGGCGGCCGGCAAGCTCGGCATCGCCGCGCTGGCCAGGGACGGCGCCGCCCATGCGCTGCCGCTGCCCGATGGCCTGTTCCCGCAGGCGGCCTTCGGCGCCGACGCCACCCGGCTGCGCTTTTCCAAGCAGACCGACGCGCGCGCCTATTACCAGGTCGAGGAATCCGGCTTCGACCGCCAGCCGCCGGCACAGGCGATCAGCAAGGGCTTCGAGATCGTGCGCGAGTACACCGGCGGCGACGGCAAGCCGGTCACCACGGTCAAGCTCGGCCAGGAGATCGACGTGCACGTGAAGTTCCGCGCGCTCGGCCCGGCATTCACCAACGGCGTGCTGGTGGACCTGCTGCCGGGCGGGTTCGAGATCGTGCTGCCGCGCGGCGGCCAGTCGCAACAGGCGTTCCAGAGCGCCGCGCCGGCGGCGGCGGCGCCGGACGGTGATTCCGCCGATGGTGGCCAGGCGGCCAACGCCGATGGCGACGCCGATGTGCAGGGCGGGGAGCCGGCACGGGACTGCAGCTGCAGCTTCCTCTGGTGGCACCCGCAGCAGTTCCCCGACTACGCGGACCTGCGCGAGGACCGCGTGGTCGCCTACGGCGAGATCACGCCGGACATCCAGGAGCTGCGCTACCGGATCAAGGCGACCAACGTCGGCACCTTCCGCGTGCCGCCCGCTTACGGCGAGGCGCTGTACGACCGCCGCATCCAGGCGCAGTCGCTGGCCGGCAGCATCACGGTGACGGCACCCTGAGCCGGCGATGGGCACTCCCGCAGGGCTGAACACGCGGCGGCGCTGGCTCGCGGTGGCCTGCGCCGCCGCCCTGGCGCTCGCCGGCCTGCGGCTGTGGCCGCACGCCGCCCTGCGCGACCAGGTCGCCGGCTCCACCGCGCTGTTCGACCAGCGCGGGCGGCTGCTGCGGCTGACGCTGGCCGCCGACCAGCAGTACCGTCTGTGGACGCCGCTCGAGCAAGTGTCGCCGCAGTTCGTGCAGGCGCTGCTGCTGCACGAGGACCGCCATTTCCGCTGGCATCCCGGGGTGAATCCGCCGGCGCTGCTGCGCGCCGCCGCGGTCACCTGGAGCGGCGGCGCCCGCCAGGGCGGCTCCACCGTCACCATGCAGCTCGCGCGCCTGCTGTACGGCCTCAACACCCGTTCGCCCGCAGGCAAGCTGCGGCAGGTGGCCCTGGCGCTGTGGCTGGAACTGCGCTACTCCAAGCACGACATCCTGGAGGCCGAGATCAACCTGCTGCCGTACGGCCAGAACATCCAGGGCGTGGGCGCGGCCAGCCTGGTGTATTTCGGCAAGACACCGGACCGCATCACCTTGCCCGAGGCGCTGGCGCTGGTGCTGATCCCGCAGTCGCCGGCGGCGCGCACGCCGGACGGCGCCGAGCCGGCCGGCCTGCGTGAAGCGCGGCTGCGGCTGTTCGCGCAGTGGCAGCAGCGGCACCCGCAGGCGCGGGCGATCGCCGAGCTGATGCCCGCGCCGCTGCATTTCCGCGCCACCGCCGAACTGCCGTTCGCCGCGCCGCACCTGACCGATGCCCTGCTGGCGCAAGCCGGCCGCGGCGCGGTGATCCGCACCACGCTGGACCTGGACCTGCAGCGCCTGCTGGAGGAGCGCATCGCCAGCTACGTGGCGCGCCAGGGGCGCCTGGGCATCGACAACGCCGCGGCCCTGCTGGTGGATACGCGTAGCCTGGAGGTCAAGGCGCTGGTCGGCTCGGCCGATTATTTCGACGACGGCATTAGCGGCCAGGTCAACGGTGCGTTCGCCCGGCGCTCGCCCGGCTCGGCGCTCAAGCCGTTCCTCTACGCGTTGGCGATGGACCAGGGGCTGATCCACCCGCTGTCGGTGCTCAAGGACGCGCCGGCCTCGTTCGGCGCGTTCTCGCCGGAGAACTTCGACGGCAGCTTCGCCGGCCCGATCACCGCGCACGACGCCCTGATCCGTTCGCGCAACATCCCGGCGGTGGCGCTGGCGGCGCGGCTGACGCGGCCGGATTTCTACGAATTCCTGAAGCTGGGCG
>JADHNH010000017.1 GCA_016779605.1 Nevskia sp. | reverse complement strand
GCCCCGGCCGGCGGATTGCGGCCGAGCGGCGTCTCCGGCGGCGGCGGCGTGTCGCGGTTGTTGTCGGCGCGGATGCGCCAGGCCGGCGCCGGCGCGAACAGGCGGGTGGCGCCATCGTCCCCTGCCGCCGCCAGCTGGCGCAGCGGGCTGACGTCGTCCAGCACCCAGATGGCGCGGCCCTGGGTGGCGGCGATGAGATCGTTGCCGTGCACCAGCAGGTCGCGCACCCAGGCGGCCGGCAGGTTGAGCTGCAGCGGCTGCCAATGCGCGCCGTCGTCGAGCGAGACGTACACGCCGCGGTCGCTGCCAGCGTAGAGCAGCCCGGGCCGCAGCGGGTCGGCCCGCAGCACCGCCAGGAACTGATCCGGCGGCAGCCCTTGATCGATGCGCTGCCAGGTCTTGCCCCAGTCGCGCGTGCGCCAGGCGTGCGGCGAGAAATCGTCCTGCCGGTGGTTGTCGGCCACCGCGTAGGCGGTGCCCGGCGCCAGCGCCGAAGGGTCGATGGAATCGATGCGTGCCCAGGCCGGCAGCCCGGGCGGGGTCACCTCCAGCCAATGCCGGCCGCCGTCGCGCGTCAGCTGCACCAAGCCGTCGTCGGTGCCGACCCAAATCTCGTCGTTGGCCAGCGGCGAGGGCGCAATCGTGTAGATCACACCGTAGCCGCAGGCGCGCGCGTCGGCCACCGCCACGCTGCCGGCGCAGTTGCGCGCGCCCCGTGCACTGTCCTCCTGCTTGCCGGTGAGGTCCGGGCTGATGGTGCGCCAATGCGTGCCGCGGTCGGCGGACTGGAACAGCACCTGGCTGCCCAGCAGGATCGAGTACGGCGGCTTGTGCGTGGCCACCAGCGGCGTGATCCAGGTATAGCGGTATTTCACCGTGTCGGGCCGCTTGCCGTAGCTGCCCACCGGCCACGGCGAGATGTTGCTGGACTGGCCGCTACGCGCGTCCCAGCGCGAGACGTGCCCGCCCAGGCCGCTGCCGTAGACGATCTGCGGGTCCGCCGGGTCGGGAATGTCGTAGTCGCGCTCGTCGCCGCCCACCGGGTGCCAGTCGCGCGCGCCCAGCGCGCCGTAGTCGCTGCGGCTTGCCAGCGCCACCGTGCCGCTGTCCTGCTGGCCGCTGTAGATCCAGTAGGGGAAGCGCTGGTCCGCCGCCAGGTGGTAGAACTGGCCGGTGGGCTGGTTGTACCAGTCGCTCCAGCTGGCGCCGCCGTCGAGGCTCACCGTGGTGCCCTGGTCGCTGGCCGCCACCCAGCGCTCCGGGTGCCGCGGGTTGATCCACAGGCTGTGGTAATCGTCGCCGCCGGGCGCCCCCTTGATCTCGGTGAAGGTCTTGCCGCCGTCGGTGGAGCGGCGGATCGACTGGCCGGTGGCGTAGACCGTGTCGGGGTTGTCCGGCGCCACCGTCAGCCGCGCGAAGTACCAGTTGCCGAAGGTGTCGGCGTCGGCGTTGACCCGCTGCCAGCTGGCGCCGCCGTCGTCCGAGCGCCAGATGCCGCCGGCGCTTTCCGAGTCCACCGCGGCGTAGACGCGCGTGCCCTGCGCGGTGTCGGCCACCGCCAGGCCGATGCGGCCGAGCGCGCCGCCCGGCCAGCCGGCGCCGTTGAGCCGCGCCCAGGTCCTGCCGCCGTCCTGCGACTTGTACAGGCCGCTGCTGTCGCCGGCGATCGGCTCGAAATACGACAGCCAGGGCCAGTTGCGCGCGTGCCAGGCTGCGGCGAACAGCGTCTGCGGGTGCGCCGGGTCCGCCGCCAGGTCCACCACCCCGGTCTGCTCGTCGATGTACAGCACCTGGGCCCAGGTCTTGCCGCCGTCCTGGCTGCGGTAGATGCCGCGGTTGCGGTCCGGGCCGAACAGGTGGCCGGGCGCGGCCACCGTCACCGTGTCCGGGTCCTGCGCATCGACCACGATGGCGCCGATGTGGCGCACCGCCTCCAGCCCCAGGTGCTGCCAGGTCTTGCCGCCGTCGGCCGAGCGGTACATGCCGCCGCCGGCGGCGATGTCGTAGCGCGGCTCCGGCTGGCCGCCGCCGGCGTAGATCACGTCGGCGTTGGCGGGCGCGATCGCCAACGCCCCGACCGATTCGATGCCGGCGGCGTCGGACACCGGCTGCCAGCTCAGGCCGGCGTTGCGCGTCATCCACACGCCGCCGCCGGCGGCGCCGAACAGGAAGGTGTCCGGCCGGTCGGGGATGCCCGTGGCGACCGTGCTCCAGCCCGCGCGGAACGGCCCCAGCAGGCGCCAGGAAAGATCCGGCAGCGGCACCGGCGCCGCGCTCTGGCCCTGCGCCAGCAAGGGCAGCAGCAGGAAGGTCAGCGCGGCGAGCCGGCGCGGCATGGCGGACATCGTCGATTCCTTGGCAAGGGTGGGGCAGTGCGCGGGTCGGCCGCGCGCCGGTCTCGAAGCCTCAATTATTGCGGGGCGCGGCGCCGCGCGCATGCGCGCGCGCACTGGCCGGCGCCGGCCGGCCGTAGTAAAGTAGGATTAAGTAGTGCACTTGGAAATCATAGTGCACTATGATTTATCAGCGGGTCCCCGGCTCAGGGCCCGCGCGACACCATAAACCTGCTTGAGGAGGAATCATGGACGTAGGCTACGCCGCAATTTTCCAGAACCCGACCACCACCCGCAGCGACCACGAGGTCTACCAGCGCGACCTGCGGCTGGCCGAGATGGCGGTGCAGAAGCTCGGCTTCGACTCGATCTGGGGCGTGGAGCACCACTTCACCGATTACACGATGTGCCCCGACGTGACGCAGTTCCTGTCCTATTGCGCCGGCCGCTGCCCGACCGCGCAGCTCGGCTCGATGGTGATCGTGCTGCCCTGGCACGACCCGATGCGGGTGGCCGAGGAAATCGCGATGCTCGACAACATGAGCGACGGCCGCTTCATCCTGGGCATGGGCCGCGGCCTGGGCCGGGTGGAGTTCGAGGGCTTCGGCGTGGACCAGAACGACTCGCGCGAGTACTTCATGGAAGCCGCCGACATGATCATCAAGGGCCTGGAAACCGGCTACTGCGAGTACGACGGCCGCCTGATCAAGCAGGCGCGCCGCGACATCCGCCCGCGCCCGTTCAAGAGCTTCAAGGGCCGCACCTACGCCGCGGCGGTGAGCCCGGAGTCGTTCGAGATCATGGCCCGGCTCGGCGCCGGCGTGCTGGTGATCCCGCAGAAGCCCTGGGAGACCACGGTGAAGGAGCTGGCCGCCTACCGCGACTTCTTCCAGAAGCAGAACGGCGCCCCGGCGCCGGCGCCGATCATCGCCTCCTGGGTGTTCTGCGACGAGGACGCCGGCCGCGCCGAGGCGCAGGCGCGCAAGTACATCGGCGGCTACTGGGGTACCGTGGTCAAGCACTACGAGATGGTCGGCGACCACTTCAGCAAGCTGAAGGGCTACGAGACCTACCGCGAGATCCAGGCACGCTCCTCGCGGCCGGGCGGCGTGGACGAGATGATCGAGTTCTTCATGAGCATCCAGGTGTGGGGCACGCCGCAGATGTGCTACGACAAGATCGTCAACGTGCTGGACAAGACCCACGGCGGCTCGTTCGTCGGCGTGTTCTCCTACGCCGGCATGCCCTGGGACACGGCCGAGCACAACCTGCGGCTGTTCTCGCAGCAGGTGCTGCCGGCGCTGAAGCGGCTGAACAAGCGGCCGCTGCTGAACCTGGCCGCCTGAGCGCGGTGGCCACGCCGACCCCGGAGCGGGCGGCCCGGCACCAAGCCGGGCCGCCGTCGCTGCCGCTGCGCGAGCGGCAGCGCCTGGCGCGCCGCGAGCGCCTGCTGGACGCCGCCGAGGCGCTGCTGCGCCAAAGCGGCGGCACCGAGTTCTCCATGGTGCTGCTGGCCGAGCGCGCGGAGATGAGCCAGACCACGCCGTACGCGCTGTTCGGCAGCAAGGCGGCGATCCTGTACGCGGTGCTGAACCGCGCGCTGGCGCGTGCGCGCGCCGCCGAGCGGCGGGCGGCCGCGGCCGAGCCGCTGGAGCAGGTGCTGGACATGGTGGACACGCTGACGCGCAGCTTCGCCGCCGAGTCGGCGTTTTACCGCCCGCTGTGGCGGGCGCTGCTCGGCGCCGACGAGCCGGAATCGCGCGCGGTGCTGCTGAAGCAGTCGGCGAAGCTGTGGCGCAACGCGCTGGAGCCGGCGCACGCGCGCGGCCTGCCGGACTTCATCGACGCCGACCACCTGGCGCGCGAGCTGATGATCCACGCGCTGGGCATCACCACGCTGTGGGTGCAGAACGAGATCGGCGACGAGCCGATGCGCGCGAATTACGCCCTGGGCACCGCGCTGCTGCTGCTGACGGTGGCGCACGGCGCGGAGCGCGAGCGCATCCTCAAGCGCATGCAGCGCGCCCGCAAGCTGCTGCCGGTGGTGTTCGGCGATGCGCGGCTGGAAACGGTGCCCCGGCTGCCTGGAGCGATCGGGGGAAAATAGCAAAGTCTTGCGCCTGGGACGGCGATGCGGCGGGGCGGCGCAACGCGCGGTCTAGACCATTTTCGATTCAATTGCATACATTCCTGTCATCCTGAGCGCAGCGAAGGATCTGGCCAGATTCTTCGCTGCGCGGAGTAATGACAAATCAAAAATGTCTGCAACTAAACGAAAGTTGCTCTAGAGCGCCCCTTCCCCGGCAAGATACGCCGCTTCCTCGTCGGTGGCCGGCCGCCCGAGGATCGCGTTCCGATGCGGAAACCGGCCGAAGCGCTCGACCAGGTCGCGGTGGCCGCGGGCGTAGGCCGCATAGCTGCGCAGGATCGGCCGGCAGGAATCCGGTGCGGACTCGATCAGGGCCTCGTTGAGCTGCACCGAGCGGGCCTGGTCCGCGATCGCTTCGGAGTGCATCAGCGGCATGTAAAAGAACACGCGCTCGATCGCGCGCAGCGCCTGGTCCGCGCCGCCCGCCAGTCCGTCCAGGCACAGGCGGCGCGCGGCTGGGTCGTGCGCGAAGGCTTGCGGCCGGTCGCGGAACAGATGGCGCGAGAACTGGTCGAGCACCACGATCAGCGCAAGCCGGCCGCGCGGCGTGGCGGCCCAGGGGTCCAGCGTGCCGGCCGCCGCATCCCGGTGCAGCGCGCCGAAGCGTTCGGCGACCGTGTGGTCCGCCTCGGGCGTGGCGTTCCACCACAGGTCGTTCCGGCTGCGCGCCACCTCGGCGTCGTCGTCCGCCTCGCCGAACCAGAAGCGGAGCACGGCCTGCGCGTCGGGCGAGGCGGGCATGGCGAATATGGCGCCGGCAGCCTTCAGCTCAGCAGCGCGTAGGGGCCGCCGGCCTCGAGCGCCCGCAGGTAGGACGGCATGGCATGGATGCATTCCAGGAAGGCGCGGGTCTTCGGCCGCGGCGCGCCGCCGGCGCGGGCGGCGGCGGCTTCCAGCGGGAAGCTCATCTGGATGTCGGCGGCGCTGAACTCGGCGCCGGCGAACCAGGGGTGCGCGGCCAGCTCGCTTTCCACGTAGTCCAGGTGGCGCGCCAGGTTGGGACCGACGTAGCCGCCCTCCAGGCCGGCGACGATGCGGCGCGCCACCGGCCGGGCGAAAAACGGCATCGGCGCCCGCAGCACCCGGCCGAACAGCAGCTTCATCACCAGCAGCGGCATCAGCGAGCCTTCGGCGTAATGCAGCCAGTAGGTGTAGCGCAGGCGCTCGGGCGTGCCCGGCGCGGGCGCCAGGCGGCCGTTGCCGTAGCGCCCCACCAGGTATTCGACGATGGCGCCGGATTCGGCGACCACGGTGCCGTCGTCGTCGATCACCGGCGACTTGCCCAGCGGGTGCACCGCCTTGAGCGCGGTGGGCGCGAGCATGGTCGCCGCGTCGCGCTCGTAGCGCTTCACCCGGTAGGGCACGCCCAGCTCCTCCAGCAGCCACAGCACGCGCTGCGAGCGCGAGTTGTTCAGATGGTGGACGGTGACCATCGTCCGCCGCCGGGCCGGTGCGGCCTCAGTTCGAGCGCCGGGCCATGAAGGCGATGCGCTCGAACAGGTGCACGTCCTGCTCGTTCTTGAGCAGCGCGCCGTACAGCGGCGGCAGCGACTTCTTGGAGCTGGACTCGCGCAGCACCGCCGGGTCGATGTCGTCGGACATCAGCAGCTTGAGCCAGTCCAGCAGCTCGGAAGTGGAGGGCTTCTTCTTCAGGCCCGGCAGGTCGCGCAGGCCGAAGAACACTTCCATGGCTTCCTTGAGCAGGGTCTTCTTCACGTCGGGGAAGTGCACGTCCACGATCTTCTGCATGGTGTCGCGATCGGGGAAGCGGATGTAGTGGAAGAAGCAGCGGCGCAGGAACGCGTCGGGCAGCTCTTTTTCGTTGTTGCTGGTGATGATGATGATCGGCCGGTGGCGCGCGGTCACGGTCTGGCGCGTCTCGTAGACGTAGAACGCCATCTGGTCCAGCTCGCGCAGCAGGTCGTTGGGGAACTCGATGTCGGCCTTGTCGATCTCGTCGATCAGCAGCACCGGCTGCTCCTCGCAGCTGAAGCACTCCCACAGGCGGCCCTTGACGATGTAGTTGGCGATGTCCTTGACCTTTTCCTCGCCGAGCTGCGAGTCGCGCAGGCGCGACACCGCGTCGTACTCGTACAGGCCCTGCTGCGCCTTGGTGGTGGACTTGATATGCCACTCGTAGTAGGGCTTCTTCAGCGCCTGCGCCACTTCCTGCGCCAGCCGCGTCTTGCCGGTGCCCGGCTCGCCCTTGACCAGCAGCGGGCGCTGCAGGGTGACCGCGGCGTTGACCGCGAGCGTGAGATCGTCGGTGGCGACGTAGGATTGGGTGCCCTCGAAACGCATGGGAATGGTCCTTGAGAATAATGGCAATAGGTCTGAATTGATCGGCTCGAACGCCGGTGCGGCGGCTCCAGGGCCCTCTGGCTGAAGGCCGGGTTCCGCCGCTTGCGCGGCACGCCCATGCCTAAAGGATAACCGGTTTGTCCGGCAGTTCGTTACCGGTGCCGCGCCGGCCGGGCGGATGCCGCGCCAGCACCGCGGCCACGCCGCGGATGCCGGCCACCGCGCCCTGCTCGAATTCGCCGTCGCGGAAATGCTGCTCCATGGCCCTGCACACCGCCTGCCATTCGGCGGGCGCCACGCGGTCGCCGGCGGCGCCGCGGTCGGCGACGATCTCCACCGCGCGGTCGGCCAGCAGCAGGTAGACCAGCACGCCGTTGTTGTGCTCGGTATCCCACACGCGCAGGTGCGAGAACACCTCCAGCGCGCGCTGGCGCGCGGCGAGGCCGCGGCAGACCTGCGCGGGAGCCAGCGCCGGCTCGACAGCGAAGCGGATTTCGCCGGCGTGCCGGCTTTCGCAATCCTTGATCGCCGCCTCGATGCGCTCCAGCACCACCGCGGGAAAGTCGCGGCGCACCCGCAGATGGCCGGTGACCAGGTGCCGCCACAGCCGGCGCAGGAAGTCCATCTACCTACCAGCTCCCCGAGGCGCCGCCGCCACCGAAGCCGCCGCCGCCGCCGGAGAAGCCGCCGCCGCCGAAGCCGCCGCCGCGGTAGCCGCCCCCGTAGCCACGATAGGGGCCGCCCCAGCCGCCGCCGGAGCTGCCCAGCCAGAACACCAGGCTCACCAGGAAGCCGATCACCGCGGCGATGCCGGCCACCGCCAGCACGCCGGTGGCGAACCAGACGATCGCGCCGACGATGCCGCCCGCCGCCAGCGCACCCTTGAAGCTGCGCATGGCCGCGCCGAACAGCACCACGAAGATCAGTGCGATCAGCCAGGTGCCGGCCAACGGCTTGCCGGGCAGGCCGGTGCGCGCGGGCGCCGGCAAGGGCTCGCCCTGGATCACCTTGAGCATGCGCTCCACGCCGGCATCGATGCCCTGGTAATAGTCGCCCTGCTTGAACCGCGGCGCGATATCCTCGCTGATGATGCGCTTGGCGGTGGCGTCGGTGAGCGCGCCTTCCAGGCCGTAGCCCACTTCGATGCGCATGCGGTGGTCGTCCTTGGCGACGATCAGGATGGCGCCGTCGTCCACCCCCTTGCGGCCGAGCTTCCAGGCCTGCGCCACGCGGATGCCGTACTGCTCGATGGTCTCGGGCTGCGTGCTCGGCACCAGCAGCACCGCCACCTGGCTGCCCTTGTCACGTTCGAAGGCGGCGAGCTTTTCCTCGAGGGCGGAGGACTGCTCGCCGCTCAGCGTACCGGTCAGGTCGGTCACGCGCGCCTGCAGCGCCGGCACCGGAACCTGCGCGTGCGCCGGCGCCGCGGCGCACAGGGCCAGCGCCAGCCAGGCGACGATGCGTGGAATGCCGCGCATGGCTGCGCTCAGTTGGGCTTGGGCGGCGGCTGGCTGAAGTCCACTTTGGGCGGCTGGGCGATGGCCTTTTCGTCTTCGACGGCGAAGTTCGGCTTGGGCGCGTAGTGGAAGAAGTTGGCGGTCAGGTTGCTGGGAAAGCTGCGGATGGTGACGTTGTACTCCTGCACCGCCTGGATGTAGCGGTTGCGCGCCACCGTGATACGGTTCTCGGTGCCTTCGAGCTGCGCCTGCAGGTCGCGGAAGGCGGCGTCGGACTTGAGCTGGGGATAGTTTTCGGACACCACCAGCAGCCGCGACAGCGCGCTGGTCAGCCCGGCCTGGGCCTGCTGGAAGCGGGCGAACGCCTGCGGGTCGTTCACCAGCTCCGGCGTGGCCTGGATGCTGCCCACCTTGGCGCGCGCCTGCGTCACCTCGGTCAGCACGCGCTCTTCCTGCGCCGCATAGCCCTTGACGGTATTGACCAGGTTGGGCACCAGGTCGGCGCGGCGCTGGTACTGGTTCAGCACTTCCGACCAGGCCGCCTTGACCGCCTCGTCCTGCCGCTGGATGGTGTTGTAGCCGCAGCCGGACAGGGAAACGGTGAGAAGGATCGCAAACACCGACAGCAGCCGTTGCCGCATGGATCGCACCTCGGGAATGCCGGCGCCGTGGCCGGATGCCCAGTTTGGTACGATTACGCGGTCAAGGTAAAGCCGGCGGCGGCCCCAGGTGCGGCCTGGCCGCCGAGCCTTGCCGATCCCGTCCAGAAGGAACCGCCATGAAGAGATTCGCTGCACTGGCCTGCGTGCTCGCGCTGGCAACCGGCTTTTCGGCCGTGGCTGCCGATGCGCCCGATTCCGACAGCGCCGCGGCGCAGGATTCCACCGCGCCGCCCAAGTGCAAGAAGCCGATCCTGCCCAGCGCCGTGCGCAAGGTCGACGACCCGACCGAGTTCACCGAAAAGTACGACGCCTACCAGCAGTGCATCAAGGATTACGTGGACGCGCAGCAGGTGATGTCGCAGAAGCACATCGACGCGGCCAATGCCGCGGTGAAGGACGCCAACGACTACCGCGACCGCGCCAACGCCGCGATGAAGGCGGCCGCCGACAAGTAGCGGCGCCGCTTCAGCCGGTGGCGGCGCGCGCCTCCAGCGCCGCCACCGCCGGCAGCTTCTTGCCTTCGAGGAACTCGAGGAAGGCGCCGCCGCCGGTGGAAATGTAGGAAATCCGCCCGGCCACGCCGAACTTGTCGATGGCCGCCAGCGTGTCGCCGCCGCCAGCCAGCGAGAACGCCTGGCTGTCGGCGATGGCCTGCGCCACCGCCTTGGTGCCGCCGGCAAAGGCGTCGTACTCGAACACGCCCACCGGGCCGTTCCAGACGACGGTGCCGCAGTTCTTCAGCAGTCCGGCCAGCTTCGCACAGGTCTTCGGGCCGATGTCGAGGATCATCTCGTCGGGCTGCACCTCGGCCACCGCGCGCACCTGCGCATGGGCCTCGGCCGACAGCTCGGTGGCCACGACCACGTCTTCTGGCAGCGGGATCTCGCCGCCGCGGGCGCGGATCTTGGCCTGGATCGAGCGCGCCATGTCCAGCATGTCCGGCTCGTGCAGCGACTTGCCGACCTTGTAGCCGGCCGCCGCCAGGAAGGTGTTGGCGATGCCGCCGCCGATGATCAGCTGGTCGGCGATGTCGGCCAGGTTGCCCAGCAGGTCCAGCTTGCCCGACACCTTGGAGCCGCCCACGATCACCGCCAGCGGCCGCTTGGGATGCGCCAGCGCCTTGCCCAGCGCATCCAGCTCCGCCGCCAGCAGCGGGCCGGCGCAGGCCAGCGGCGCGAACCGCGCCACGCCATGGGTGGAAGCCTCGGCGCGGTGGGCGGTGCCGAAGGCGTCCATCACGTAGACGTCGCACAGCGCCGCCATCCTGCGCGCCAGCGCCTCGTCGTCGTCCTTCTCGCCCTTGAGGAAACGGGTGTTTTCGCCGATCGCGATCTGCCCGGGCTCCAGCTTGGCGCCGCCCAGCCAGTCGCTCACCAGCGGCACCGGCCGGCCCAACTTTTCGGCGAACCAGGCCGCCACCGGCGCCAGCGAGAACTGCGGGTCGAACTGCCCGGCCTTGGGCCGCCCCAGGTGCGACACCACCAGCGCGCTGGCGCCCTTGGCCAGGGCCAGCTGCAGGGTCGGCAGCGAGGCGCGCAGGCGCGCGTCGGACGTGATCTTGCCGTCGTGCAGCGGCACGTTGAGGTCCTGGCGGATCAGCAGGCGTTTGCCCTTTAGATCCAGGTCGGACATGCGCAGGATGTTCATCGGAGTGCTCCGGATTTCGGGAAAAGACGGGAATCGGGAATTGAGAATCGGGAATCGTTAAAGGCGTAAAGCCGCCCGCTTCTACGATTCCCGTCTCCCGATTGCCGATTCCCGTTCGCCAAGGCCGGCTTCAGCCGGCCTTGGCGAAAGCGACCGTCGTATCCAGCATGCGGTTGGAGAAACCCCACTCGTTGTCGTACCACGAGGTGACCTTGACTAGGCGGCCGGAGACCTTGGTCAGGGTGGAGTCGAACACCGACGAGGCCGGGTTGTGGTTGAAGTCGCTGGAGACCAGCGGCGCGTCGTTGTACTTGAGGATGCCCTTGAGCGGGCCGTCGGCGGCGGCGGCCTTCATGATCGCGTTGACTTCCTTGGCGTCGGTGTCGCGCGCGGCGATGAACGACAGGTCCACGATGGAGACGTTGATCGTCGGCACGCGGATGGCGAAGCCGTCGAGCTTGCCGTTCAGCTCCGGCAGCACCAGGCCCACCGCGGCGGCGGCGCCGGTCTTGGTCGGGATCATGTTGTGCGCGGCGGCGCGGGCGCGGCGCAGGTCTTCGTGGAAGACGTCGGTCAGCACCTGGTCGTTGGTGAACGAGTGGATGGTCGTCATCAGGCCGTTGACCACGCCGATCTTGTCGTGCAGCGGCTTGACCAGCGGCGCCAGGCAGTTGGTGGTGCAGGAGGCGTTGGAGATCACCGTCTGGCCGGCCTTCAGGCTCTGGTGGTTGACGCCGTAGACGATGGTGGCGTCGACGTCGGCGCCGCCGGGCGCCGAGATGACCACTTTTTTCGCGCCGCCGGCCAGGTGCGCGCCGGCCTTGGCCTTGCTGGTGAAGAAGCCGGTGCATTCCAGCACCACGTCCACGCCCAGCTCGCCCCAGGGCAGCTTGGACGGGTCGCGCTGCGCCAGCACCTTGATGCGGTCGCCGTTGACCACCAGGCTGTCGCCATCGACGCTCACGGTGCCCGGGAACGGGCCGTGCGCCGTGTCGTGGCGCGTCAGGTGGGCGTTGGTTTCCGCCGGGCCGAGGTCGTTGACCGCCACGATCTGGATGTCCTTGCGGCCGCTTTCGTACAGCGCGCGCAGGACGTTGCGGCCGATGCGGCCATAACCGTTGATGCCGACTTTGACTGTCATGACGATCCCTTTAATGGACAATTTCGCAGTGGCGCCAAGATAATCCGGCGCCAGGGCTGGGCAAATGATGTAAGTCAATCGACCTGCCTTGCGGCAATCGACGTGCCCGGCGGCTGCAAGCACCATGCCGCAAGCCGCGGGCAGCGCGGCCATTTTACGACAAGCCGCAGTGCCTGGACGCCCGCGCGGGCATGAAAAAGGGGCGGCCCGAGGGCCGCCCCTGGTCAAATGCCGCGCCTACTGCGCTTCGGTCAGGTTGAAGTTGATCGGCAGCTCGATCCTGAAGTCGGTGATGCCCGGCGAAACGCCCTCCGGCACCGGCGGGAACTTGACGATGCGCGAAAACACATTGCGGCACTCCGCGTCCAGCGCCACGAAGCCGGCCTTGTCGGTGAGCTGCACTTCCTCGATGGTGCCGTCGCGCGAAATGGTCACGTTCACCCGGCAGGTGCCTTCCTCGCCGGCCCGCTGCGACTTGATCGGGTACTGCACGTTGGAGCCGATCAGGGACTGCAGGGTGTTGTAGTAGGCGGTGGGCACGCCGGTGCCGATCACGCGCGGCGCCGGCTGCGGCGGCGCCGGCGGTGCCGGTGGCGGGGGCGGCGGCACCGTTGGCACGTTGGGCGTGGTCACCTCGGCCTTGGTGATGATCTGCTGCGGCTGCGGCGGCGTCGGAATCGGCTTGGGCGGCTCCTTCGGCGGGGGCGGCGGCGGCTTCTTCGGCGGCGGCGGCGGTGGCGGGGGCGGCGGCGGCTGCAGCACGATGGTCGAGATGGTCTTGGCTTTCTGCTGGATCAGCAACGTCGGATGCACGATGTTGAGCAGCACCAGGATCAGCACCGCGTGCAGCGCCAGCGAAATGACGGCGCCGGGCCCGAGCGCCCGGGAGGATTTGGACTTGGTCAAGGTCTTGCTCCGGCCCCTTACTGCTGGGCCTGCGACACCAGCGAGACTTTATAAAAGCCCGCGCCGGCGGCGATCTTCAGAAGATCCCGCACCTTCTCGAAGGTGGTGCCCTTGTCCGCGCGGATGTAGACCAGGTTGTCCGGCATGGTCAGCGCGATGGCGTGCAGCCGCGCCGGCAGCTGCTCGTAGGGCACCTGGTCGGTATGGCCGCCGCCGGTGTCGATGTAGTAGTTGTTCTGCAGGTCGAACGACACGATCAGCGGGTCGCGCGGCTTGCCCATTTCCAGCAGGCTGGCCTTGGGCAGCGTGATCGGCAGCTGCGACATCATCAGCGGCGCGGTGACCATGAAGATGATCAGCAGCACCAGCATGACGTCGACCAGCGGCGTCACGTTGATGTCCGCCACCGGGTCCATGTCGTCGTCGCCGGGAGACGCGGAACTCGGGCTCATGGACATAGCGACACCTTGTAGAAGCCGGCGCTGCCGACCATCGCCATCAGGTCCACCACGCGGTCGTAGACCGAGTCGGGATCGGCGCAGACCGTCACCAGCTCGTCCGGGTTCGCTTCGGCCAGGCTACGCAGCCTGGCGGGCAGTTCCACGTAGGCGATCGGTTCCTTGGGGCCGTCGTTGACCTGCAGGAAGTAGTTGTTCAGCTTGTCGAATTCGACATACAGCTTCTTCGGCGGTTCGTTCGAGGGAACCAGGCTGGCCTTGGGCAGCGTGATCGGCAGCTGCGCCATCATCACCGGCATGGTGACCATGAAGATGATCAGCAGCACCAGCATCACGTCGACCAGCGGCGTGACGTTGATCTCGGCCACGGGGGGCATGTCCCCCTCGTCGCCGCCGGAAGAGGCCTTGACGCTCATCGCCATGGGAGAAACCTCCTTGGGCTTGGGCTACAGGCGGTTCAGGCGGCGGGTGCGAGGCGCTTGGACAGGCGGCCGGCGTAGATGCCGATGGCGGTGTTGAGGCGGCCGATGTAGCGGCCCATGTTGGTGGCGAAGCTGTTGTACGCCATGATCGAGGGAATGGCGGCGGCCAGGCCGATGCCGGTGGCGATCAGGGCCTCGGCGATGCCCGGCGCCACCGTGGCCAGGCTGGTGTCGTGCGCCGCGGCGATGCCGGTGAAGGTGTTCATGATGCCCCACACCGTGCCGAACAGGCCGATGAACGGCGCCGAGGAGCCCACCGTCGCCAGGAACGGCAGGCGCTTGTTGATGCGGCGGGTTTCGTTGGACAGCTCCAGGCGCATGGCGCGCTCGACGCGGTCGCGCACCTCGTGCAGCGATTCGTGCGCGTGCTCGCCGGCGCCCTCGCGCCACTCGCGGTTGCCCTGCGCGATGATGTGCGACACCGCATGCGCGTCCGAATAGTTGATCATGTCCTCGAGGGTGCCTTCCTCGATGGTGCGCTCGAGCCGTTCGGCGGCCTTGTTGGCCTTCCACATGTCGATGGCCTTCTCGAACATCACGGTCCAGCAGATGAACGAGAACATCACCAGCAGCACCAGCACCACCTTGACCACCGGGTCCGCGTTGGACACCAGGTGCATGATGGACAGGTCGGCGGGGTTGACGACGGCAACGCCTTCGGCGGCATCGGCCGCGATGCTAATCAGGGAAAGGGACACTAGCTGGGCTCCAAAGTTTAGGCTCGGGTACGGCGGCGGCCGGCGAACGTGGCCAGCCTGCATGCACCGCATGGTGTACCCGGAAAGGCCCGAATGGTAGCTATGTCCCTAAAGCAAGGCAAGCAGTAATTGTCAATACCCTAATTCGATTTCAGAATCGCCGGGCAGCGCGCCGGCAGCCCCGCCGCGCTGCTTTGCGCCCCGGCCCGGGCCCCGGCCTGCGCACTGTCCGCAAACCGCGGACCGGCTCATGCCGCCAGTGCACGCAGGCGCGCGGCGACGTTGTCCACCGTCAACCCGAATTGCGCGAACACCTGCGGCGCCGGCGCCGAAGCGCCGAAATCGTCGACGCCCAGCACCTCGCCTTGCGCGCCCGCCAAGCCGCCCCAGCCCGCGGTGACGCCGGCTTCCACCACCAGGCGCCGGGACAGCCGCCCCGGCAGCACCTGCTCGCGGTAGGCCGGCGCCTGCGCCTGGAACAGTTCCAGGCAAGGCATGGAAACGACCCTTACCGCGATCCCTTCGGCCGCCAGGCGCTTGGCCGCCTGCACCGCCAGGTCGACCTCCGAGCCGGTGGCGACCGCCACCGCCTGCGGGGCGGCGGCCGGCTCCCACAGCACGTAGCCGCCGCGCGCGGCGAGCTGTGCATGGTCGGCGCCGTGCGCCTGCGGCGCCAGGTTCTGGCGCGACAGCGCCAGCACCGTCGGTCCGTCGGTGCGCTCCACCGCCGCCTTCCAGGCCACCGCGGTTTCGAACGCGTCGGCCGGCCGCCAGACGTGCAGGTGCGGGATCAGGCGCAGGCTGGCCAGCTGTTCCACCGGCTGGTGGGTGGGGCCGTCCTCGCCCAGGCCGATGGAGTCGTGGGAGAACACCAGGATCACGCGGCGGCGCATCAGCGCGGCCATGCGCACGGCGTTGCGCGCGTAGTCGGAAAACACCAGGAAGGTGCCGCCGAACGGGATCAGTCCGCCGTGCAGCGACAGGCCGTTGAGCATGGCGCACATGCCGAACTCGCGCACGCCGTACGACAGGTAGTTGCCGCTGACGTCGTCCGGCGTGATGGTCCTGGCGCCGTGCCACAGCGTGTTGTTGGATTCGGTCAGGTCGGCCGAGCCGCCCAGCAGCTCCGGCAGCACCGGTGCGATCGCGTTGAGCACGCTCTCCGAGGACTTGCGCGTGGCCACCGGCTTGTCGGCCGCCGCCGCCTTGTCGATCGCCGCCCGGATCGCATCCGCCCAGCCGGCGGGCAGCTCGCCGGCGGCGCGGCGGCGCAGCTCGGCGGCGCTCTCGGGGTGGCGCTGCGCATAGGTGTCGAACAGCGCGTTCCAGGCGTCCTGGCGCTGCTTGCCGCGGGCGCGCGCATCCCAGCCGGCGTAGATTTCGGCGGGGATCTCGAACGGCGGGTAGGGCCAGCCCAGGCGGGTGCGCGCCAGCGCCACCTCGTCGGCGCCCAGCGCCGCGCCGTGGGCCTTGGCGGTGCCCTGGCGATTGGGTGCGCCGAAACCGATCACGGTTTTGCAGCAGATCAGGGTGGGCTGCACCGTCTGCGAGCGTGCGGTCTCGATGGCGATGCGAACCTCTTCCGGGTTGTGGCCGTCGACGTTGCGCACCACCTGCCAGCCGTAGGCCTCGAAGCGGCCCGGCGTGTCGTCGCGGAACCAGGCGCGCACGTCGCCGTCGATGGAGATGTGGTTGTCGTCGTAGAACACGATCAGCTTGCCCAGGCCCAGCGTGCCGGCCAGCGAGCAGGCCTCGTGCGAGACGCCCTCCATCAGGCAGCCGTCGCCGGCGAACACGTAGGTGTGGTGATCGACCACGGCCAGGCCGTCGCGGTTGAACTGCGCCGCCAGCAGGCGCTCGGCCAGCGCCATGCCCACGGCGTTGGCCAAGCCCTGGCCGAGCGGGCCGGTGGTGGTTTCCACGCCCGGCGTGTGGCCGTATTCGGGGTGGCCGGCGGTCTTCGAATGGAGCTGGCGGAAGTTCTTGAGCTGCTCCATCGGCAGGTCGTAGCCGGACAGGTGCAGCGCCGAGTACAGCAGCATCGAGCCGTGGCCGTTGCTGACGACGAAGCGGTCGCGGTTGAACCACTGCGGGTCCGCCGGGTTGTGCACCAGGTAGTCGTGCCACAGCACCTGCGCGATGTCGGCCATGCCCATGGGCATGCCCGGATGGCCGCTGTTGGCGCGCTGCACCGCGTCCATCGACAGGGCACGGATGGCGTTGGCGAGATCGAAGCGGGTGGGCATTGGGGCGGCTCGGGCGGAAACGAAGGACGCGTATTTTCGGCGCCCGGGCTTGTGCACGGCAAGCGGCGGGCGACCTCAGGCCCGGTGGTAGGGATGCCCCTCGAGCAGGCTCCAGGCCCGGTACAGCTGCTCGGCCACCAGTACCCGCACCAGCGGGTGCGGGAAGGTCAGCGGCGACAGCGACCAGCGCGCCTGCGCCCGCGCCAGGCATTCCGGCGCCAGGCCGTCCGCGCCGCCGACCAGCAGGCACACTTCGCGCTGGCCCTGCAGCCATTGCCCGAGCGCGCCCGCCCAGGCGGCGGTGTCGAGGCGCTCGCCCTTTTCGTCCAGCGCCACGACATGGGCCTGCGCGCCGATGGCGCGCAGCATCTTTTCGCCTTCGGCCTGGCGCAGCCGGGCGATGTCGGGCCTGGCGCCGCGCGCGGGGGCGGGGATTTCCAGCAGCTCCAGGCGCAGCTCGCGCGGCAGCCGCGCGGCGTATTCGGCGTAGCCGGCCTGCACCCAGGCGGGCATGCGCGTGCCCACCGCGAGCAGGCGCAGGCGCATCAGCTGGCTCTCTGCGCGCGCTCCTGCGGCTGGCCCATGTCCCACAGCTTTTCGAGCTGATAGAACGCCCGCGCCTGCGCCTGCATCACGTGCACCACCACGCCGCCCAGGTCCACCAGCACCCATTCGCCCTCGGCCAGGCCTTCGACGCCGCGCGGCCGTGAGCCGTGCTCGCGGGCCTTTTCCAGCACGTGCTCGGCGAGCGACTTGACGTGGCGGTTGGAGGTGCCGGTGCAGATCACCATGGCGTCGGTGATCGCGGTCAGTTCGCGCACGTCGAGCACGCGGATGTCGAGGGCTTTGAGGTCTTCGAGGGCGGCCACCGCCAGCGCGACCAGCGCGGGCAGCGGTTCGGTGGGGCGATCAGTCTTGGGCGGGGTCTTCATCGTGGGTCAGTGCGCGGATGTCCTCTGCGGTCAGGGATTGCAGCACGGCCTGGGGCACCAGGCCGCGGATACTGCGCCCGGCGGCCAGCAGCTGCCGGATGCGGGTGGAAGAGATCGCCAGCGGCGGGATGCTGGCCGACATCCACAGGCCGGCCGGCCGCTCCAGCAGGGCCTGCGGCGCGGCGGCGCGGCGGCCGCGCAGCAGCGAGGCCAGCTCCGGCGCCGGCGTCAGCGGCTCGTAGGGCCGCTCGACGAATACCAGGTGCGCCAGGTCGAACAGCTCGCGCCAGCGGTGCCAGGTGTGCAGCTGGTTGGCGGCGTCGTCGCCCAGCAGCAGCACCAGCGGCGCCGGCGACTCGCCGGCCGGCGCCTCGGCGCGCAGGCCGGCCAGGGTGTCGTAGGTGTACGAAGGGCCGTCGCGGCGGATCTCGCGGTCGTCGACCACCAGCCCCGGCTCGCCGGCCACCGCCAGCTGCGCCCACTGCAGGCGCCGCGCTGGCTGCACTTCCGGCGCGGCGCGGTGCGGCGGGTGGGCGCTGGGCACCAGGTGCACGCGCGACAGCCGCAGCCGCTCGCGCAGCTCGATGGCGAGCCGGATGTGGCCGTTGTGGATGGGCGTGAAGGTGCCGCCGAAGATGCCGATTGCGTTCAAAACTGCCGGGAATCGGGAATTGGGAATCGGCAATCGTCGAACGACAGGGGCCGGGGATTCCAGGCAATGCTTTTGATTTTACGACTCCCGACTCCCGATTCCCGATTCCCGTGCATCGCGTCAGCGCACATTGCCGTCGCCCAGCACGATCCACTTCATCGAGGTGAGCCCTTCCAGGCCCACCGGGCCGCGCGCGTGGAACTTGTCGGTGCTGATGCCGATCTCGGCGCCCAGGCCGTATTCGTAGCCGTCGGCGAAGCGGGTGGAAGCATTGACCATCACCGAGCTGGAGTCCACCTCGCGCAGGAAGCGGCGCGCGCGGCTGTAGTTCTCGGTGACGATGGCGTCGGTATGCTGCGAGCCGTGGCGGGCGATATGGTCGATCGCCTCGTCCAGGCCGTCGACCACCCGGATCGCCAGGATCGGCGCCAGGTATTCGGTGTCCCAGTCGGCGGCGGCGGCCGGGCGCGCCTGCGGCAGGATCCGGCGGGTGCGCTCGCAGCCGCGCAGTTCCACGCCGTGGCCGGTGTAGATGCGGCCCAGCTCGGGCAGCACGCGCTCGGCGATCGGCGCGTCCACCAGCAGGGTTTCCATGGTGTTGCAGGTGCCGTAGCGCTGGGTCTTGGCGTTGACCGCCACGGCGATGGCCTTTTCGGCGTCGGCCTCGCCGTCGATGTAGACGTGGCAGTTGCCGTCCAGGTGCTTGATCACCGGCACCCGCGCGTGCTCGGCGACGAAGGACACCAGGCTCTTGCCGCCGCGCGGGATCACCACGTCGACGAACTGCGGCATGGCCAGCAGGTGGCCGACCGCCGCGCGGTCGGTGGTGTCCACCACCTGCACGCAGTCCGCCGGCAGGCCGGCGTCGCGCAGCGCGCGGTGGATGCAGCGCGCGATGGCCTGGTTGGACTGCAGCGCCTCGGAGCCGCCGCGCAGGATGCAGGCGTTGCCCGACTTCAGGCACAGCACGGCGGCGTCGGCGGTGACGTTGGGACGCGACTCGTAGATGATGCCGACCACGCCCAGCGGCACCCGCATGCGCCCGACCTGGATGCCGGACGGGCGCATTTTCAGCTCGGTGATCTCGCCCACCGGGTCGGCCAGCGCGGCGACCTGGCGCACGCCGTCGGCCATGGCGGCGACGCGGCTGCGGTTGAGCTCCAGGCGGTCCAGCAGCGCGTCCTCGAGCCCGGCTTCGCGGGCGGCGCGCAGGTCCAGCAGGTTGGCGTCGATGATCGCCTGGGATTCGTCTTCGATGATGCGGGCCAGCGCGAACAGCGCGGCGTTCTTCTCGCCGGCGCTGGCACGCGCCATGCGCCGCGCGGCTTGGCGGGCACGGGCGCCCACTTCCTGCATGTAGGCCGCCACGCCGTCCTTGCGCAGGCCCCGCTTGCCGTCTTTCGCCGTTGCCGCCGTCATCGTCGCGCCGCAGCCTGCCGGCCTTTCACGCCCGTTTGCGCGGCCCCGCTGGCCGCCAGCACCAATCTTAGCAATTCTTCCCAGGCGGCGGGCTGCAGGCCGCTGGACTTGGCCTTGACGTCGATCGCCGCGCACTGGCGCAGCCAGCCGAGCGCCTGGCGCTGGCCGCAGCGCTCCACCGCGCGCGCAAAGGCCGGCTGGTTGGCGCGGAACACGCCGGCGGCTTCCACCGCCGCCGACGCCTCGCGGCTGCGGGCATACACCGCGGCGGCCTTGGCCAGCTGGCGCAGGCCGTGGGCGAGCACCGCCAGGATCGGCGGCAGCTCGACGCCTTCGGCGCGCAGCCCGGCCAGCCCGCGCACCGCCCCGCGCGCGTCGCCGGCCATGATGCGGTTGAGCCAGCCGAACACCTCGTAATGCGCCGAATCGGAAACCGCCGACTCCACGTTCTCCAGGCTCAAGGCGGCGCCGGGATGCAGCAGCGCCAGCTTCTCGACTTCCTGCTGCGCCGCCAGCAGGTTGCCCTCGGTGCGCTCCGCCAGCCGGCGCAGGGCATCGGCATCGGCCTGCAGGCCGCGGGCGCGCAGGCGCTGGCCGATCCATTGCGGCAGCTCCTCCGGCTTCTGCGGCCAGATGTAGAGGCTCACGCCGGCGCCGTCCAGCGCGGTGTACCAGGCGCCGTTGCGGGCGCGCGTTTCCAGCTTGCCGGCGGACACCAGCAGCACCACGTCCGGCGGCGGCCGCCGCGCGATCTCGCCCAGCGCCTCGGCGCCGGCCGCATCCGGGGCGGCGTTCAGGCGCACCTCGACGACGCGCTGCGCGGCGAACAGCGAAGGGCTGTTGCAGGATTCCAGCAGGCGGTTCCAGTCGAAGCCGCGCTCGGCGTCGAACACCTCGCGCTCGGCATGGCCCTTGGCGCGGGCCGCCGCGCGCACCGCGTCCAGCGCCTCCTGCAGCAGCAGCGGCTCCTCGCCGGCGACCAGGTAGACCGGTGCCAGGCCGCGCTGGAGCGCCTGGGCGAGCTGGGCGGGGTTGTTCAGGCGCATGGTTCATTTTAAGCGGTGAGGCCGCGCCCTGCGGGCGCGGTGCGGAAAAGCTGCAGGTGGAGCGCTTTTCCGCATTCTTCATGGCCCGGGCAGGCAGCGGGCCGCTTCACTTCGCCTGGGCTACGGCTCGGCCAGGAAGTCGCCGATGATGCGCGCGGTCTCTTCCGGCGCCTCGAAGTGCAGCATGTGGCCGGCCTTGATCGGCACCACCCGGCGGTCGCGGAAGATCTGCCGGCGGCGCTGCTTTTCCTCGGCCGGCACCGGCGGCTTGTCGTGGCGGTCCACGGCGTCGACGAACAGCGTCGGCGCGGTGACCTCGCGCCAGATCGCCTCCACCTCCGCCTGGCGGTAAGGCGTGGGGAACGGCAGGCGGTGCCGGGGATCCGCGCACAGGGTGATGCGGCCGCGGCCGTCCTGCCGCCCCCAGCAGTGCGCCACGAACAATGCGCGCTCGGCACTCAGGCGCGGCTGGGCGTGGCGCACGCGCGCGGCCAGCTCCTCGAACGAGGCATAGGACTTCTGCCGCGGCGGGCTGCGCAGGTTGTCGAGCCACTTGCGGAAGCGCGCCGGCGCCTCGGCCGGCGGCACGTCGGGCAGGCCGATGCCGTCCAGGCACACCAGCTTGCGCACCCGCTGCGGCCGCAACCCGGCGAAGATGTTGGCGACCTGCGATCCCATGCTGTGGCCCACCAGCAGGAACGGCTGCGCCGGCGAATAGTGCTCGACGATCTCCTCCAGGTCGGCGACGTAGTCCTGGAACCAGTACCCCTGCGCCGGCCACTCGGTGAAGCCGAAGCCGCGCAGGTCCGGCGCCAGTACCTGCCAGCGGTCCAGCAGCGGCTCCACCAGGTACTGGAAGCTCGCCGAGACGTCGAGGAAACCGTGGATCAGGAATATCTTGGGCAGCTCGCCGCCGTCCGGCGTGCGTGCCGCGGCGCCCCAGCGCCGCACGTGGTAGCGCAGGCCGCGGATGCGCAGGTAATCGGAGTGGCTGGCGACGTGGCCGGCCGGGCGGCCCGGCGAGGCACCGTTCATGCGCAGCCTCCGCCCGGCATCGACTGCGCGGCCTGGCCGACCTGGTAGGACTGCACACGGCCGCTGTCGATGACGAAGCGCAGCGCTTGCGCGCGCGTGCCGGCCAGCAGCAGCTGCGCGCGTGCCCCGGCCTGCGCGGCGGGATCGGCGACCAGGCGGCCGGCGTAAAGTGCGCGCAGGCGCGCTTCGCTGTCGCCGACGCGGGCGCCCGAGGCCGTCGCTATTTCCGGCGCCACCACCTCGACCCGGACCACACGGCCCTGGTGCAGCACCACCGCCAGGTCCAGGCGCAGCTGTCCGCCGCTGGCCGGCCAGGCGTAATGGCACAGCTCCCAGTTGACCGCTGCGCCGGCGTCCGGCTGCTCGACGAATTCCATGCCCGAGGCCTTGCGCACCTCGTCCAGGTCCATGCCCAGGCGGATCGGCCCGACGTTTTCGGCGGTGGCGCGCCAGGCGGCGAACGGCAGCGGCGCCGCGGCGCACAGCAGCGGCAGCGCCGCCAGCAGCGGCAGCAGGAGTTTGAGGTTCATTCGACCCGCGGGTTGGCCGGTTTCCGGAGATTTATGAAAAGTACGGGTGGCGTGGGCTGCGTGTGTTCCGCCAGCCGGAATCATGGCATAAGCTGTGCGTCCTAAAAAAGCCGGCCGCGCCGGGTCGGGCGGGCACGCCCCGCCACGCCGCCGCGGCCTTCGACAAGGGCGCAGCCAGCGCCCGCGCATCCATCGATGGAGCCCCTGAGGATTTCGCGTGTGCCGTAGCCAGCTGACGTGTCCGCGGTCGCGGGGCCATGCCCGGCGCCGCGCCGAGACATTCGGGCTAGAATGCATCTTCAGGCCGCCGCATCCCCATCTGGCCCCCGCTCAATGACTTATTGCGTTGCCATCAAAGTGAACGACGGCCTGGTGCTCGCCGCCGACACGCGCACCTCCGCGGGTGTCGACGACGTGCGCACCTACAACAAGATGCACGTGTTCGAATTCCCCGGCGACCGCGTGTTCGTGGTGCTGTCGGCCGGCAACCTCGCCACCACCCAGGCGGTGATCGCGCAGGCGCAGCGCGAGATCAACGATCCCGAGGCGCCGGTGAGCCTGCGCAAGGTGCGGCACATGTTCGACGCCGCCGACCACCTGGGCCAGCTTTCGGTGAAGGCGCAGAAGCAGGTCACCCAGCAGAGCCAGTACAGCGGCGTCAACGTCGAGACCACGCTGATCCTGGGCGGGCAGATCCAGGGCGAGGAGCCGGCGATCTACCTGATCTACCCGCTCGGCAACTGCATCGCCGCCAGCCCGGAGACGCCGTTCCTGCAGATCGGCGAAACCAAGTACGGCAAGCCGATCCTCGACCGCTTCGTGCGGCCGCACGTGCTGCTGGAGGATGCCGCCCGCTGCGCGCTGGTCTCGCTGGATTCGACCATGCGCTCGAACATTTCGGTGGGGCCGCCGGTGGACGTGGCGTTCGTGCCGCGCGACGCGCTCAAGGTGGCGCATTCGCTGCGGCTGGACTTCGACACGCCGTACTACGCCCAGCTCAAGGAAACCTGGGCGCGCCAGCTCGAATACGCGATCCGCAGCCTGCCCAAGTTCGACTGGGAGCTGCAGCCGCAGCTGCCGCTGCAAACCCAGGCGCAGGCCGCCGCCCAGCAGAAGATCCGCAGCGCCTGAGCGTCAGGCCATCTGGAAGTAGGCGTCGCTCAAGGCCGTGTGCAGCTCGCCCAGGCCGATCTGGATCTCGTCCATCAGCCGCGGCACGCCGCCTTCGGCCTTGACCAGGGCGTCGATGTTGGCGTCGCGCACCAGGGCGCGGGTGCGTTCGATGGCGCGCTCGATCTTGCGGTTGTCCGGCAGCAGCGGCAGGGTCGAGGCGATCGACGACAGGCAGAACATCACGCTGCGCGGGAACTGCCGGTTCTGCAGCAGGAAGCGCAGCACGCTGGCGCCGCTGACGCGGGTGCGCATGTGGCGCCGGTACATCTGGTAGGCGGTCAGCGAGCGCAGCACGCTCATCCACACGATGTTCTCGAACGGCGACAGGTCCGCGCCGGACTGCTCGCGGCCGACGTCGATGGAGCGCACGTCGAGGATGCGCGTGGTCATGTCGGCCTGCTCCAGGTAGCTGCCGATGCGCAGGAACTGGTAGCCGACGTCGTGGCTCATGCTGCTGATCAGCACGCCGTCGAGCAGCAGCGCGCCGGTGATGACCTCGCCCAGGAAGGCCTGGCGCTGGGCGCTGGCCACGCCGGTCTCGCCGTGCTCCTGCACGTAGAAGTAGACGTCGTTGAGGCGTTCCCAGGCGTCCCGCGGCACGGTGTCGCGCACCGTGCGCAGGATCTCGCGCGCGTGCAGCAGCGAGGAGCTGATCGAGCCGGGATAGCGCGTATCCGTGGCCAGGAAGTGCACCACGTTGTCCTCGGTCGCCTCGCTGTAATGGGTGCGGAAAATGTCGTCGGCGCCGACGATGGCGATCAGCGGCGCCCAGCCGAGCTTGACGCGCCGCGGCAGGTCCAGCATCAGCAGGGCGTTGACGTTGATCAGGCGCGCTGTGTTTTCCGCGCGCTGCAGGTAGCGGCCCAGCCAGTACAGGTTGTCGGCGACGCGCGAAAGCATCAGGCGCGCCCCTCGGAAAAGCGGCTTCCAGTTGCCGGTTTCCAGTTTCCAGTTAAAACCCTGGCTGCGTCCGCTGGAAACCGGCAACTGGAAACTGGCAACTGCCTCACTGATTCTGCTCCTGTAGCTGTTCCTGCAACTGTCCGGGCGTGACCTCCTCGTCCAGGTCCACCACCCAGGTGTCCTTGCTGCCGCCGCCCTGCGAGCTGTTGACCACCAGGGAGTTCTTGACCAGCGCCACGCGGGTCAGCCCGCCGGTGGTGACATAGGTGCTTTCGCCGCGCGACAGGATGAACGGCCGCAGGTCCAGGTGGCGCGGCTCCACGCCCTCGTCGGTGATGGTGGGGCCGGTGGACAGGCTCAGCGTCGGCTGCGCCATGTAGTTGCGCGGGTTCTTCTCGATCAGCCGGGCGAAGCGCTCGCGCTCCTCGCGCGAGGAGCGCGGGCCGATCAGCATGCCGTAGCCGCCGGACTCGTTGGCCGGCTTGACCACCAGCTTGTCGAGGTTGGCCAGCACGTGCTTGCGGTGCAGCTCGTCCAGGCACAGGAAGCTGGGCACGTTGGGCAGGATCGGATCCTCGCCCAGGTAGTACTTGATCATCGCCGGAACGTAGGCGTAGATCACCTTGTCGTCGGCCACGCCCGCGCCGGGCGCGTTGGCCAGGCCGACCTTGCCGCGGATCCAGGCGCGCATCAGGCCCTTGACGCCCAGCACCGAGTCGGCGCGGAAAGTCTCCGGGTCCAGGAACATGTCGTCGATGCGGCGGTAGATCACGTCGACGCGCTTGGGGCCGTAGATCGTGCGCATGTAGACGCAGTCGTCGTCGCCCACCAGCAGGTCGGTGCCCTCGACCAGCTCCACGCCCATCTGCTGGGCGAGGTAAGCGTGCTCGAAATACGCCGAGTTGTAGATGCCCGGGGTCAGCAGCACCACGGTCGGCTGGTCGCCCGGCCGCGGGCTGAGCGCGGCCAGGGTGTCGTAGAGCTGCGCCGGGTAGTCGTCCACCGGCAGGATGTTGGTGATCTGGAACAGCTCCGGCCAGACGCGCTTGATGACCATGCGGTTTTCGAGCATGTACGACACGCCCGAGGGCACCCGCAGGTTGTCTTCCAGCACGTACAGCGTGCCGTCGCCGTCGCGCACCAGGTCGCTGCCGCAGATGTGCGCCCATACGCCGTATTTCGGCTGCACGCCGACGCATTGCGGCCGGAAGTTCGCCGACTCGGTCAGCACCTGCGCCGGCACCACCTTGTCCTTGACGATCTTCTGGTCGCCGTAGATGTCCTGGATGAACTGGTTGAGCGCGTTGACCCGCTGCTTGAGCCCGCGCTCGGTCTGCTCCCACTCGCGGCGCTCGATCACGCGCGGAATGATGTCGAAGGGCCAGGCGCGGTCCAGCGTCTTGCCCTCGGAATACACGGTGAAGGTGATGCCCATCACCTTGATCGCCAGGTCCGCCGCGAGCCGGCGGTCGGCCAGGTCCTTGGGAGTGAGACTTTGCAGGTAGTTCAGCAGCTTGCGGGCCGCCGGACGGGGCCTGCCGGGCGCCGCCAGCAGCTCGTCGAACGCCTCGCCGCACTTGTACTGGCTCCACTCAAAAGCCATGCCGTATCCGCCGTCCGGTGTCGCGCCGGAGCGGCGTTGCCGCCGGCACGTTGATCTTGGTGACTTTGCTCTCTAACCTAGCAGCAAAAGCCGCGCCATGCATCGCGCACCCATCAGCCGACGAGCACCGGATGACCCGCACCCGCAGCGCCCTGGAATTCAAGGGCCGCATGTTATCGATCACCCGCGTCAAGGTGCTCGACCCCGATCCCGCCGCGGCACGCGCACAGATCGAGCAGTTCGCGCGCCAGATGCCGCAGGCGGTCAAGGGCATGGCCACGGTGATCGACAGCGACCTCGCCACCGACCTGCCGGCGCTGGTTGCGGCGATGCGCGCGGTGGGCATGCAGCCGCTGGGCGTGTCGGAAGGTCCCCTGGCGCAGGCCGCGCGCGACATCGGCCTGGCGGTGCTGTCGAAGGATTCCGGCAAGGCGCCGGCCGCGGCAGCGCCGGAGCCGCCGCCACGGCAGGCCGCGCCGGTCGCCGCGGTGCCGCGCCGCGCCGCGCGCATCGTCACCGAACCGGTGCGCTCGGGCCAGCAGATCTACGCCGAGCACGGCGACCTGGTGGTGCTGAACACGGTCAGCCCGGGCGCGGAAGTGATCGCCGACGGCTGCGTGCACGTGTACGGCAAGCTCTCCGGCCGCGCCATCGCCGGCGCGCGCGGCGACGAAAGCGCACGCATCTTCTGCCGCAAGCTGGAAGCCGAGCTGCTGGCGATCGCCGGCATCTACGCGGTGGCCGACCAGGTCAAGGACGGCCCGCGCGGCGGCCCGGCGACGGCCTACCTGGAGCACGGGCGGCTGAAGATCGAGGAACATAAAGTGTAACGAGAGGCGAGAGGAGAGAGGCGGGAGGCGCGAACGGCAACAGCCGGTCCGCCGTTACGCCTCTCGCCTCCCGCCTCCCGCATCCCCCACAGACACAAGGAGCACCGTTGGCCAAAATTATCGTAGTCACTTCCGGCAAGGGCGGCGTCGGCAAGACCACCACCAGCGCGTCCTTCGCCACCGGGCTGGCGCAGCGCGGGCACAAGACGGCGGTGATCGATTTCGACGTCGGCCTGCGCAACCTCGACCTGATCATGGGGGTGGAGCGCCGCGTGGTGTTCGACTTCGTCAACGTGATCAACGGCGAGGCCTCGCTCAAGCAGGCCCTGATCAAGGACAAGCACGTCGACACGCTGTACATCCTCGCCGCCAGCCAGACCCGCGACAAGGACGCGCTCACCCAGGAAGGGGTGGAGCGCGTGCTCAACGAGCTGGCGCAGGACTTCGAGTACATCGTCTGCGACTCGCCGGCGGGCATCGAAAAGGGCGCTTTCATGGCGATGTATTTCGCCGACGAGGCGCTGGTGGTGACCAACCCGGAAGTCTCCTCGGTGCGCGATTCCGACCGCGTGCTGGGCATCCTGTCGAGCAAGGCGCGGATCGCCGAGAAAGGCCTGGGCAAGGTCAAGGAGCACCTGGTGCTCACCCGCTACAGCCCGGCGCGGGTGGCCAAGGGCGAGATGCTGTCGGTCGAGGACGTCAAGGAAATCCTGGCGATCCCGCTGCTCGGCGTAGTGCCGGAGTCGCCGGCGGTGCTGACCTGCTCCAACAGCGGCGTGCCGGTGATCCGCGACGACAACAGCGACGCCGGGCTGGCTTACCGCGACCTGGTGGACCGCTTCCTCGGCGAGGAACGGCCGCACCGCTTCCTCACCGAGCCGAAGAAGAGCCTGCTGAGCAAGCTCTTCGGGGGGGGCTGATGGACTGGCTCAAATTCTTCCGCGCCGAAAAGAAGGCCAACAGCGCCAAGACCGCCAAGGACCGGCTGATGCTGGCGGTGGCGTACCAGCGCTCCGGCCTGGCCAACGGGCCGGCTTACCTGCCCAAGCTGCGCGAGGAGCTGCTGGGCGTGGTGCGCAAGTACATCCAGGTGCCCGACGACGCCGTGCAGTTCTCGGTGCAGCGCGAGGCCGGCCTGGAGGTGCTGGAGCTGAACATCACGCTGCCGGACCAGCCTTGAGCGGCCGGGAATCGGCAATGGGCAACCGGGAGTCGTTTACCGGCGCAAACGCCGCGCCTTGAGCTGTTGCGGTTCCCGGTTGCCGTCTCTCAATTCCCGGTCATGGGCGCATGCGTGCACTGCGCCTCGTGCACCGCGCGCGTGCGGCGGAAGTTGAGCACGTGGCCGGCGGCGTGGATCAGCCCGCCGACGATGGAGATGGCGCGCTCCCAGTCTTCCGACAGGCCGACCAGGCGGTAGCCGTAGGTGGCGAAGCACAGCAGCGCCAGGCCCGCGCCGCCCAGCCGCATCACGTTGGCGTCGCCGTGGCGCCGGTAGCCGAAGCCGAGCGCCACCAGGCTCACCGGCACCACCGCCACCAGCAGCCATTCGTGGAACGCGTGGCCGCCGAACACGCTGCCGCCCACCAGCGGCAGCGCCGCCAGCAGCAGCGGCAGCGCCAGGCAGTGCACGATGCAGATGCCCGACAGGACGATGCCCAGGCGGTCCAGCCGCCCGAGCCATTCGTCGGATGAATTGCTTTGCACCGGTTTCACGCCGTCGCTCTTCCAGTTCGCGCCGCCGATTGTATCCAAACTCGCTTCGGGCAACCCGTACGCGGGCGCGGCGCACGCGGCCGTGGGGTCTCAGCGCGCCTGCGTCCAGGCGTCGAAGCCGCCGCGCAGCGCCCGCACCCGGGTATGGCCCAGGCGCAGCAGGGTGCGGGCGGCGCGCACCGCGGAGACGTCGTTGGGGCAGGCGCAGTAGGTCACGATATCGCGGTCGCGCGGCAGCCGCCGCGCCAGCGATTCGAGCGAATCGAGGTCCGCCTCCAGCGCATGGGGGATGCCGGCCTCGGCCGCGCGCAGCAGCGGCGAGCGCAGGTCCAGCACCAGCGGCGGCGGGTCGCCGGTGAGCAGCTTGCGCAGTTCCGCCGCGCCGATGCGCGCAATCCGGCGGCCGCCGTGCGCCAGCCAGCGCTGCACGCCGCGCCAGGCCAGGTACAGGCAGAACAGTCCCGCCGCGGTGGCCAGCGCCGCATGCAGGTGGCCGCGCGCATAGGCGAAGGTGGCGTGCACCTGCGCATGGAACAGGAAGCCGCCCACCAGCCAGGTCAGCGCCCACAGCACCGTTCCCGACATGCTGGCGGCCAGGAAGCGCGGCAGCGGCATCCGCACCGCGCCGGCGATGGGCGGGGCGACCAGCGAGATGCCGGGCAGGAACTTGCAGAACAGCAGCGAGGCCTCGCCCCAGCGCTGGAACAGCGACTGCGTGCCGCGCACGCAGGTGTCGGGCGACAGCGAAATCCGGCACAGCAGCCGCAGCACGCGCTGGCCGTAGCGCAGGCCGGCGGCGTACCAGGCCAGGTTGGCCGCCAGTGCGGCGAGCACCGCCGCCGCCAGCAGCGGCGCCAGCGCCGCCTGGCCGCCGGCCGCCAGCGCGCCGGCGGCGATCAGCACCGTGAACGAGGGCAGCGGCAGCCCGGCCTGCTCCATCAGCACCGCCGCGAAGACCAGCGCCGCGCCATGTTCCGGCAACCGGCGAATGAAATCGTCCATGCTCGATCCGCTCCTGCGTCGCGCCGCGGGCGCGGATCATACGCCTGCCCCGGGCGGGCGTCAGCCGTGCAGAGCCTTGCGCAGGCGCAGGCCGTCGGCGCCGTCCTCGTAATAGCCGGGCAGCTCGCGCACCGGCCGGTAGCCGAGCTTGGCGTACAGCGCGCGGGCGGCGGCGTTGTCCGCCCGCACTTCCAGCGACATGGCCGCCAGGCCCATGCGGCGCGCCTGCGCTTCCGCCGCCCGCACCAGGCGTTCGCCCAGCCGGCGGCCGCGCGCCTGCGGCGCCACCACCACCGAGTAGATGCGCGCCGCGCGGCTGTCCCTGCGGGTCAGCATGATCAGGCTGCCGACCACGGCGCCGTCGAGTTCGGCCACCCACACCGGCGCATGGCCCGACTTGAGGAATGCCCGCAGCGAGCGCATCGAAATCCGGTCGCCCGGGAACAGCTCCTCCAGCGTCAGGATGGCGCCGTCGTCGGCGTGCACCGCGCGGCGCACGCGGCCCTGGGCGGAGCGGCCGCCGGCCCGGCCCGCGGCCGCTCCGGCCGGGCGGCGGGCAGGGGGTGTCTTGGTCTGGCGTGGGGTGTCGGACATTGGCATGGGGGGCCGCGCGCCGGCGCAGTATAAGGCGCAGGGGGCGCAAGAATTCCGGCGGCGCATCCTGCGGCGCCGCGCAGGCTGCCATACTCGCCGCAACGGCAAGTCCGGGCTGGTGCCCGTGCCGCCTTCACAACAACGCGGCCGACAAAACGCTCCCCGCCGGCTCCACGTCGATGATCGAGATGCAAAGCGCAGCGCCCAATCCGTCGCCGCATCGCCTTGCGGTGGCCGCCCTGTTCGCCGTGCTGTGCATGGCCTACCTGGTCTGGGGATGGTCGTACGACATCACCGACCTCGGCGGCGACAGCGCGTACTACATGCTGGCCGCGCGGCACTTCTCGCCGTTTGCGCCGCCGATGCCGGCGCTGGAGCAGGCGCTCCGCGCCAGCGTGTACCCGCCGCTGTTTCCGCTGGCGGTCGGCCTGCTCGGGGCAAGCTTCCTGGCCGCCCACCTGGTGGTCGTCGTTTCGCTGCTTGCCGCCGTCGCCTGCCTGTACCTGTGGCTGCGCGACGAAGGCTGCGGCAGCGCCACTGCCGCCTGGGCCTGCGGCCTGTTCGCGCTGATGCCGGGCACCTACCTGCAGGCGCTCAATATCTGGACCGAGAATTCCTACCTGTTTCTGAGCCTGGCGGCGATCGTCGCGGCCAACCGTGCCGCTGCTGGCGGCAAACACGCGAGCGCTGCATGGTGGCTCGGCGCGGCGGCGGTGGCGGCGGCCACCCTGGTGCGCGCGGCCGCGGTGCCGCTGCTGGCGGCGTTCGCGCTGCAGTTGCTGATGCTGCGGCCGCGCCGCTGGCCGCTGCTGCTGGCCGCCGCGGCCGTGCCGTTCTGCGCCTGGGCGGCGTGGAGCCGGCTCAACCAGTCGGGCCTCAGCGGCTATGCCGCGCAGTGGCGCCAGTCGTACGCGGCCGACCCGCTCGGCGCGCTGGCGCGCCAGGCGGGCCAGGAAGTTTTCGTGCTGCTGCGGGCGTGGACGCAGGACTGGCTGGCGGAGGGCCGCACGCTGCTGCCGGCGGTGCTGGCGCTGCTGGCCGGGGCCATCTGCCTGGCCGGCTGCGCCTGGCGCCTGCGCCGGCGCTCGTTCGACGCGATCTATGTGGTGCTGTACATCGCCCTGGTGCTGGTCTGGCCGTTTCCCGCCGAAGGGCAGCGGCTCAGCTACGTGATCGTGCCGGTGCTGCTGGTGCAGGGCATCCTGTGGCTGCGCACAATGGCCGGCCGGCAGGCGCAGGCGGCGGCGCGGCTGGCGTGCACGGCCTTGCTGGCCGCGCTGTCGCTGATCGTGCTGCCATCGCTGGTGCTGGCCGCCGCGCGCTTCACCCAGCCGCTGCCGGCGGAAATGGCCGCGGCGCGGCATTTCCCCGGCTGGTACACCGACGACCGCCGGCAGTCGCGGCGCCTGGCCGGCTCGCTCGCCGCGATCCTGCAGGACCTGCGCCGCGTCGGCGACGCGGTGCCGCCCGGCGAATGCATCAGCTCGATCAAGCCGTCGCTGGTCATGCTCTATACCGGCCGGCCCAGCTACGCGCCGCCGCCGCAGAGCGCCGGCGACGCCGAGTTTGCAGAAGGCATGGCCAGATGCCGCTACGCCTACCTGCTGGCCTACGTCAGCCCCGGCTATCCGCAGCCGTTCTACCCGGACCGCCGCCTCAACGGGCAGGCGCGGATCGTCTCCACCGTGCGGCTCGCCGAAGGCGCGCCGCCGGAACCGTTCGCGGTATTGCTGGACCTGGCCGGCGCCCGCGGCGGCATGCCGGCGTCCGGCCCCTGACGCAGCGGAACCGCCGCACAGTTCCGCCCGCACCTGCGTGCTAGGCTCAATCGAAGGGGGCCAGGCGCAAACCGCCGCAACTGCGATCGCAGCTGCGCGTGGCACACGCAGGCGCCGACGAAGATCGGGCACGGTAGTGCCCGGTTTTCCCGAGCGTAGGAAGGTCACGCCTGTTCGACGCGATCCGATAAAGGCTTAAGAACGCCCTTCATCGGCAACCGGGGGAGACGCGATGCGCAAGGTGCTTCTCATCATGAGCAAGCTGTCCGACCAGGACATCGCCTGGCTGGCGCGCCACGGCTCGCGCGTGCAGATCGGCGCAGGACAGGAGCTGGTGCGCGCCGGCTCGCGCATCCAGACCTTGTATTTCGTGCTCGACGGCGAGCTCGGCGTGGTCACCCGCGACGGCACGGCGCTGGCCAGCCTGAAGTCCGGCGAGGTGGTGGGCGAGATGTCGTTCGTCGATCCGGCGCCGACCAACGTCTCGGTGGTAAGCCGGCGGCCCAGCCTGTTGCTGGCGGTGCAGCACGAGCACCTGCGCGACGCCTTCAAGACCGACGTCGGCTTCTGCGCGCGCTTCTACCATGCGCTGTCGATCTTCATGGCCGACCGCATCCGCCAGATGAACGCGCGCCAGGCCGGCGGCGGCGATGCGGACGAACTCGACGACAGCCTGCTCGACGACGTGCACCTGGCCGGTGCCCGCTTCGAGTGGGTGCTGCGGCAGCTGGCCGGCTGAACCATGCAGGCGGCCGGCTGATGCGCCTGCAGGCGCTGGCATTGCTGGGCCTGTGTGCGGCTTGCGCGCAAGCCGCCGGCACCTTGTCTGCACCGGCGGTGCAGGCGGCGGAGACGACGGACAGCCCCGCCGCGCCGGCCGGCGCGGCGGGGCTGAGCCTGCGCCAGGCGGCGGCGGCCGCGCTGGAGCGCAACAGCGCGATCCTCGGTGCCGGCCTGCAGGTGCGCATCTCGCAGGCCAACGCGCTGGCCGCGCAGGGGCCGTTCGACTGGCAGTTCAACGGCAGCCTCACCGCCGGCCGCACGGTGCGCAAGCTCACCGCGCTGGAGAAGTCCACCCTGGCCGGCTACACCGGCGTCCCCGCGGACAACGAGCTCACCTTCAGCGAATCCACCCAGGCTGCCGTCGGCAAGCTGTTCGAAAGCGGCCTGAGCCCGTCGCTGGGCTTCACCGCCGACGCCACCCGCGACCGGCTGCTGCGCCTGGAGGGCTTTCCCGACCAGCGCACCAACGTGGCGACGTTCTCGCTGACCCTGCCGCTGGCGCCGCTGGGGCGCAACAACGGCACCATCGCGGTGGAGACGCGGCGCGGCCTGCGCCAGGAGTCGCTGGCGGCGCAGCAGGACCTGCGGCAGACGGTGTCGCAGGTGGTGCTGGCGGTGGTGCAGAAATACTGGGAATGCATCGCCCGCGCGCAGCAGCTCGACGCGGCGCGCGCCGCCGAAGCGCGCGTGGCGCTGCTGGCGCGCGAGACCGAGAAGCTGATCGCCGCCGACCAGCTGCCGGCGGCGGAGCGCCAGCTGGTGCTGGCGAGCCTGGCCGAGCACCGCTCCAGCACGCTGGCCGCGGCGCTGGCCAGCGAGCAGTCGCGCCGCGACCTGGCGCTGCTGCTGGGCTCCGACGCCGCCGATGCCTATCTGGGCACCGTGCTGGCCGACCCGATCCCCGACGCCAGCGCGCCGCTGGATCAACTGATCGGCGCCACCGACGCCGGCGCGGCGATCATGCGCCGGCCCGAAGTGCTGGCCGCGCAGGCGCGCCTGGCGGAAAGCGAGTCGCGCCTGCGCGCCGCCGCCGAGGCGCGCAAGCCGGCGGTCGACCTGACCCTGTCGGCCGGCTACGCCGCCCTGCACGAAGGCGACAGCGTCGGCTTCACGCCCACCGGCGCGTTCGTCGACCAGCCCACCGCCGCGGCGACGCTGTCGATGCAGATCCCGTTCGAAAACAGCGCCGCGCGCGGCGCCGAGCAGGCGGCCGCGCTGGCCGCGGAGAATTCGCGGGTGGACCTGGCGCAGGCGCGGCGCGCCGCCGGCAACGGCCTGGCGCAGGCGCTGGCGGCCTTGCGCACCGCCAGCGCCACGCTGGAAAAGGCCGCCGACGCCGAGGCGCGCTACAAGACCGCAGTGGAGAACGAGCGCACCAAGCGCCGCCTCGGCCTGTCGACCCTGATCGACGTCATCACCATCGAGGACCGTTACGCCGCGGCGGTGGACAACCTGGTGCAGGCGCGGCAGGCGCGCGCCAGCGCGGTGGCGCGGTGGTACTACGAGCAGGCCCTGCTGGTCGAAGTCGACCAGGAGCGCCTGCTGGTGCGCACCGACCTGCTGTTCCAGTAGGCATACAGGCATACCCATGAGCGAGGACTCCAACCGCATCTTCCGCAAGGTCGCGCTGGAGCGCCTGTCCTCGCCGGACCAGCTCGACCAGCTGGTGCCGGCGCTGCCGGCGCAGGCCTGGCTGTGGCTGGCGCCGGTGCTGATCCTGATCGGCCTGGTGCTGGCCTGGGGCTGGTTCGGCAGCGTGCCCACCGAGGTGGCCGGCCACGCCCTGCTGGTCAACGGCAACGGCCTGGACGAGGTGATCGCCACCGGCAACGGCCGGCTCGCCGGCCTCGACGCCAAGCCCGGCGACCTGGTCCATGCCGGCCAGGTGATGGCGCGCATCGTGCAGCCGGAGCTGGCCGACCGCATCGAAAAGGCGCAGTCGCGCCTCAACGAGCTGCGCGCGCTGGACCGCTCGCAGCAGCCGCTGCGCGACGAGTCGCAGAAGCTGGCCGGGCAGTCCGCCGGCCAGCAGGTGCGCAACCTGCAGCAGCAGATGGCGGTGGAGCAGGAGCGGCTGCGCATCCTGCACGAGCGCCTGCAGACGCAGGAGGACCTGCTGGCCCAGGGCCTGGTGACGCGCCAGCAGGTGCTGGCCACGCGCCAGGACATCGCCAACGGCGAGGTCGACATCGAAGTGCTCAAGACCCAGGTGCGGCAGGTGGAGCTGGGGCGCCTGGACCGCGACAAGACCGCGCGCGAGGAGCAGATCGTCCGTACCGTGCAGATCGACGAGGCGCAGCGCGCGCTGGATTCCCTGCAGAAATCGCAGGCCGCCGAAACCGTGGTCAACGCCCCCGCCGACGGCCGCCTGGTGGAGCTGCGCAGCGCCAACGGCGCGCTGGTGCAGCAGGGCCAGGAGATCGCGGTGATCGAGCCGCTGGCGGCCGCCGGCGCGCCGGCGGCAGCCGCCGCGGCCGACCGCATGGTGGCGCTGGCCTACGTGCCGGCCGGCGCGGGCAAGCGCATCGCGCGCGGCATGGAGGCGCGGGTGCTGCCGTCCACGGTCAAGCGCGAAGAGCACGGCTACCTGGTCGGCACGGTGGACTGGATCTCCGACTACCCGGTGACGCCGGCGAGCATGCTGCTGGCGCTGCACAACGACTCGCTGGTGCGCGAGATGGTCGGCGCCGGCGTGCCGGTGGAGGTGCGCATCCGCCTGGAGCCGGCCGCCACCGTCAGCGGCTACCGCTGGTCCACCCGTGCCGGGCCGCCGCTGAAGCTCGCCACCGGCACGCCGGCGGCGGTCGAGATCGTGGTCGACCGCGAGCGGCCGCTGTCGCTGGCGCTGCCGTTCCTGAAGAAGTGGCTGGGCCTGGGCGGATGAAGCTGCGCTGGAACTTCCGCCGCGGGCGCGGCGCCGGCGACGAGGAGGACGCGGCCGGCGGCGTGGTGCGTGTGCCCAGCATCCTGCAGTTCGAGGCGGTGGAATGCGGCGCCGCTTCGCTGGCGATGGTGCTGGCGCACTACGGCCGCTGGGTGCCGCTGGAGGAGCTGCGCATCGCCTGCGGCGTGTCGCGCGACGGCACCAAGGCCAGCAACCTGCTGCACGCCGCGCGCAGCTTCGGCCTGGAGGCGCGCGGCTACCGCAAGGAGCCCGAGGACCTGCGCGGCATCCGCCTGCCCTGCATCGTGTTCTGGAACTTCAACCACTTCCTGGTGCTGGAAGGCTTTGCCGGCGACCGCGTGTACCTGAACGACCCGGCGCTGGGCCGCCGCCGCGTCGGCCTGGAAGAGTTCGACCAGTCGTTCACCGGCGTGGTGCTCACCTTCGAGCCCACCGACGAGTTCCGCCGCGGCGGCGAGGCGCCTTCGGTGCTGCGCTCGATCGTGCGCCGCGCGCGCGGCATGGAATCGGCGCTCGCCTTCCTGGTCGCCGCCGGCCTGGCCGCGGTGGTGCCCGGCATGGTCATGCCGGTGTTCCTGAGCGTGTTCGTGGACCGCGTGCTGGTGGCCAACAGCGGCGACTGGCTGCGCCCGCTGCTGCTGGGCATGGCGCTGGCGGCGCTGCTGCGCGCGGCGCTCGCGGCGATCCAGAACGGCGTGCTGCTGCGCCTGCAGACGCGCCTGGCGGTGTCCTCGGCCGGCCGCTTCCTGTGGCACCTGCTGCGGCTGCCGGTGGTGTTCTACACGCAGCGCTCGGCCGGCGAGATCGGCTCGCGCATGCAGCTCAACGAGCTGGTCGCGCGCGAGCTCACCGGCAACGTCGCCGGCACCTGCGTGTCGCTGCTCACCGCGGCGTTCTTCGCCGCGGTGATGGCGGCCTACGACATCGGCCTGGCGGCGGTCGTCGTCGCCGGCGCGGGCGCCATCGGCGGCTCGCTGTGGTACGTCGCCCGCAGCACGCGCGAGCTGTCGCAGCGCGTGTCGATCGACGAGGGCAAGGTGCAGGGCACCTCGCTGATCGGCCTGGCGGCGATGGAGACGATCAAGTCCTACGGCGGCGAGGCCGGCTTCTTCGCGCGCTGGGCCGGCTACCAGGCGCGCTTCATGAACGCGCTGGCTTCGACCCAGCGGCTGTCGCTGCCGATCGCGCTGATTCCCGGCTTCATCACCGCCGCGGTCAACGTGCTGGTGCTCGGCATCGGCGGCGCGCGCGTGATCCAGGGCCAGATCAGCGTCGGCGAGCTGGTGGCGTTCCAGAGCCTGGCGGCGAGCTTCCTGCGGCCGGTCAACGAGTTCGTCGACCTGAGCGCCCGCTTCCAGCAGCTGCAGGGCAGCCTGGCGCGCCTCGACGACGTGCTGCGCTACCCGGCCGCCGAGCTGGACGAGCAACCGGCGGCGCCCGCGGTGCACGTGCGCGGCCGCTTGGAAGGCTTCGTGGAGCTGCGCGGCGTCAGCTTCGGCTACAGCCGCACTGCGCCGCCGCTGATCGAGAACCTGAGCCTGGTCGCCACGCCGGGCCAGCGCATCGCCCTGGTCGGCCCCTCGGGCTGCGGCAAGTCCACCGTTTCACGCCTGATCATGGGTCTGTACGAGCCCTGGAGCGGCGACATCCTGTTCGACGGCAAGCCGCGCCGCAGCTGGCCGCGCGAGCAGCTCGCCGCCTCGCTGGCGCTGGTCGACCAGGAGCTGGCGTTGTTCGAGGGCAGCTACCGCGACAACCTCAGCCTGTGGGACCCGACGATCGCGGAAGAAGACCTGTTCGCGGCGGCCAAGGACGCCTGCATCCACGAAGTGATCGCGGCGCGCACCGGCGGCTACGACGGCCGCCTGGAGCAGGGCGGCCAGAACTTGTCCGGCGGCCAGCGCCAGCGCATCGAGATCGCGCGGGCGCTGGCTGGCGGTCCGCGCATCCTGGTGCTGGACGAGGCCACCAGCGCGCTGGACGTGGCCACCGAGCGCGAGGTGGACCGCAACCTGCGGCGGCGCGGCGTCACCTGCGTGGTGATCGCGCATCGGCTTTCCACCGTGCGCGACGCGGACCAGATCATCGTGCTCGAACGCGGCAAGGTGGTGGAGCGCGGCACCCACGACGCCTTGATGGCGGCCAGCGACGGCGCGTCGCCGGGCCGCTACCGGCGGCTGGTGGACGAGGGCATGGGCACGTGAGCCGCGGCCACGCCCCGCGGGCGCAGGCCCTGTGGCGCGACCTACCGGCCGGGCACAAGCTCTGGCTGGCCGACCCGGCGCTGGCCTGGCGCGTGGTCGCCGGCGAGGCCGACGTGTTCGTGCAGCCGGTGAGCCTGGAAAACGGCGGCATCGCGCCGGCCGGCGCGCGTACCTTCGTCGCGCGCATGGTCGCGGCGCCGGATGCGGCGGCGGTGGGCGCGGCATCGGAAACCGCCGGCTGCTGCATGTTCGGCGCCGAGCCGGCCGCCGCGCCGCAGGCGCCCGGCGGGCAGCGCTATGTCTGGCTGCTGTGTCCCCTGGCCGGCTGCCGCGTGCAGGCGGCCGAGATCGAGCGGCTGTTCGAGGAACAGCCAAAGCCCTGGCTGGGCGCGGCGGCGATCGGCTTTGCCGGGCTCGCCGCCTCGGTGCTGGCGCCGGTGCGGCCCGACGGGCCCTGCGTGGCGCTGGACCCGGGCAGCGCCGGCGGCATGATCGACGCCGCCACCGGTGCCGCACCGGAGTCTTCCTCCCGCCTGATCCGCCGCAACGAGCTGGTCACCGCGCTGGGCACCGGCGCGCTGCTGCGCGTGGAGCCCTACGAAGGCCTGGATGCGACCGTGGTGGGCGGCCGCGTCGGCCTGTCGGTGCTCGGCTCTTCGGCGCTGTTCTGCCCGATCGGCGGCATCGCCGCGCTGCCCGGCAATGCCTGGGCGCGGCCGGTGGCGCGCATCCGCATCGGCCTGGTGCCGCCGGAAACGGTCGGCGCGGCGCAGGTGCGCGGGCTCGCCGCCTCCTGGCTGGCGTTCCACGCCGAGCAGGCCGCGCTGCAGCGCCAGGCCGAGCCGGCGGCGCTGGCGGTGCGCCGCGAGCGCTCCGACGCCGCGCTGAAGACCGCGCTGGCGCGCCTGGCCAGCCTGGCGCGGCGCCCGCGGGCGCTGGCCGAGGTGGAGCCCGAGCCGGGCGAGCCGCCGCTGGCGCAGGCCATGCGCTGGATCGCCGATGCCATCGGCGCACCCAAGCGCGGCCCCTTCGATCCCGCCACCCTGCGTGCGCTGCAAACCGCGGGCCCCGCCGGCGGCGGCGATGCCGGCGCCTTCGGCGCCGATCCGGTGGCGATCGTCGGTGCCGCCATCGGCCTGCGCCATCGCGCGGTGACCTTGCGCGGCCGCTGGTGGCACGCCGACAGCGGCCCGCTGCTGGCGCGCCGGCCGCCGCCGGCCGCGGCGGCGAACCGGCCCGCCAGCGCAGCGCCGGCGCCCGCCGACGACACCACGCAGCCGGATCCCGGCAGCCTGCACACGGCCGACGACGACTGGCTGCCGCTGCTGTTCGTCGGCGGGCGCTACGTCGCCGTGGAGCGTGCCGGTGCCGAGCCGCGGGCGGTGGATGCCGACTTCGCCGCCGCGCTGTCCGGCACCGCCTTCGCGTTCTACCGCGGGCTGCCGCGCGAGCCCTTGAAGCTCGGCAACATGCTGCGCTGGCTGCTCGCCGGGCGCCGGCGCGACCTGCGCGGCATCCTCGGCGTGTCGCTGATGGTCGGCGCCCTGGCGCTGATGGTGCCGATCGCCACCCGGGTGCTGTTCGACACCGTGCTGCCCTCGGCCAGCCGCGCGGACCTGTGGCTGCTGATCGCCGCCCTGCTGGTGTCGGCGCTGAGCTCGGCGGCGTTCGAGTTCGCCCGTTCGGTGCTGGTGGTGCGGGTGGAGTCGGCCATGGGCGGCGAGCTGCAGGCGGCGGTGTGGGACCGTGTGCTGAGCCTGCCGATGGGCTTCTTCCGCCAGTACTCGATCGGCGACCTGGTGTCGCGCGTCAACGCGGTGAACTTCATCCGCCAGCAGCTCACCGGCACCCTGCTGCCGACCCTGCTGTCCTCGATCTTCGCCGCCTTCAACCTCGGCCTCATGCTGTTCTTCAACGCGCACCTGGCCCTGCTCGGCCTGGGCCTGATCGCGCTGGCGGTGGCGGCCGGGATGGGCTTCGGCCGGCTCAAGCTGGCGCCGGTGCGGGACCTGAGCCGGCTCGAGGGCCGGCTGGCCGGCATCGTCTACGAGCTGCTGTCGGGCATCGCCAAGATCCGCGCCGGCGCCGCCGAGCAGCGCGCCTTCGCGCGCTGGGCCGAGCCGTTTGCGGCGATCCGCCGCCTGGCCACGCGCAGCCAGGCGGTGAGCTTCGCCGAAAGCACGTTTTTCGCCGCCTACCAGCCGCTCACCTCGATGGCCTTGTTCGCCATGGCCCGATCGCTGCCCGGCGGCACCGACGCCATGACCACCGGCGAGTTCATCGCCTTCTTCGCCGCCTTCGGCGCGGTGTTCAACGGCACGCTGGAGCTGTCGCGCGCGGCGCTCTCGCTGGTGGCGCTGCTGCCGGAGGCCGAACGCATGCAGCCGGTGCTGCGCACCGAGCCGGAGGTGCGCGAAGGCGCGCTGCACCCGGGCCGGCTGCGCGGCCGCATCGAGGTGAGCAACCTGAGCTTCGCCTACCGCAGCGGCGCGCCCGAGGCGGCGGCAGCCGTGCCGGTGCTGCGCAACCTGGGGTTTGCGGTGGAGCCGGGCCAGTTCGTGGCGCTGGTCGGGCCCTCCGGCTCCGGCAAGTCCACGCTGATGCGCCTGCTGCTGGGCTTCGAAAAGCCGGACGCCGGCTCGATCCAGTTCGACGGCCAGAACCTGGCCGACCTGGACCCGCGCGACGTGCGCCGCCAGATCGGCACGGTGTTCCAGTCCAGCCACCTGCTGCCCGGCGACCTGTACAGCAACATCACCGGCGGCGACCCGCGCCTGAGCCTGGCCGACGCCTGGAACGCGGCGCGCCTGGCCGGCATGGAAGACGACATCCGCGACATGCCGATGGGCATGCAGACCCTCATCGGCGAGGGCTCGAGCACCCTGTCGGGCGGCCAGCGCCAGCGCCTGATGATCGCCCGCGCCCTGGTCAAGCGGCCGCGCATCCTGCTGCTGGACGAGGCCACCAGCGCGCTGGACAACCGCACCCAGGCGATCGTGCAGCGCAGCCTGGACGTGATGAAGATCACCCGCCTGGTGATCGCGCACCGCCTGTCCACGGTGCGGCGCGCGGACCGCATCCTGGTGATCCAGGCCGGCCAGGTGGTGCAGGCCGGCGGCTACGACGAGCTGGTGGCGGTGGACGGCGTGTTCCGCGAAATGGCGTTGCGGCAGCAGGCCTGAAAGGCGGTTCCGCCCCGATTGGTCGTTCCTGCGGCAGTTAAGGACCTGGCCAGGTTCTTCGCTGCGGAATGACATCAGAACCCAGAACAACCACCTGACGAAGGCCTGCAACCGTCGGAAACCGGCCAAGCCGTCCGGCATGCCGGCCCCGGGCCGGTTGTGCGCCAGCTCACGTCCCGCCAGAAATCCGGTGCTATATTGAAACGGCGATGCATCCGGACGGCATGGCGCCGCCCTCAACATTCCACTGCAGTAATTGGGAGATCGGCAATGTCGCAGAAAGACGTGAAGGACTCATCCAAAGGCAAGCAGGGCAACAAGGGCGGGGAGCTGCGCGTGGAAGATCTCGACAAGGTCGTCGGCGGCGGCGTGGGCGGACACAACACGCAAGGCATCGGCGGCAGCCACAATACCAACACCGGCGGCGGCAGCCACAACACCAACAGCGGCGGCGGTACCCACGGCAACCACTGACCGGCCCGCTGCGAACACCACGGCGGGGAGGGCGCAGCAAGCGCCCTCCCCGTTTTTTTTTGCGGGTTCAGCCGGGCGCGCCGGCCGGCAGCTTGATCACGTTGCGCGGATTGGGCTTGTCCGCTGCGGTGCCCTGGCTGTAGTCGCCAAACGGGCCGTCGCGCTCGGCCACCGCCGCCGGCACGCCGTCGCGCTCGGCCTTGGCGATGAAGGCCAGCGCCTCCGGCGTGTTGCGCAGCATGCTGTCCATCACCGAGCCCAGCAGCTGGGTCGAGTTCAGGCCCATGTTCTCGTAAGCCTGGTTGACGATCAGCTTCATCGCCGCCAGCTGCGAGGCCGGAATGCTGGCGAGCTGGCGCGCCAGCGCGCGCGTCTCGTCCTGCAGTTTCTCGAACGGCACCGCCTTGTTGATCAGGCTGATCTCGGCGGCTTCCTTGCCCGACACCGAGCGGCCGGTGAGGGCCAGCTCCTTGGCCTTGGCCAGCCCCAGGCGGTGCACCCACATGCCGGCGTGGTGGCAGCCCCACATGCGCGAATACGGCGTGCCGATGCGCGCGTCCTCCGAGGCGATGACGATGTCGCCGCACAGCGCCATCTCGCTGCCGCCGCCCACGCACCAGCCGTGGATCTGCGTGATCACCGGCTTGGGCGTGCGCCACAGCGACATGAAGCGCGGCACCCAGCCGAGCTGCTGCGAGGTGACCATGATCATGTCGCGGCCGGCGTCCCAGCGGCCGTCGGTGGTGATGTCGTTGTCCCACTGGCGGAAGCCGCCGGAGAAGTTGAAGCCGGCGCAGAACGAGCGGCCCGCGCCCTGCAGGATGATCGCCTTCACCGCGTTGTCGTGCGTCGCCCGGGTGACGGCGTGCTCCAGCTCCTCGAGCATGGGCGGCACGATGGTGTTGAGGTCCTCGGGCCGGTTGAGCGTGATGATCGCGGTGGCTTCTTCCACCGCGTAATGAACGACCTGGTACATGGGGATCTCCTCCGTCGTGTCAGGTGAAACCGTAGGGCTGGTAAGGCCCGAAGATGTAGTGCTCGAAATGCGCCATGCCGCGCGCGCCGTCCGGCCCGGTGAGGAACATCGGGAACTCGCTGGGGCCGATGTGGCGCTTGGCGGGAATGTGCGCCGCGCCGGTGACGCCCAGCTCCGGCCCGCAGGCGTAGCGGTCGTACTCGATGACCGGGCCGGCGCCGCGGTACATGCCGGTGCGCTTGCCGTCGTTCCAGCCGCTGTAGTAGCCCCCGCCCTGCACGTCGGCCGGCGTGCCTGCCAGGCTGATGCGGTAGGTGTGCCAGCTGCCGTCGCCGTGGCGCAGGTCGAACTCGCCGCCGAGCACGTTGTGCGTGCCTGGCGCATAGCGCAGCCGGTGGCGCACGCCGGTCAGCGGCACCTGGCGGCCGTCGGCCATGAACAGGGCGCCTTCGAAGTCCAGCGTGCTGCCGTCCTCGGCCTCGTGGGTCTGGAAGAAGCCGGCATGCCCTTCCACCTCGAACGGCACCCACAGGCGGAAGCGGCGCAGGTCCGCGTCGGACGGGTCTTCGTCGACCCCGCGCGGCGAAGTGTGCGGGCCCATGCTGGCGCGGATGCCCCAGGAATGGTCGCGGATCGCGTGCCAGCGATCCACCTTCGTCTCCAGGCCGTCCAGCACGATGCTGCCGCTGGCGCGGCAAACCATGGTGTAGCGCACCAGGTCGTTGATCAGGATGCCGAAGCGGCGGTGGTGGTAGGGCGCTTCGAAGTACGGCGGCGACACCGCCTCCAGCTCCAGGTCGAACGAAAGCCCGGCGGGCGAGTCGGCCAGCGCCAGGCGCGTGCGCCGCATGCGCTCGGTCACCTCCATCTTCAGCGGCCCGATCGCCAGCTCGGTGTGGCGCGGGCGCAGCACGCGCGAGAAGCGGCACGAGCGCTGCTCGCCCTTGTGCGCCAGCGTGACGAAGCCGTCGATCACGTTGACGTTGGGGTGCAGGCGCAGGCCGATGGACATGTACCAGTCCTGCGCGAAGATCGCGTGGTAGTAGCCGTCGTTGAAATGCACGTCGGAGGTGGCGGCCACGTTGAACGGCGTGGGCGCCTGGTGGAACGGCAGGTCGTCGATGTCGCTGAGTTGCATGGTCGGTTCGCGGCTCGGTAGTGGAATTCAGCGCGCCGCCCGGGCGCGCGGGCGGGGTGCGCGGCGCGCGGCCGGGGCGGCGGCGGCCAGCGTGCCGAGGTAGGTCTGCAGCAGGGCCGGCGCGTCCTGCCGCCAGGACTTCAGGCGGCCGGTCTTGTGCAGCAGCACGATGCCGAACACCTGCGCCATCGCCGACAGCGCCAGGCGCGCCGCCTGGGCCGGCGCGGCGAGCCCTTCGGCCGCCACCGCGGCGGTGACCAGGTCGATCACCGCGCGGGTTTCTTCGTTGAGCTGGCGGTCCAGGTCCGGCCGCAGGCCGACCGGGCGGGCGCCGCCGTACAGGTAGAAGTGCAGCTCGTAGTCGTCCGGCCGCTCCAGGTAGAAGTCCAGCATCGCCCGCAGCGCGGCGGCGGCGCCTTCCCGGCCGGCGGCCGCAGGGCCCATGCGCGCGATCAGCGTGCGCATCGACTCGCGCAGGAGGTCGGCATACAGCTCTTCCTTGCTCTCGTAGAGCGAATAGATCGCCCCGGTGGTGCAGCCCGCCGAGCGTGCGATCTCGCGCAGCGAGGCCGCCTGGATGCCCTGCGCGGCGAACACGCTCTTGGCGGCGTCGCGGATCAGCTGGCGCTTGAAGCCGTTGACGGCGTCCTTGCGGCTGCCGGCGGTCATGTCGGGCGTGGCGCTCATGACCGCATGGCCGCGACCGTCACAATCGTGACAATTGAATTGTACATGCATCGAAAAATAACATTGTTATTAAAACAATGCAACTGCTCCGCCGCCGGCCCGCCGCGCCACCGCCGGAAAACTTGACCGCGCGGCGGCGCGCGTGGGATTTTTTACACGGACAAGAAGGCACGCCGGCGGCGAAGGGATTCTTTCGCGGCTGCGGCGCGCTTAGCGCGGCAAGCCGGCACGCCCGTCGCGCCGGCCCCAGCACAACCGGAGGAAACCGCGATGCCCGTCATTCTGCAAGTGAACTTCACGCCCGGCCCGGGCCACCGCGCGCAGACGCGCGCCGAGCGGCTGGATTCCGCGCGCCGCATCGCCGCATTCCCCGGGCTGCGCTGGAAGGCCTGGATCGGCAACGAGGCCACCGACACCGCCGGCGGCATCTACCTGTTCGACGACGACGCCCGCGCCAGCGCCTGGGAGGAGCAGCTCCGCCAGCGGCTGTCCGCGGCCGGCGCCACCGATGTGCTGATCCGCCATTTCGAGGTGGACGAACAAGCCAGCGCCATCACCCGCGCTCCGCTGGAAGCCGCGCTGCAGCCGGCATGAACGCGCCCGCGGAGGGCGCGCCGGCACAGACTCTGCCGGCCGGCGCGCTGGAAGCGCTGGCCGCGTTCCCGCTGCTGGACGCGCTGCTGGGGCGGCGCTCGCGCCGCTTCGGCGCCGGCATGCGCATTCCCGACGGGCCGCTGGCCTACGAGTCGCGGCTGCCGCCGCAGCCGCTGTCGGAAGCCGAGCGGCTGGTGCTGGTCGCCATCGGCGCCGGCCTGAGCGGCTGGAACCTGGGCATTCCGCACACGCCCTCGGGCGCCGCCGAAGGCGGCTGCAACTACCCGGTGCGGCCGGTCGGGCGCGCCTATCCCAGCGGCGCGGGCACGCATGCGTCGGAGCTGCTGGTCACCGACGACAGCGGCAGCTACATCACCCAGCTGCGCGACTTCGACCCAGCCGCCATCCGCGAATACGCGCAGGCGCAGGACTTCGAGCGGCTGCTGGGCGTGCTGCGCCGCACGCTGGTGCGCGTGTCGGAGCGCCGCGTCGAGCTGCCGCCCGAGTTCCCCCACATCAGCGCGCACAACCGCTGGGTCGCCAACCGGCCGGGCACCACCCTGTTCATCCCGGTGGCGGACCACGTGGACCTGTTCCTCAACCTGCTGTGGATCACCATCGGCGAGGGCATCCCCCTGATGGACCGCGCCGGCGGCCGCCTGCTCGGCGCGCCGCAGCGGCTGCTCGACGCCGGCCGCCTGCGCCGCGAGCGCGCCATGCCGCTGGAGCTGATCGAGGACAAGCTGCGCCTGGCCGCCACCTCCGAGCTGGCCATCTGCGCCTACAACGTCCACCTGGGCATGGAAGCCATCGGCCTGGGCGGCTGGCTGTACTCGGGCATCAACCCGCTCACCCTGCTCGGCGCGCAGGCCGAAAAAGGCCTGCCCGGCTTCGGCTTCCGCTTCACCAGGCGGCCGGAGTGGCTGCTGCCCAACCCGGTGGGGCTCGACGGCCTGTTCGAAACCCTGGTGCCGCCCTACGTGAAGGACATGCACGAGGCCGCGCGCCGCTTCGCCGCGCGCAAGTTCGGCCCCGGCGGCAACTTCGACCCGGCACGTCCCGGCCCCTACCGCGACAACGCCGCGGTCAAGCAGGCCATCGACCGCTACGACAGCGACTTCGTCGACTACCTCGGCTCGCTGGCGCAGGACATCTACGAGCTCAACGGCCGCTTCCCCGCCAACGTGCCCTCGGTCGGCATCGCCGTGCACACCCAGGCCCAGCACATCGACCTGGAGTTCTACGACCGCTTCTACCAGGACGGTGC
>JADHNH010000139.1 GCA_016779605.1 Nevskia sp. | reverse complement strand
GCCCAACCTGGTCAGGTACACCGACCGCATCTTCGACCAATACTACCCGGAGCTGCGCAAGGACCGCGAGGCGGCGGCGCTGTATCTCCAGGAGAACCTGAAGAAACGCAAGCCGACTTACCCGACCGCCGATCACCGGATCGAGGAGCTGTTCAAGGCACCGCATGACGGGCCGGGCGTGACGCGATAAGCCCGGCGGCAAGGCAAGCTTGAAGGGCGCAGGGCGCTCGTAATGCCGCTGCTAGGGCATTTTCGATTCAAATGCATGCATGTCCGTCATCCTGAGAGCAGCGAAGGATCTGGCCAGATTCTTCGCTGCGCTCAGAATGACAAATCAAACATGTCTGCAACTAAACGAAAATCGCTCTAGGGAGCGGTACCCTGGTAGCCGTCGGTGAGGGTGTTCAAGAACGCTTCGAGATCGTCCAGCTCCGCCTCGCTGAACACCGGCGGGTCGCCGGCTTTGCGGGTCAGCGGCTCGTCGCTGCGGTCCACGTTGCCGCGCAGATCGCGCGGCAGGTCGTCGAACAGGTCCAGCGTGCCGTCGGCGGCGCGCGGGTACCACTTCGCAGGACGGCCGTCGCGCTCGGAATAGAAGCGCAGCGCCTCGCGCAGCGTATGGAAGCGGCCGTTGTGGAAGAACGCGCGGCGCGTGGCGACGTTGCGCAGGCCCGGGGTCTTGAACAGGCCGCAGGACGGCCGGTCGCCGGTGCGGTCGTGCCGCAGCGGGCCGCACAGGCCGAGGTCGAAATAGGCTGCGTCGGCGTTGGCCGGTATCTCCGGATTGCGCGGCACGCCCAGGGCAGCGAAGCGGAAATCGGTAAACAGGGGATGCGAGCCGTCGGCGCCCGGCGTGTCGTCGTGGCAGGAGGCGCAGTTGCCGCGTCGCGGATCGTCGAACAGCCGCTTGCCGCGCGCTTCCTGGGCGGTGAACGCCGCTTTGCCGTCCAGCACGCGGTCGTACTTGCTGCTGAACGGGTGGAACGCCGGGTCCTGCAGTTCGAATTGCTCCAGCGCCGCCAGCGCGCAGGCGCCGAGTGCCGCGGCGTCCTCGAAGGCGGCGCCGCACAGCGCACGCAGGCGGCCGGCGTAGGGAGCTCGGCGCAGCCGCGCGGCGAAGTCGTCGATGTTTGCATTGGCCATCTCGGCCGGATCGAACAGGGGAAATGCGGCCTGCGCGCGCAGCGTGTCGAAACGGCCGTCCCAGCCGAAGCCGCCGGCCGGCTCGGAATCGTTTTCCAGCAGGCGCTCGGACTGGCTCGAAGCGCGCGGCTGGTGCCAGGCGGGCGTGCGGGGCAGCACGTAGGCCAGCGAGGGCACCGCACGCAGCCCGGCGCGCCGGCCGTCGGCGCCGCCGCGCTGCACCGCCAGGGCGTTGTCCGGCGCAAACGCGCGCTTGGGGTTGTGGCAGCCGGCGCAGGACAGCCGGCCGGACGCGGACAGGCTCGGGTCGAAGAAGAGCAGCCGGCCGATGGCGGCGGATTCGTCCGCGGCCGGATGCGCGGCGGGCCATGCGAGCCACAGGGCGCCGGCCAATGCGGCGCGCAGGCGGCGCGGGCGCAGCGTCATTGCGCGGCGAACACGTCCTTGCCGAAGGCTGCCACCTCAGGCTGCGCGGCATAGCCCAGGTGGCCCAGGCCGAACCAGTCCTCCACGCTGCGCAGCAGCGAATAGTGGTTGTACGGCACGTCGGACACGGTGCCGGGCGCGATCAGCGGCGACAGCAGCACCGCGCCGACGCGGTCGCCGCCGTAGCTCTGAGAGACCAGGGTGATGGTCGGCCGGATCTGCACCACCTGCGGAAACGCCGTGAGGTTCGGCCCCGGTTGCTGCGCGCAGCAGAATTCGCCCTTGAAGGTGAGGGTGACGCGACCGGCGGCGTCGCGCGCCAGCGTGTAGCCGCCCTCGTCGAACAGCACCACCAGCAGGCCGTCCTTGCGGAACGCCGGCGAGGCGGTGATCAGCGGCACCCATTTCTGCAGGAAGCGGTCGGCGGAGACCAGGCCGCCGGGCTGCCTGTCGGCGCAGGGCGCGTCGTGGCCGTCGTTGCACAGGTTGGGCGTGATGAAGTTGAAATTGGCGGTGGTGTCGGCCGACTGCAGGTCCTGCGGCAGCAGGCGCAGGTTCACCACGTTGGCGGCGCAGGCCGGCGAATCGACGATGGAATGGAAATACACGAACGGGTTGTGGCGCGTGGCGTACTGGTCGCCGGCCGGCACCGCCGCGCTCGGCGCCTGCGCGGTGTGGGTCAGATCCTTGTCGCCCAGGCGCGGGTGGCCGCAGGTGGCGCTCTCGCGCGCCGGATCGTTGCCCATGTCTTCCATGTAGCCTTTCCAGCGCAGGCCGGCGGCGGCGAGCTGGTCGGCCAGCGTCTTCACGCTGGCCGGGTAGACGCAGCCGTCGCCGATCGCCTGGCCGTCGGCGGTGGTGCCGGTGGACTTGAAGTCCGCGTAGTACTGGCAGTCGGCGCGCGTCTGCGGGCTGGCCGCCTGGCCGCTGATCATGGCGATGTAGTTGTCCAGGCTGGCATGTCCGGTGGCGTAGTACTGCCGCAGCAGGGCGCCCTGCGCCGGCAGGGTGCGGGACAGGTAGGGCGCGCGCGAATCGGGCCCGAAGCTCGAGGCGAAATCCTGGTTTTCCAGCACGATGACGAAGACGTGGCCGATCGCCGGTGCCCTGGCGGCGGGCGGCGGGTCGGACGCCGTGGCGCCGGCGCAGCCGCCAAGAACAAGGCCGAACAGCAGGCCGCCAAGCAGAGAAATTCGATGTGTCGAAGCCATGCCGGTTTCCGGGATGCGCGGCGTGCGCCGACGCAAGTCTAGAGCATGTCCGTTGCGCATCCGAGGCACCGGCGCGGGCCGCAGCCCCCGACCCGCTACACTTCTTAACTGAGCCGGCCCGAAACCGGCGCCGCATCCGCCGCGTCCAACGCCCATAATTTGCGGGCCGCATCCCGACCAAGACCCAAGCCAACCTGCCGATCCGATGCATCCCCATCCGGAGCCTGAACGCATGCGCGGGGCGACCGCCATTGCCGCCGCCGCGACCCTGGTGCTGCTGCTCCAGGCCTGCCACCACAAGTCCGCGGCGACCGACGGCGGCGGCAAGCGCCGCGGCGGCGCCGACGGCAGCCAGGGGCCGATCCCGGTGACGGTGGCGCCGGTGGCCGAGCAGGACGTGCCGATCTACCTGAACGGCCTCGGCGCGGTGCTGGCGTTCAACACGGCGACCATCCTGGCGCAGGTGTCGGGCCAGCTGGTGGCGGTGCCGTTCAAGGAAGGCGACGAGGTCAAGGCCGGCGACCTGCTGGCGCAGGTCGACCCGCGCACCTACCAGGCCGCGCTGGACCAGGCGCTGGCGAAGAAGGCCCAGGACCAGGCGGCGCTGGCCAGCGCCCGCCTGGACCTCAAGCGCTACGAGGCGCTGCTGCCGGAAGGCTACGTGATGGCGCAGCAGGTGGACCAGCAGCGCGCCACGGTGGCCTCGGACGCGGCGCTGGTGCAGGCCGACGACGCGGCGATCGAAGCCGACCGCGTGCAGCTTTCCTACTGCACCATCCGCGCGCCGTTTCCGGGGGTGGTGGGCATCCGCCAGGTCGACGTCGGCAACCTGGTGTCGGCGTCCAACCAGACCGGAATTGTCGTGCTCACGCAGATCAAGCCGATCTCGGTGACCTTCACCTTGCCGGAGCAGGCGCTGGAGGCGATCCGCAAGGCCGACCAGCAGCCGCTGACGGTGGTGGCGGTGAGCCGCGACAACCAGGCCGAGCTGGCGCGCGGCCGCCTCACCGCCTTCGACAACCAGATCGACCAGAGCACCGGCACGATCAAGCTCAAGGCGACCTTCGACAACGCCGACAAGGCGCTGTGGCCCGGCCAGTTCGTCAACGTGCGCCTGCTGGTGCGCACCCAGCGTGCGGCGCTGACGGTGCCTACTCAGGCGGTGCAGCTCGGCCCCAACGGCTCGTTCGTCTACGTCGCCGGCGCGCAGGGCACCGCCGAGATGCGGCCGGTGACGCCGGGTGCGACCGAAGGCGGCGTAGTGGTGATCGCGCAGGGCCTGAAGGCCGGCGAGAAGATCGTGGTGGACGGCCAGTCGCGCCTGCAGCCGGGCGCCAGGCTGCAGGCCAGCGAGGCGCCCGCCGCAACGCCGGCGCCGCCGGCGGCCGCCGCCGGCCCCGCGCCCGGCGAGGCCGCGCCGGACGAAACCGCCAGGCCCGCGCAGCACCGGCACGACGCCGGCAGCCAGAAGGACCCGGCCGGTACCGCCCAGGCCCCATGAGCGTCAGCGAACCGTTCATCGACCGGCCCATCGCCACCTCGCTGCTGATGGCGGCGGTGCTGCTGTTGGGCGCGATCGGCTACCGCTTCCTGGCGATCTCGGCGCTGCCCTCGGTGGACTTTCCCACCATCCAGGTGACCACGCTGTATCCCGGCGCCAGCCCGGACGTGATGGCCTCGCTGGTCACCACGCCGCTGGAGCGCCAGTTCGGCGAGATCGCCGGCATGGCGGCGATGACGTCCAACAGCTCCTTCGGCGTGTCGACGATCACCCTGCAGTTCGTGCTGGACCGCAACATCGACGACGCCGCGCAGGACGTGCAGGCTGCCATCAACGCCGCGCGCGGCACCCTGCCGCAGAACCTGCCGTACCCGCCGTACTACAACAAGGTCAATCCCGCCGACGCGCCGATCCTGTCGCTGGCGATCACCTCCGACACCCTGCCGATCAGCAAGGTCAACGACTTCGCCGACACCGTGCTCGGCCAGAAGCTGTCGCAGGTCAGCGGCGTGGGCCTGGTCACCATCGAGGGCAACCAGAAGCCGGCGGTGCGCGTGCAGGCCAACCCCTCGGCCCTGGCCGGGCTGGGCCTGGGGCTGGAAGACGTGCGCGCGGCGCTGACCCTGGCCAACGTCAACGCGCCCAAGGGCAGCTTCAACGGCGCCGCGCAGGCCTTCACCATCGGCGCCAACGACCAGATCGGCTCGGCCGCCGACTACCGGCCGCTGATCGTGGCCTACCGCAACGGCGGCCCGGTGCGGCTGTCCGACGTCGCCACCGTGCTGGACGGCGTGGAGAACGAGGAGCTGGCGGCCTGGGCGGTGACGCGCTCGATGGGCCAGCCGGCGGTGCTGCTGGACGTGCAGCGCCAGCCCGGCGCCAACATCATCCAGACCGTCGACCGCATCCGCCAGCTCCTGCCGAAGATCCAGGCCAGCATCCCGGCCGCGGTCAAGGTGAGCATCCTGTCGGACCGCACGCAGACCATCCGCGCCAGCGTCAGCGACGTGCAGTTCACGCTGCTGCTGACGGTGGCGCTGGTGGTGATGGTGATCTTCCTGTTCCTGCGCAAGCTGTGGGCCACGGTGATTCCCAGCGTGGCGCTGCCGCTGTCGCTGATCGGCACCTTCGGCGTGATGAACCTGGCCGGCTTTTCGCTGGACAACCTGTCGCTGATGGCGCTGACCATCGCCACCGGCTTCGTGGTGGACGACGCCATCGTCATGATCGAGAACATCGTGCGCCACATCGAGCGCGGCGAGACGCCGGAGCAGGCCGCGCGCAGCGGCGCGCGGCAGATCGGCTTCACCGTGATCTCGCTGACGGTTTCGTTGATTGCCGTGTTCATCCCGCTGCTGCTGATGTCGGGCATCGTCGGCCGGCTGTTCCGCGAGTTCGCGCTGGTGCTGACCATCGCCGTGGTGCTGTCGGCTTTCGTCTCGCTGACCTTGACGCCGATGATGTGCGCCAAGCTGCTCAAGCCGGAAGTGCCGGAGGGCCAGCGCAAGCCCTCCAGCCGGCTGCTGCGCTGGAGCGAAGGCTGGTTCGACCGCAGCCTGGCCGCCTACGAGCGCAGCCTGCGCTGGGTGATGCGCCGCCAGGCCGCCACGCTGCTGGTGGCGGTGGCGACGCTGGTGCTGACCGTGCTGCTGTACCTGGTGGTGCCCAAGGGGCTGATCCCGCTGCAGGACACCGGCGTCATCACCGGCGTGACCGAGGCGGCGCAGAGCATCTCGTTCCCGGCCATGGCCGCGCGCAGCCAGCGCCTGGCCGAGCGGGTGCGCCAGGATCCGGACGTGGAAAGCGTGTCGGCCTTCGTCGGCGCCGGCACCGTCAACCCCACGCTCAACAGCGGCCGCCTGACCATCGTGCTCAAGCCGCACAACCGGCGCAGCTCCAGCATCACCCAGGTGATGGAGCGCATCCGCCGCTCGGTGGCGGGGCAGGAGGGCATCGCCCTGTACATGCAGCCGGTGCAGGACCTGCAGATCGACAGCCATGTCAGCCGCACGCAGTACCAGTACGTGCTGCAGGATTCGGACCCGGCCGAGCTGCGCCTGTGGGCGCCGCGGCTGGCGGCCGCGCTGGCGCAGCGGCCGGAGTTCGCCGACGTGGCCAGCGACCAGCAGTCGCTGGGGCTGCAGCTGCGGCTCACCATCGACCGCGACAAGGCCAGCCAGCTCGGCGTGTCGGTGCAGGCCATCGACGACACGCTGTACGACGCCTTCGGCCAGCGCCAGGTCACCACCATCTACACCGAGCTCAACCAGTACCGCGTGGTGCTGGAGGTGCCGCCGGAGTTCCGCAACCGGCCGGACGCGCTGGACAAGCTTTACGTGCGCGCCAGCAGCAGCCCCGCCACGGCGGCCAGCGCCAGCGCCACCAGCGCCAACCAGACGCAGGTGGTGCCCAACAGCGCCGGCATCTCCACCGCCGGCGCCAACGGCACGGCGGCGGCGAACATGGTGCCGCTGTCGGCGGTGGCGCGGATGGACACGCAGAACGCGCCGCTGGTGGTGACGCACCAGGGCCAGCTCAGCGCGATCACCATTTCGTTCAACCTCGCCGCGGGCGTTTCGCTGGGCGCCGCGCTGCAGGCCATCGCCGAGGCGCAGGCCGGCATCCAGATGCCGGACACGGTGGTCACCAGCTATTCCGGCAGCGCGGCCGAGTTCCAGTCCTCGCTGGCCAGCGAGCCCTGGCTGATCCTGGCGGCGGTGGTGGTGATCTACATCGTGCTGGGGGTGCTCTACGAGAGCTACATCCACCCGGTGACGATCCTGTCCACGCTGCCCTCGGCCGGCGTGGGCGCGCTGCTGGCGCTGCTGCTGACCGGGCGCGAGCTGTCCATCGTCGCCCTGATCGGCATCATCCTGCTGATCGGCATCGTCAAGAAGAACGCCATCATGATGATCGACTTCGCGCTGGACGCCGAGCGCAACCAGGGCCTGCCGCCGGAGGAGTCGATCTTCCAGGCCGCGGTGCTGCGCTTCCGGCCGATCATGATGACCACCATGGCCGCGCTGCTCGGCGCGCTGCCGCTGGCGCTGGAGCGCGGTACCGGCTCGGAGCTGCGCCAGCCGCTGGGCATCGCCATCGTCGGCGGGCTGCTGCTGTCGCAGCTGCTGACGCTGTACACCACGCCGGTCATTTACCTCTACATGGACCGCCTGGCGCAGCGGCTCGCGCGGCGCCCGGCGGGCGCGCCGGCTGCAGGCGCCAGCCCGGCCTGATGCCGGCGCGGCGGCCCAGCGGACCCCCGGCGTGAACATCTGCGAGCCGTTCATCCGCCGGCCCATCGGCACCGCGCTGCTGGCCATCGGCCTGTTCATGCTGGGCAGCATCGCGCGCTTCTTCCTGCCGGTGGCGCCGCTGCCCAACGTGGAGCTGCCGATCATCTTCACCTCGGTCAACCAGCCGGGCGCCGGGCCGGAGACCATGGCCGCCACCGTGGCGGCGCCGCTGGAGCGGCGCTTCGCGCAGATCTCAGGGCTCAACGAGATCACCTCCACCAGCACGCTGGGCACGTCCACCATCGTCATGCAGTTCGACCTGTCGCGTAACCCCGACAGCGCCGCCCGCGACGTCGCCGCCGCCATCAACGCCTCCTCGGCGGATCTGCCGGCCGGCCTGCCGCAGCCGCCGATCTACCGCAAGGCCAACCCCAACAACGCGCCGGTGATGATCCTGGCGCTGACCTCCGACAGCTACACGCTGGCCGCTCTCTACAACCTGGCGGATTCGCTGCTGGCGCAGCGCATCAGCCAGGTGAGCGGCGTCAGCCAGGTGGACGTGGTGGGCGGCGCGCAGCCGGCGGTGCACCTGCAGGTGAACCAGCAGGCGCTGGCCGCCATGGGCCTGAGCATGGACGACGTGCGCAGCGCCTTGTCGGGGCTGACCGCGCTCACGCCCAAGGGCGCGGTGGGCGACGGCGAGCGCACCTACGTGATCGCGGCCAACGACCAGCTTGCCAAGGCCGACGATTTCCGCCGCCTGATCGTGGGCGTGCGCAACGGCGTGCCGGTGCCGCTGGCGGCGGTGGCGCAGATCAACGAGGGGCAGCTCAACCCCTACCAGGCCGGCTGGTTCAACCGCCAGCGCTCGGTGCTGCTGATGGTGCGCAAGCAGGCCGACGCCAACGTGATCCAGACCGTGGACGGCGTGAAGGCGCTGCTGCCGCAGCTGCGCCAGTGGCTGCCGCCGGCGGTGCGGCTGGACGTGCAGACCGACCGCACGCTGACCATCCGCGCCTCGGTGCGCGACGTGCAGATCTCGCTGGGGCTGAGCGTGGCGCTGGTGATCCTGGTCATGCTGCTGTTCCTGCGCCGCGGCGTGCCCACCGCCATCGCCGGCGTCACCGTGCCGCTGTCGATCACCGCCACCTTCGCGGTGATGTGGCTGCTGGGGTTTTCCATCGACAACTTCTCGCTGATGGCGCTGACCATCGCGGTGGGCTTCGTGGTGGACGACGCCATCGTCGTCATCGAAAACATCATGCGCTACATCGAGCAGGGCGAGACGCCCATGCGCGCCGCCCTGCGCGGCGGCCGCGAGATCGGCTTCACCGTGCTGTCGATGAGCCTGTCGCTGATCGCGGTGTTCATCCCGATCCTGTTCATGGGCGGCGTGCTGGGGCGGTTGTTCCGCGAGTTTTCGGTGACGCTGGCCGCGGCCATCGCCATTTCCGGCGTGATCTCGCTGACCTTGACGCCCAGCCTGTGCGGGCGCTTCCTGCGCGCCGAAAAGGCGGCGGCGCGCCGGCCGGGCTGGATTTCGCGCACCGCCGAGCGCGGCTTCGACGGGCTGCAGGGGCTCTACCGGCGCGGGCTGGACTGGTCGCTGGGCCACGCCTGGCTGATGCTGCTGATCACGCTGGGCGCGGTGGCGCTGACGGTTTACCTGTATATCGCCGTGCCCAAGGGCTTCTTCCCGCAGCAGGACACCGGCATGCTGCAGGGCGCCACCGAAGGCGCGCAGGACATTTCGTTCGACGCCATGGTGGCCAAGCAGCAGGCGGCGGCGGCGATCGTGCTGTCCGACCCGGACGTGGAGTCCGCCGCCTCGTTCCTGGGCGGGCGCAATTCCGCCAACAGCGGCAGCATCTTCGTTTCGCTCAAGGCCCGCGGTGCCGGCCGGCGCGCCAGCGTGGACCAGGTCATCGCGCGGCTGCGCGCCAAGCTGGCGCACCTGGTCGGCATCGAAGTGTTCCTGCAGCCGGTGCAGGACGTGCGCCTGGGCGGGCGGCCCGGCAAGTCGCAGTACATGTACACGCTGCAGGCCGAGGACATCCACGAGCTGTACGCCTGGGTGCCCAGGCTGGTGGAGCGGCTCAAGACCAGCAGCCAGATCAAGGACGTGGGCAGCGACCTGGAGAAGTCCGGCCTGCAGATAAACGTGGTGGTGGACCGCGACGCCGCCTCGCGCCTGGGCCTGACCCTGGCGGACATCGACAAGGCGCTCGGCGAGGCGTTCGGCCAGAGCCAGATCCTCATCACCTATACCCAGCTCAACGAATACCACGTGATCCTGGAAGCGCCGCCGGACCAGCAGAAAGACCCCGGCTCGCTGGGCCGCATCTACGTGAAGCCGGCGAGCGGCAGCACGGCGCTGCCGCTGTCCACCGTGGCGCATTTCGAGCGCGGCATCACGCCGCTGACGATCAGCCACCAGGGCCAGTTCCCGGTGGTCAATATCAGCTTCAACCTGGCGCCCGACGTGGCGCTGGGCGACGCCACCCGCATCATCCAGCAGGCCGGGCTGGACATCCACATGCCGGCCAGCATCACCGGCGGCTTTTCCGGCAACGCCCAGCTCTTCGTCAGCTCGCTGGCCACGCTGCCGCTGCTGATCCTGGCCGCCCTGCTGGCGGTGTACATCGTGCTGGGCATGCTCTACGAAAGCCTGATGCACCCGCTGACGATCCTGTCCACCCTGCCCACCGCCGGCATCGGCGCGCTGCTGGCGCTGCTGGCCACGGGGACGGACCTGTCCATCGTCGCCATCATCGGCATCATCCTGCTGATCGGCATCGTCAAGAAGAACGCCATCATGATGATCGACTTCGCGCTGGACGCCGAACGACGCCTCGGCATGGCGCCGAAGGACGCCATCTACCAGGCCTGCCTGATCCGCTTCCGCCCGATCATGATGACCACCATGGCCGCCCTGTTCGGCGCCATCCCGCTGGCCGTGGGCATGGGCACCGGCTCCGAG
>JADHNH010000138.1 GCA_016779605.1 Nevskia sp. | reverse complement strand
TTCACCACCATCCACATCGAGGAGCTGACCTGCGTCGCCCGCGAGACCAAGCTGGGGCCGGAGGAAATCACCGCCGACATCCCCAACGTCAACGAGTCGGCGCTGCGCAAGCTCGACGAGTCGGGCATCGTCTACATCGGCGCCGAGGTCAAGGCCGGCGACATCCTGGTGGGCAAGGTCACGCCCAAGGGCGAGACCCAGCTGACGCCGGAAGAAAAGCTGCTGCGCGCGATCTTCGGCGAGAAGGCCAGCGACGTGAAGGACACCGGACTGCGCGTGCCGGCCGGCATGGACGGCACCGTCATCGACGTGCGCGTGTTCACCCGCGAAGGCGTCAAGAAGGACAAGCGCGCGCTGTCGATCGAGGAGTCCGAGCTGGCGCAGGTGCGCAAGGACCTGAACGACCAGCTGCGCATCTTCGAGGACGACATCTACGACCGCCTGCGCAAGCTGCTGCTGGGCAAGGTGGCCGACGGCGGCCCGAACAAGCTCAAGAAGGGCGAAAAGGTCATCGCCGCCTACCTCGACGCGCTCGAGCGCGACAAGTGGTTCGAGATCCGCCTGCACGACGAGGAGGCGCAGAGCCAGCTGGAAACCGCGGCCCGGCAGCTCAAGGAGCAGCGCTCGGAGTTCGACAAGAAGTTCGAGTCCAAGAAGCGCAAGATCCAGGCCGGCGACGAGCTGTCGCCGGGCGTGCTGAAGATGGTCAAGGTCTACCTGTCGGTGAAGCGGCGCATCCAGCCGGGCGACAAGATGGCCGGCCGCCACGGCAACAAGGGCGTGATCTCGCAGATCGTGCCGGTGGAGGATATGCCGCACCTGGCCGACGGTACGCCGGTGGACATCGTGCTCAACCCGCTGGGCGTGCCTTCGCGCATGAACATCGGCCAGCTGCTGGAAGTCCACCTGGGCTGGGCGGCCAAGGGCATCGGCGCCAGGATCGAGGAGATGCTGCGCCACGAGAAAGCGGTGGCGGAGCTGCGCAAGTTCCTCGACCGCATCTACAACAAGACCGGCCGCGGCCAGCAGAAGCTGCTGCCGGACGAGTTGTCCGACGCCGAGGTGCTGAACCTGGCGCGCAACCTCACCAGCGGGCTGCCGGTGGCCACGCCGGTGTTCGACGGCGCCACCGAGCAGGAGATCAAGGACCTGCTGGAGCTCGCCGGCCTGCCCAAGACCGGACAGGCGCAGCTGTTCGACGGCCGTACCGGCGACGCGTTCGCGCGGCAGGTCACGGTGGGCTACATGTACATGCTCAAGCTCAACCACCTGGTCGACGACAAGATGCACGCGCGTTCCACCGGCCCGTACTCGCTCGTCACCCAGCAGCCGCTGGGCGGCAAGGCGCAGTTCGGCGGCCAGCGTTTCGGCGAGATGGAAGTGTGGGCGCTGGAAGCCTACGGCGCGGCGTACACGCTGCAGGAGATGCTGACGGTGAAGTCCGACGACACCAACGGCCGCACCCGCATGTACAAGGCGATCGTCGACGGCGACCACCGCATGCACGCCGGCATGCCCGAGTCGTTCAACGTGCTGGTCAAGGAAATCCGCTCGATCGGCCTCAACATCGAGCTGGAGCAGAATCAGTGAGGAACGGCCGTAAGGCGGCAGGCGAGAGGCGAGAGGCGCAACAGCCTCTTGCCGTGACGCTTTTTGCCGTTCGCGCCTCCCGCCTCCCGCCTCCCGCCTCCCGCTTTAAGAGGGAAATGCAATGAAAGACTTTTTCAATCTGATGAAGGCCCCCGAGGAATTCGAGGACTTCGACGCGATCAAGATCAGCCTGGCTTCGCCGGAGACGATCCGGTCGTGGTCCTACGGCGAGGTGAAGAAGCCGGAGACGATCAATTACCGCACGTTCAAGCCCGAGCGCGACGGCCTGTTCTGCGCCAAGATCTTCGGGCCGATCAAGGACTACGAGTGCCTGTGCGGCAAGTACAAGCGTCTGAAGCACCGCGGCGTGGTGTGCGAGAAGTGCGGCGTGGAAGTGACCGTGGCCAAGGTGCGCCGCGAGCGCATGGGCCACATCGAGCTGGCCAGCCCGGTGGCGCACATCTGGTTCCTGAAGTCGCTGCCCTCGCGCATCGGCCTGCTGCTGGACATGCCGCTGCGGGCGATCGAGCGCGTGCTCTACTTCGAGGCGCACATCGTGGTCGACCCGGGCCTCACCGCCTTGGAGCGCGGCACGCTGCTGACCGAAGAGGATTACCTGAACGCGGTCGAGAAGTACGGCGACGAGTTCGACGCGCGCATGGGCGCCGAGGCCGTGCATGACCTGCTCAAGGGCCTGGACCTGCAGAAGGAGGCGGTGAAGCTGCGCGAGGAGATCGCCGGCACCGGCTCCGACACCAAGATCAAGAAGCTCGGCAAGCGCCTGAAGCTGATCGAGTACCTGATCGCCTCCAACAACAAGCCGGAATGGATGGTGCTGACGGTGCTGCCGGTGCTGCCGCCGGACCTGCGTCCGCTGGTGCCGCTGGACGGGGGTCGCTTCGCGACCTCCGATCTCAATGACCTGTATCGTCGGGTCATCAACCGCAATAATCGTCTAAAGAGATTGCTGGAGCTGACCGCGCCGGACATCATCGTGCGCAACGAAAAGCGCATGCTGCAGGAGGCGGTGGACGCGCTGATCGACAACGGCCGCCGCGGCCGCGCCATCACCGGCACCAACAAGCGCGCGCTCAAGTCGCTGGCCGACATGATCAAGGGCAAGCAGGGCCGCTTCCGCCAGAACCTGCTGGGCAAGCGCGTCGACTACTCCGGCCGCTCGGTCATCGTGGTGGGCCCGACCCTGAAGCTGCACCAGTGCGGCCTGCCCAAGAAGATGGCGCTGGAGCTGTTCAAGCCGTTCGTGTTCTCGCTGCTGCAGCGCAAGGGCCTGGCCACCACCATCAAGGCGGCCAAGAAGATGGTCGAGCGCGAGGAAGCGGTGGTGTGGGACATCCTCGAGGAGTGCATCCGCGAGCACCCGGTGCTGCTCAACCGCGCGCCGACCCTGCACCGCCTGGGCATCCAGGCGTTCGAGCCGGTGCTGATCGAGGGCAAGGCGATCCAGCTGCACCCGCTGGTGTGCACGGCGTTCAACGCCGACTTCGACGGCGACCAGATGGCGGTGCACGTGCCGCTGTCGCTGGAAGCGCAGCTCGAGGCGCGCGTGCTGATGATGGCCTCCAACAACATCCTGTCGCCGGCCAACGGCGACCCGATCATCGTGCCGTCGCAGGACGTGGTGCTGGGCCTGTACTGGATGTCGCGCGAGCGTGTCGCCGCCCGCGGCGAGGGCATGGTCTGCTCCGACGTGGCCGAAGTGCACCGCGCCTACGAGTCCGGCGCGCTGGACCTGCAGGCCAAGATCAAGGTGCGCCTGCGCGACTTCGACGAGAGCGGCACCGAGCTGTTCCGCCGCGTCGACACCACCACCGGCCGTGCCCTGCTGTCGGAGATCCTGCCCGACGGCATTCCCTTCGCCACCGTCAACAAGACGCTGACCAAGAAGGAAATCGGCCGCGTCATCAACTTCGTCTACCGCCGCGTCGGTATGAAGGACACGGTGGTGTTCGCCGACCAGCTGATGTACACCGGCTTCCGCATGTCGACCAAGGCGGGCATCTCGTTCTGCCTCGACGACATCATGGTGCCCGAGGAAAAGGTGCGCATCCTGGCCGAGGCCGAGACCAAGGTGAAGGACATCGACGACCAGTACAGCCAGGGCCTGACCACCGGCTCGGAGCGGTACAACCACGTGGTCGACATCTGGTCCAAGGCCAACGACGACATCGCCAAGGCGATGATGGCCAAGATCGGCAAGGAGAAAGTGGTCACGCGCGACGGCAAGGACGCCGAGCAGCCGAGCTTCAACTCGGTGTTCATGATGGCCGACTCCGGCGCGCGCGGCAGCGCCGCGCAGATCCGCCAGCTGGCCGGCATGCGCGGCCTGATGGCCAAGCCTGACGGCTCGATCATCGAAACCCCGATCACGGCCAACTTCCGCGAAGGCCTGAACGTGCTGCAGTACTTCATCTCCACCCACGGCGCGCGCAAGGGCCTGTCGGATACGGCGCTGAAGACCGCCAACTCCGGCTACCTGACCCGCCGCCTGGTGGACGTGGCGCAGGACGTGGTGGTGACGTCCGAGGACTGCGGCACCGAACAGGGCCTGGTGATGCGCCCGATCGTGGAGGGCGGCGACGTGCTGGAGCCGCTGCGCGACCGCGTGCTGGGCCGCACCCTGCTGCGCGACGTGCACGTGCCCGGCAGCGACGAAGTCGCCATCGAGGCCGGCACCCTGCTCGACGAGCGCGGGGTCAACCGGCTGGAAGAGCTGTCGATCGACGAGGTGTGGGTGCGCTCGGCGATCACCTGCGAGATGCCGTTCGGCATCTGCGGCAAGTGCTACGGGCGCGACCTTGCCCGTGGCCACCTGGTCAACATCGGCGAGGCGGTGGGCGTCATCGCCGCGCAGTCGATCGGCGAGCCGGGCACGCAGCTGACCATGCGCACCTTCCACGTCGGCGGCGCGGCCTCGCGCTCGGCCTCGGCCGACGGCGTGGATGCGCGCGCGGCCGGCACGGTGCGCGAGCACAACCTGAAGACGGTGAAGAACAAGGAAAACCTGCGCGTGGCCACCTCGCGCACCGGCGAAATCGGCGTGGTGGACAGCCACGGCCGCGAGCGCGAGCGCTACAAGATCCCCTACGGCGCCATCATCATGGTGTCCGACGGCCAAGTGGTGAAGGCCGGCGAGCGCCTGGCCAAGTGGGACGCGCACACCCACCCGATCGTCACCGAAATCGCCGGCATCGTGCAGTTCCAGGATTTCGAGGACGGCATCACCGTCACCCGCGAGACCGACGACATCACCGGCATGAGCACGCTGGTGATCACCGACCCGAAGACGCGCGGCTCCGCGGGCAAGGACCTGCGGCCGGTGCTGGCGCTGATCGACGCCAAGGGCAAGGAGCTGACCTTCCCGGGCACCGACATCCCGGCGGCCTATGCGCTGCCGCCCAAGGCGATCATCAACATCGAGGACGGCGCGGAAGTGAAGGTGGGCGACGTCATCGCCCGTATCCCGCAGGAAGCCTCCAAGTCGCGCGACATCACCGGCGGTCTGCCGCGCGTGGCCGACCTGTTCGAGGCGCGCAAGCCGAAGGACCCGGCAGTGCTGGCCGAGGCCAGCGGCACCATCCGCTTCGGCCAGGCGACCAAGGGCAAGCAGCGCCTGAAGATCGTCACCAGCGAGGGCGAGGAAGTCGAGCAGCTGATCCCGAAGTGGACGCAGATCACGGTGTTCGAAGGCGAGCACGTGGAAGCCGGCGAAATCATTTCCGACGGCGAGCCGAGCCCGCACGACATCCTGCGCCTGCAGGGCGTCACCGCGCTGGCCAACTACCTGGTCAAGGAAATCCAGGACGTCTACCGCCTGCAGGGCGTGCGCATCAACGACAAGCACATCGAGACGATCATCCGCCAGATGCTGCGCAAGGTGGAGATCGCCGAGCCGGGCGATACGCGCTTCCTGCAGGGCGAGCAGGCGGAAATCTTCCACGTGCTGGCGGAAAACCGGAAGGTCAAGGGCAAGGACCTGCGGGCGGCGCATTTCTACCGCCAGCTGCTGGGCATCACCAAGGCCAGCCTGTCCACCGAGTCGTTCATCTCGGCGGCCTCGTTCCAGGAGACCACGCGCGTGCTCACCGAGGCCTCGGTGCGCGGTTCGCGCGACGAGCTGCGCGGCCTCAAGGAAAACGTCATCGTCGGCCGCCTGATCCCGGCCGGCACCGGCCTGGCCCACCACGAGCAGCGCCGCAAGGCGCGCGGCGGCAGCCTGCTGGCGGACCTGCAGATGGCGAGCTCGGCTTCGCCGATCACCGACGTGTTCGAAACCCCGGTGCGGGTTGAAAGCACCGGCGGCGGCGCGGACGAGCCGGAAGAAGACGCCGAGGAATCGGCCGAGGAATAGGCTCCGGGCACTTTATCCAGAACCGGCGGCAAAGCCGCCGGTTCCTGGGTAGGGTGCAGGCTCGCAGGCGGCGCCGCCGCTACTGGGGGCCTGACTGCGGGCCTGCGCCCGCCGCGGATTCCTGCGGAGCCGCGGGGGTCGCCATGCGCGGCGCGGGCGTCCGCGGCAGCGGTTGGCCGGTGGTCAGCAGCACGTCGCGCATCTGCGCGGCGATCTCGCCGAGGTTGCCGGGCGTATATGGCACGAACAGGGTGCTGGACTTGTCCGAGGCGCCGATATCCTTGAGCGTGTCGAAGTACTGGGTCATCAGCACCAGGTTCATGACGTCCTGCGCCGAGGTGCCGGGCACGCTCTTCTGGAAGGCGTCCACCGACTCGCGCAGGCCGTCGACGATGGCCTTGCGCTGGTCGGCGATGCCCTTGCCCTGCAGGGCCTTGCTCTGCGCCTCGGCCTCGGCCGCCTTCACCTTGAGGATGCGCTCGGCCTCGCCCTTTTCGCTGGCGGCCACCCGCATGCGCTGGGCGGCATTGATCTCGTTCATCGCCTGCTTGACCTTCTCGTCGGGGGCGATGTCGGTGACCAGGGCCTTGACGATGGCGTAGCCGAAGTCGTTCATGACCTGGCCCAGCTCGGCCTTGACGGCGTCGGCGATCTCGTCCTTTTTCTCGAACACGTCGTCCAGCTTGATCTTGGGCACCCGCGCGCGCACCACGTCGAACACGTAGGAGGTGATCTGCTGCTGCGGCTGGGCCAGCTTGTAGAAGGCCTCGAACACCTTGTCGGGCAGTGCGGCGTACTGCACCGCCACCACCACGTGGGCGAAGACGTTGTCCTCGGTCTTGGTTTCCACCGTCACGTCGAGCTGCTGCACGCGCAGGTTGATGCGCCCGGCCACCGACTCGATCAGCGGGATCTTCAGGTTCAGGCCGGCGCGGGCCACCCGCACGAAGCGGCCGAAACGCTGGACGATGGCCGCGGTCTGCTGGTTGACCGTGAAAAGGCCAAGAAACAACAGGAATACGGCCGCTGCGGCGGCCACCAGAACACCGATACCCTGCATGACCGCCCCCCGTTTGCTTGTTGGCTTGCCCGGGCGCAGTTTAGCGCCGGGCCGGCCGGCGCCGCCGGCCTAGGGGCGCGAGTTGACTAAATGCGCCCGCGAACTTATGATTCGCGCCCTCGTTCGGCGGGCCCCGAGGCAGTTTCGCGGGCCCGTTTCGTCTTTGAAACTTAAAGCATATTTCGGGCGGTCATTTCAGTGCCAACCATCAATCAGTTAGTCCGCACCGGCCGCGTCAGCAAGGCCGCCAAAAACAAGGTTCCGGCGCTGGAAGCCAGCCCGCAGAAGCGCGGCGTCTGCACGCGCGTCTACACCACCACCCCGAAAAAGCCGAACTCCGCCCTGCGCAAGGTCGCCCGCGTGCGCCTCACCAACGGCTTCGAGGTGACCAGCTACATCGGCGGCGAAGGCCACAACCTGCAGGAGCACTCGGTGGTGCTGATCCGCGGCGGCCGCGTCAAGGACTTGCCGGGCGTGCGCTATCACACCGTGCGCGGCGCGCTGGACGCCTCCGGCGTGGAGAAGCGCCGCCAGGGCCGTTCCAAGTACGGCGCCAAGCGGCCCAAAGACGGCGCCGCCAAGAAGTAAGCGGCGGTCAGCCTCCGCACCCATATACAGCGTAAATCCGCCCCGAATTAGCGATCTCTAGGATTCGATCATGTCCCGTCGCCGCAGCCCCGAACGCCGCATCATCCTGCCGGACCCGAAGTTCAAGAGCGAGGTCCTGACCAAGTTCATGAACATGATCATGGAAAGCGGCAAGAAGTCGGTGGCGGAAAAGATCGTCTACGGCGCGCTGGACCAGATCGCCACCAAGAAGAAGACCGGCGAGCCGCTGAGCGTGCTGGAGACCGCGTTCGACAACGTGCGCCCGAGCGTGGAAGTGAAGTCGCGCCGCGTCGGCGGCGCCACCTACCAGGTGCCGGTGGAAGTGCGCGCCGTGCGTCGCACCACGCTGGCGATGCGCTGGATCATCGACGCCGCGCGTGCGCGCGGCGAAAAGAGCATGGCCGACCGGCTGGCCGGCGAGCTGCTGGACGCCTCCGAGCACCGCGGCGCCGCCGTCAAGAAGCGCGAGGACACCCACAAGATGGCGGAAGCCAACAAGGCGTTCGCACATTTCCGCTGGTAGACGCCGGCAGCCTGCCGATCATCGCTGCGCCGGCCCAGCTTAAAGCATTTCTCTAGGATTTCCCGTGCCCCGCAATACGCCCATCGAGCGATACCGCAACATCGGTATTTCCGCTCACATCGACGCCGGCAAGACCACCACCACCGAGCGCGTGCTGTTCTACACCGGCGTCAACCACAAAATCGGCGAAGTGCATGACGGCGCCGCCACCATGGACTGGATGGAGCAGGAACAGGAACGCGGCATCACCATCACGTCCGCGGCGACCACCTGCTTCTGGAAGGGCATGGGCAACCAGTTCGACCAGCACCGCATCAACATCATCGACACGCCGGGGCACGTCGACTTCACCATCGAAGTCGAGCGCTCGATGCGCGTGATCGACGGCGCGGTGATGCTGTACGACTCGGTCGGCGGCGTGCAGCCGCAGTCGGAGACGGTGTGGCGCCAGGCCACCAAGTACGGCGTGCCGCGCCTGGCCTTCGTCAACAAGATGGACCGCGTCGGTGCGGATTTCTTCCGCGTTTACAAGCAGATGCGCGAACGCCTCCGCGCCAATCCGGTGCCGATCCAGATTCCGGTCGGCGCCGAGGAAAATTTCAAGGGCGTGGTCGACCTGGTCAAGATGAAGGCCATCCTGTGGAACGAGGAAGACAAGGGCTTGACCTTCGAGTACGGCGAGATTCCCGCGGACCTGGTGGATCTGGCCAACGAATGGCGCGAGAAGATGATCGAGGCCGCGGCCGAGGCGAACGACGATCTGCTGGGCAAGTATCTGGAAAGCCATAGCCTGACCGAGGAAGAGATCAAGCAAGGCCTGCGTGCGCGCACCATCGCCCGCGAGATCTTTCCCATGTTGTGCGGCTCCGCGTTCAAGAACAAGGGCGTGCAGGCGATGCTCGACGCGGTGGTCGAATACCTGCCGGCGCCGACGGACATTCCGCCGGTGCAGGCGCACGATCCGGACGACTACGACAAGCTGATCGAGCGCAAGGCCCTGGACAGCGAGCCGTTCTCGGCGCTGGCGTTCAAGATCATGACCGATCCGTTCGTCGGCACCCTGACCTTCGTCCGCGTCTACTCCGGCGTGCTGAACACCGGCGACAGCGTCTACAACTCGCGCAGCGGCAAGACCGAGCGCATCGGCCGCATGCTGCAGATGCACGCCAACGAGCGCAGCGAACTCAAGGAAGTCCGCGCCGGCGACATCGCCGCCTGCGTCGGCCTGAAGGACATCTATACCGGCACCACGCTGGCGGCGCAGAACAAGCCGGTGGTGCTGGAGCGCATGGTGTTTCCGGACCCGGTCATCAGCCAGGCCGTGGAACCCAAGACCAAGGCCGACCAGGAAAAGATGGGCGTCGCGCTGAACAAGCTGGCGCAGGAAGACCCGTCGTTCCGGGTCCATACGGACGAGGAAACCGGCCAGACCGTGATTTCCGGCATGGGCGAGCTGCACCTGGAAGTCCTGGTCGAGCGCATGAAGCGCGAATTCAAGGTCGAGGCCAATGTCGGCGCCCCCCAGGTTGCGTACCGCGAGACCATCCGCAAGCAGGTGGAGTCGGAAGGGCGCTTCGTGCGCCAGTCCGGCGGCCGCGGCCAGTACGGCCATTGCTGGCTGCGACTGGAGCCGCAGGAGCCCGGCACGGGCTACGAATTCGTCAATGGTATCGTCGGCGGAACCGTTCCGCGGGAATACATTCCGGCGATCGACAAGGGCGTGGTCGAGCAGATGAAGAACGGCGTCGTCGCCGGCTACCCGGTGGTGGACGTCAAGGTCACCGTGTTCGACGGCAGCTACCACGATGTCGACTCCAATGAAATGGCGTTCAAGATCGCCGGCAGCATGGCCTTCAAGGAAGGCGCGCTGAAGGCGTCCCCGGTCATCCTGGAGCCGATCATGTCGGTGGAAGTTGAAACGCCGGACAACTACATGGGCGACGTCGTCGGCGACCTCAACCGCCGTCGCGGCGTGGTGCTGGGCATGGAAGACGTCGGCGGCGTCAAGGCGATCAAGGCGGAAGTGCCGCTGGCCGAGATGTTCCAGTACTCGACCACGCTGCGCTCGATGAGCCAGGGACGCGCCACTTACACCATGGAATTCAAGAAGTACCAGGAAACGCCGGCCAGCGTCGCCGCGACCCTGGCGAAGAAGTAGGACGGTACGTTTCACTCATCACCCACTAGCCAGGCCCCGCTGCCAAGCCAGGCTGCCAAACCAATTACGAAACAAGGTTGAACGACGATGGCCAAAGAGAAATTCGAGCGAGTCAAGCCGCACGTTAACGTTGGGACGATCGGGCACGTGGATCACGGCAAGACGACGACGACGGCGGCGCTGACCAAGATATCGGCGGACAAGGGGTGGGGGACGTACGTTCCTT
>JADHNH010000016.1 GCA_016779605.1 Nevskia sp. | reverse complement strand
GGCGACAGCACCTGCTCGATGGCGCCCCACTCGACCGTTTCGTTAATCCGATCCAGTTGCGCGTTCTTGCCAATTCCGGGATGCACCAGAGCATCGGCCAATCCCAGTTGCTTGCTTCCGCCTCTGTGCGCCATCGCTCAACTCCTCCTGCTCAATGCCTCTTTCAATGCAAGAAGAATTCCGCAAAGCTCCCCTTGGGGGAGAAGGACAGGTTGAGGGGTAAGCGTCGACGAAGTGCGCTGCCAACGCGGCAGCCATTCGACCCCTTGTATGTTTACCGCAGCCATCCCTGGCGAGGCTCCGTGGTTACCGGAACGCCCGGCCCGGCCATCCCTGGCCGGGCGTTGCGCACCCCATCCTGGGGTGCGTCCTTCGGACTCGCTTCGCTCGCGTGCCCACTATTGAAATACGGGGCTCTCGGCGAATTCATCGGGGCCGCAGGCGATGACATCGAGTCATCGCCTAAACGCGCCCCCTCACCCAACCCTCTCCCGCAGAGGGAGAGGGCTTTTTTCCTGGAATTACTGCCGCGGCGGCAGGATGCGGTCCGCCTGCATCTCCTTGAGCTGCCGCACCACCATATCCTCGCTGTCCTCGCATTCCAGGAAGCCGTGCTTGCGCGCCTTGATGGTGGACAGGAGGGACAGGCGGTTGCGGTCGCCGTAGTCGAGGAAGAAGTCGACGATCTGCCAGGAGGCGACGATCTCGCTCATCGCGTAGCGGCGCAGGTCGTACTTGCGCACGATCTCGTCCCACAGCGGCGCCTTGTCGGCCATCACCACCGCCAGGTAGTCGGTGTGCGCCGGCGCCAGCTCCATGCCGAACACCTCGTCGGCGATGCGGCGGAACGCGTTGGGCCAGCAGAAGCAGTCGCCGTTGGCGATGTTGTAGATCTGGTTGGCGCAGCTGGAGTTGGTCGCGGCCCATTCCAGCGCCTTGGCCAGCAGCGCCACGTCCACCGCCTCCAGCGGCCCGTCGGCGCGGCCGGTGAAGCGCAGCGGCAGGCCCAGCTCGCGGCACACGGCGGCGTACACGCCCACGCCCGGCAGGCAGGAAATCGGCGCGCCGGTGGCGAAGCCGGAGATCATCTGCGGCCGCACGATGGTCCAGGTCCAGCGCGCGCCCTTCTGGCGTGCGCGCAGCAGCTCCTCCTGCGGCGTGTAGAAGCCGATGGAGATCACCCGCGGGTCGGTCTCCTTGGCGGGCAGCTTCATCTGGCCGGTGTGGGCGCCGTAGGCCTTGGCGCCCTGGAACACCGTCATCTGCTGCAGGTCCCCGGCCGCGGGCAGCAGCGCATCCAGGAAGTTGCGCAGCATCTGCACGTTGGTGCCGACGAAATCCTCGGTGCCCTGGGTCCAGCCGCCCTTCAGGTCGCTGGTCTCGTAGACCGCGGCGTAGACCGCGTGGGTGACGTCGGTCAGCGCCGCCAGCTTGGCCTTGCAGTCCGCCGGGTCGCGCAGGTCCACGGCGATGAACTGCGCCCTGGACTGGAAATCGTCGCGGTACGCCTGCGCCGGCGTGCGCCGCGACAGGCCGACCACCTCCCAGCCGCGGCTTTCGAAGTGGCGGATGGCGGCGCGGCCGGTGAGGCCCAGCGCGCCGGCGATCAGGATCTTCCTTCTCTGCTGCTGTGCCATGTGCACTTCCTCGGTAATTGCCGGGCGCTGCCGCCCGTCAGCCGCCGGCGGCGCCAGGCTTGGCGCGCACGCCGTCGAACACCATGCGGATGAAGATATCGGCCAGCTCTTCGCTGGTCATCGGGCCTTCCGGCCGGAACCAGCGCGGCAGCCAGTTGAGCGCGCCCATCAGGAAAAACTCGGCGATCTTGGGGTTGGTCGCCTCCAGGCTGCCGTCGGCCACGCCCTGCGCGATGAACTGCTGCACCAGCTGGTCCACCACGCGCTGGCGGCGCCGCACCTCGGCGTACTCCTCGGCGGGCAGGGCCGAGATGTCGGCGAAGATCCACGACGAGCCGCTGTGCCCGGCCAGGGTGCGGAACTGCAGGCGCAGGAAGCGCTCCAGCTTCTGCGCGCCGCTGCCGCCCTCGTCCTGCGCCTGCAGCGCCACCACGCGGCCTTCCTCCACCGAGTGCAGCATGCATTCGTAGAGCAGCTGCAGCTTGCTTTCGTAGTAGTGGTACAGCGTGCCCTTGGTCAGGCCGAGCTGGGTGGCGATGGCCTCCATCGAGGTGGCGTGGAAGCCGCTGCGGTTGAAGAAGTGGATGGCGGTTTCCAGCATCGCCAGGCGCCGGCGCTGGAACTGGTCGTCGCGGTCGAAGGCCGGGTGGCGCGACACCCGCGCCGGCTTGCCGCTGCCGTTGCCGCCGCCCGACTTGGCCGAGTGCTTCATGGTCAGTGGATCGCCGCGAACATGATCTTGTCCTCGGTGGCGTCCTGCGCCGAGAACTCCTCGGCGATGCGGCCCTGGCGGGCCACCAGGATGCGGTCGGCCACCGCCAGCACCTCCGGCAGGTAGGAGGAGATCACGCACACCGTCTTGCCCTCGGCGGCGAGCCGGCGGATCGCCTGGTGGATCTCCGGGATGGCGCCGACGTCGACGCCGCGGGTCGGCTCGTCGAAGAAGATCACCTCCGGCTCCTGCACCAGCGACTTGGCCACCACCACCTTCTGCTGGTTGCCGCCGGACAGCTCGACGATCTTTGCCCGCGCGCTCGCCGCGCGCACCTGCAGCCGCTCGATGAAGCGGCCGGCCACGCCGCGCCGGTCGCGCGCCGACACCAGGAAGCGGAAGCCGCGCCGCGTGGCGAGGTGGCCGAGGTAGATGTTCTCCTCCACCGTCATCGTCTCGAAGAAGCCGTTGAGCTTGCGGTCCTCGGTGATGTAGGCGATGCCGTCGTTGATCGCCTGCTTGGGCACGCGGTAGCGCACCGCGCGGCCGCGCAGGAACACCGAGCCGCCGCGGATCAGGTTGCGCTTGAGCGCGCCGGCCACGATCTTGGCGGCCTCGGTGCGGCCCGAGCCGATCAGGCCGGCGATGCCCACCACCTCGCCGGCGTACAGCGTGAACGACATGTTCTTGACGGTGTTGCCCATGGTCAGGTTTTCCACGCTCAGCACCTTTTCGCGGCGCGTGCCGGCGGCGTGGTGCACGCCGCGCGCGTAGTGGGTCTTTTCCACCTCGCGGCCGACCATGTGCCGCACCAGCTGCTCGCGCGTCAGCTCGGCGGCGGCGGCCGTCACCACGTGGCGGCCGTCGCGCAGCACGGTGACGCGGTCGGCCAGCTCCAGCGCCTCTTCCAGCGCGTGGCTGATGAAGATGATGCCCAGGCCCTGGCCGCGCAGGTCGCGGATGAGCTGGAAGAAGTTGAGCTTTTCCTCCGGCGTCAGGCTGGCGGTGGGCTCGTCGAAGATGATCGCGCGCGCCTTGTGGTGCGCCGCGCGGGCGATCTCCACCATCTGTCGCTGCGCGGTGCCCAGGGCGCTGACCAGCACCGCCGGGTCCACGTGGAAGCGCAGCGACTGCAGCAGCTGCTGCGCCTTGATGTTGAGCGAGCGGAAGCGCGTGATCAGCTTCTCGTGGCCCAGCTCGATGTTCTGCGCCACCGTCATCGTCGGCACCAGGCTGGTTTCCTGGTAGACCATCGAGATGCCGGCCTTGAGCGCCTCGCCGGGGCGGGCGAAGCGCACCGGCCTGCCGTCCACCAGGTAGCGCCCGCCGCTCAGCTCGATGGCGCCGGCGATGGCCTTGCACAGGGTGGACTTGCCGGCGCCGTTCTCGCCGACCAGGGCGTGCACCTCGCCCGCGCGCAGGTCGAAGTCGACGTCCTGCAGCACGTTGACGCCGGCGTAGGCCTTGGTGCCTTGCTCGATGCGCAGGAACGGCGCCGCATCCTGCCGGGTGCTCATGGCGCGGCCTCCGGCGCGGCGGCGGCGCCCAGGTCGAGCAGCCGGCTGCCGCCCTTGGACGCGGCGAGCAGGCGGCCGCCGTGCACGCGGGCGGCGGTGATGCCGTGGTGCAGGCCGCCGGCGCGGCTGTGCAGGCTGGCGCTGCAGGCGCCGTCGGCGGCGAGGTGCGCCACCAGGCCGTACGAGCGCGGCGGCGCCCAGGGCTTCATCATGCCGAGCTTCTTCAGCGCGCCGCCCTGCAGCGGCTCCAGGTAGTGGCCGGTGGCGTGCAGGCTCGGCGCGATCCAGAAATGCGGGTCGACGCCGGCGAGCATCTCCTGGCGGAACTTGCGCTCGCGCAGCACCAGCTCCACCAGGTGGGTGCGCGCGGCGAACAGCGCCAGCCAGGCGCCGCCGGCGCCGTCGGGCGACAGGCGCGCCGGGTAGCCCGGCAGGTTGCGCGCCAGCGGCTGCGGCTGCGCGCCGGCGTTCAGCGGCAGCGGCAGCGCCTGCACGCGGTGGCGCCAGCTCTCGCTGAACCACAGCTGCCGGTCCTGCACCAGCAGCCCCGCCGGCCAGGCCAGGCCGTCGAGGATGGTGACGGCGCCGGACAGGTCGGCGTCGGCCACCAGCAGGCGGCCGGACGCGCGCTTCTCCATCAGGTCGTGGCACCAGCGCTGCGCGGTGTTGTCGGCCGAGCCTTCGGCGATCGCCAGCCGCCCGTCGGGCAGCAGCGCCAGCGCGGTGGGGCAGCGCAGCGGCCGGCCGTCGGCGGCCTGCAGGCGCGCGGTTGCGCGCCCCTGCGGGTCCAGGCGCACCACGCCGGCGCCGTCCAGCCCCGCATACAGCGTTCCGTCCGCCGCCGCCGCCAGCGCGCCGACCTCCTGCTCGAAGGTGGCATGCACGCGGCGCTGCGCCAGGCCCGCGCCTGACAGCGCCAGCACCTGGCGGCCGGCGGAGACGAAGATGCCGCCGTCGCCGCCGGCCGCGATGTCGTCGCAGCCGGGGATGTCCTCGCCGACCGGCTGCGCCTCGTCGAGCCGGCGGTTCGGGGTCCACGGGCCGTCCATCACCGGCAGCGCCTGGTCCGCCTCGCGCTCGGGGAACAGGATGAACTTCAGGTCCGACAGTACGTGTTCGAACAGCATGATCAGGCCTTGCCCTTGCGCCAGTAGTCGTCGAAGCCGTTCCAGTCGGGGTCGGCGTCCGGCAGGCGGATGCGGCCGATGCGGTTGTTTTCCAGGCCGCCGAGGTAGAGCCAGCCCTTGTGCTCGCGCATCGAGGTGAGCGTGGCGTGCTTGCGGCCGCCCGGATCCCACAGCGACTCCAGCACCTCGCCCTTTTCGTTGAACTTGAGCACGCAGCCGTTGTTGATGCCCGGCAGGATCCATTCGTCCGGCGGGATCTGCTTGACCATGCGCAGGCGGAAGCCCGGGTTGCGCATGGCGAGGTCGAAGGCCGGCGAGCGGATGCCGACCAGCGCCAGCCAGTAGCAGCCGTCGGAGGCGCGGTTGATGTTGTCGGTGTAGCCGGGCAGGTTGTCGATCAGGGTCTCGATCTTTCCCTTCTTCGGCCCGTCGATCCAGTAGCGGAAGATCGAGCACAGCCAGGTCGAGGCGAACAGCAGCGACTGGCCGTCGTGCGCCACGCAAACGCCGTTGGGGAAGACGATGTCCTTGATCACCGTGCGGGTGCGCCGGGTCGCCGGGTCGTAGCAGATCAGGCGGCCGTTGGCGCGGCCTTCCATGCCGTCGAGGTGCCAGGAATGCATCTCGTAGCGGATGGTCGCCTCGCTGAAATAAATCTTGCCGTCGGGCGCGATGTCGAGGTCGTCGGCCAGGCGCAGGCGCGAGTCGTCGTTGAGCTTGAACCAGCTGCGGTTGGTCTCGTCGGTGGCCTTGTAGACCTTGCCCTGCGGCGTCACCCCGTACAGGCCCATGCCGCCGACGCACACCAGCAGGTTCTCGTCGCGGTCGAAGGCCATGCCCAGCGGGCGGCCGCCGATGCGGGCGAACACCTCGCGCTGCTCGAAGCGCGGGCCGGAGAAGCGCAGGATCAGGCCGTCGCGGGTGCCGCAGTAGAGGCGGTCCTGGCGGTCCAGGATCACGTCCTCGGGGCCTTCCACCTGGTCCAGGCCGATCTCCTCGGAGTCGCGCAGGCGGTCGTTCTCGGCGAACGGCGTGCCGCTGTCGCGCGCGGTCGACGGCGCCGGCGGCAGCTCCACCACGGTCGGGTTGAGGTAGATCTTCTGGATCGCCTTGACGCGGTTCTTGGCCCACTTCACGTCCACGCCGACGGCGAACAGCAGCACGGCGCCCAGCGCGGTGGAGGTCAGCGCGCCGGGGAAGCCCATGCGCACCAGGCCGTTGACCAGCACGAACACGATCACCGCGCCGATCACTGCGCGCGCCACCGTGCCACGCCCGCCCGACAGGCTGACGCCGCCCAGCACCGCGGCGGTCAGCGCGTTCACCTCCCAGCCGACGCCGGTGTCGGAGCCGGTGCTGGACAGGCGCGCGGCGTAGAACAGCCCGCCGGCGGCGGCCAGCATGCCCGAGGCGACGTAGGTCAGGCACAGCGTGCTCTCCACCGCGATGCCGGCATGGCGCGCGGCCTTGCGGCTGGAGCCGATGGCGGTGAGGTGCCAGCCCGGCCGCGAGCGGCTCAGCAGGACGTGGCCGACGCCGCCGACGATGCCCAGTACCAGCAGGTTCGACGGGATGCCGAGCAGCGCGCCGCCGCCGAGGAAGTCCCACAGCGCCGAGGTGTTGCTGCCCATCGCCAGCTGCACCGAGTAGTGCTGCGACAGCAGGTCCACCACCGCGCGCAGGATGATCAGGGTGACCAGCGTGGTGAGGAACGGCCGCGTCTTGAAGTAGCCGACCAGCACGCCGTTGACCGCGCCCACGGCCGCGCCCGCGGCCAGCGTGCCGGCGATCACCGGCAGCACCGGCAGCTGGCCGATCTGGAACAGCCCCAGCGCGGTCAGGTTGGCGAAGGCGAACACCGAGCCCACGCTCAGGTCGATGCCGCCGGAGATCACCACCAGCGCCATGGCGATGACGACGAAGCCCATCTCGGCGAACTCGCGGCCGAGCTGGCGCGCGTTGCCCCAGGTGGCGTAGTTGGGCGTCACCGCGCCGAAGTAGGCGATCAGCGCCAGCATCAGCACGAACGGGATCGCCGGTTCCATCCAGCGCTTGGCCAGCAGCTCCGACAGGAACAGCCGCAAGGACCAGCGGTGGTAGAGCCGGCGCGCGATGCCGCCGCTCATCAGGGCCCCGTTGTAGCGCACGCCGCTGCTCACTTGAAGCGTCTCCTCACCTTGTCTTGCCTGGTTGCCGGACTACAGGGTCCAGTCGTAGCACAGCGCCGGGTCGTACTTGCCCTTCTCCATCCAGTGCAGGGTGGAGAAGTTGGCCACGCGGAACGCGTCGGGCCTGGCGCCCGACTGCAGGATGAAGCTGCCGACCTGGATGATCGCCTTGGCCTGGTCCGGCGCGTCGTAGCTCAGCACCTTGGTGATGAGGCCGCTGTCGACGTTCTCGCAGTCGACCTTGCCCTCGCCGCCGGAGGCGTAGACTTTCACCTGCCCGAGCTTGCCGGCGGACTTGATCGCCTGCGCGGCGCCGATCTCCATGGTGCTCCAGAAGCCGACGCTGGCGCACAGGTCCGGGTGCTGCTGCAGCACCGTGGCGGTGATGTCGTGCGCCTTGTTGGCGTCCCAGTTGCCGGCCTGGCTGGAGACCACGCGGATCGACGGGTCCTTGGCGAAGGCCGCGTTCAGGCCCTCCATCTGGCCGATCGAAACGCCGGAGGTCAGCTCGCCCTGGATCACCGAGACCTTGCCGGACTTGCCGCTGCCGCTGCCGCACTGGCGGATCACTTCCTGGCCGAGCAGGCGTCCCACCGCGTTCCAGTCCGGGCCGATATAGGCGGCGGTCTTGTAGTTCGACACCATGTTGACCTGGATCACCGGGATGCCGGCTTCCTCGGCGCGCTTCAGTTCCTTGGCGTAGAGCTGGACGTTGGGGTTGTGCACCACCAGCAGGTCCGGCTTGTCGCCGATCAGGGACGACAGCGCCTGCAGGCCGGCGGTGGTGCTGAAGTTGGGGTCGCGCATGACCAGCTTCATGCCGCGCGCCTGCGCCTCTTCGCGCATCACCTTGGTCCAGATCTCGGTGAGCGGAACGCCCATGTTGACCGGCAGCCAGGCCACCGTCTTGCCCTTGAGCGAGGCCAGCGCGTGCGCGTTCAGCTCGGCCGAGCTGTTGGCGCCGCTCAAGCCGGCCGGCGGGTCGGCGGCGGCGGCGAACGCCAGGGCCAGCGCGGCGGCGGCGCAGCGAGTGGTCTTCAGCATTTCATTGCCCCGGCGCGCTGTCGGCATAGTCGCGCCATTGGTTGTTCCAGTCGTAGCACAGCGCCGGGTCGTACTTGCCCTTCTCCATCCAGTGCAGGGTGGAATAATTGGCGGCACGGAAGGCGTCTGGCCTGGCGCCCGACTGCAGGATGAAGCTGGCGACCTGGATCACCGCCTTGGCCTGGTCCGGCGCGTCGTAGCTGAGCACCTTGGTCAGCAGGCCGTTGTCGACGTTCTGGCAGTCGACCTTGCCCTCGCCGCCGGAGGCGTAGACCTTGACCTGGCCGAGCTTGCCGGCGGACTTGATCGCCTCGGCCGCGCCGATCTCCATGCCGCTCCAGAAGCCGACGCTGGCGCACAGGTCCGGGTGCTGCTGCAGCACGGTGGCGGTGATGTCGTGCGCCTTGGTGGTGTCCCAGTTGGCGGCCTGGCTCGACACCACCTGGATCGCCTTGTCGGTGGCCAGCTCCGCGCTCAGGCCCTCCATCTGCTCGATCGACACGCCGGAGGTCTGCTCGCCCTGCACGATCGACACCTTGCCCGACTGGCCGCTGCCGCCGCCGCACTGGTGGATGATCTCGTCGGCCAGCAGCCGGCCCACCTCGTGCCAGTCGGGCCCGATGTAGGCGGCGGTCTTGTAGTTCGACACCATGTTGACCTGGATCACCGGGATGCCGGCTTCCTCGGCGCGCTTGAGCTCCTTGGCGTAGAGCTGGACGTTGGGGTTGTGCACCACGATCAGTGCCGGCTTCTCGCCGATCAGCGCGGACAGCGCCTGCAGCGCGGCGGTGGTGTTCCAGTTGGGGTCGCGCACTTCCAGCCGCATGCCGCGCGCCTGCGCCTCCTCGCGCATCACCCGGGTCCAGATCTCGGTCAGCGGCAGGCCCATCGCCAGCGGCACCCAGGCGATGGTCTTGCCCTTGAGCGCGCCCTCCGCGTGCGCCTGCAGCGCGGCCGAGCTGTCGGCGCCGCTCAGGTCCGGCGCCGGCGCGGCGGCCGCAGCCGGCGGCGGCGCGGCACCGCTCCCGGCCTGCCCCCCGGCTTGGCCGCCGCCCTGGCCGGACGAGCCGCCGCCGCAGGCGCACAGCACGAATGCGCAGGCCGCCGCGGCCAGCCAGCGGCGCGCGGCGCCGCGCGCCGGGGCCGCCGGATTGTCGATGCAAGGCTTCACAGCGTTCTCCGTCGTTGGTTCCCGAACTCAGTCGCCCTGGCGCGCGGTTTCCTCGTCGCGCGGATGCAGGCGGTTGTCCAGCATGATCGCGCCCAGCAGCACGCCGCCCTTGACGATGTTCTGCACGTTGTTGTCGAGGTCCAGGATGGTCATGCCGTTGAGCAGCGTGCCGATCAGCGCGGTGCCCGCCAGCACGCTGATCACGCTGCCGCGCCCGCCGACCAGGCTGACGCCGCCCAGCACCACCACCAGGATCACGTCGAAGATCAGGGTGGAGTTGATCACCTGCGTGTTCATGCTGGCGGTGGACGCCGCCATCACCAGCCCGGCGGCGAAGCCGATGGTCGAGGACAGCGCGTACTCGGCCATGGTCAGCGGCCGCACCGCGATGCCGGTCAGGCGCGCCGCCTCGGCGTTGTCGCCGTGGGCGTAGATGAAGCGGCCGACGGCGGTGCGCGACATCAGCAGGTGCACCGCCAGCGCCGCCAGCGCGAACGCCAGCACCGGCGCCGGCACCCCGGCCAGGCTGCCCTGGCCGACCCAGGCCAGGCCGCCGGCGCGGTCCGGCAGGTAGGTGATGACGCCGTCGAGCAGGAACACGCGGCCCAGGCCGAACACCAGGAAGCCGGTGGCCAGCGTGGTGAACAGCGCCGGCACCTCGACGAAGGCGATGATGAAGCCGTTGGCCACGCCGATCAGCACCGCCAGCGCCAGCGCCAGGCCCAGCGCCGCCGGCGTCGGCCAGCCGCGCTGCAGCAGCTGCAGGGTGAAGGCCGAGGTCACCGCCATCGAGGCCACCAGCGACAGGTCCAGCCCGCGGCCGATCACCACCACGCTCATGGCGATGCCCAGGATGCCCAGGATCGCCACGCTGCGCGTCAGGGTCAGCAGGTTGGACACGGTGCCGAAGCCGGGCAGGGTGAGCGCGAAGCCCACCCCCAGCGCCAGCGTCACCAGGAACACGATCTGCTCCTGCGAGGGCTTGAAGCGGCGCGCCGCGGGCTGCGCGGCGCGGCTTTGCGCGGTCATGCGGTGAAGCTCCCGTGTTCAGCGATGTACCGAAAGCCGGCGTTCCGCACCGCATATATTCGCCTCTCCCCTCGGGAGAGGCCGCGCCATAGGCGCGGGTGAGGGGCCGCCGGTTCGACGAAGTGCACCTTGTCGAACCGCCGGCCCCTCACCCCAGCCCCTCTCCCGGAGGGAGAGGGAATATTGGCGCTGCAGTCTTTCCTGCCCAGCCGCATGGCTCGTGCTCCAACCCGGCGATCGACTTCGTCCATGCTTACCCGGGCTTGCCGGCCTTGGCCGCGGCCTTCTTGCGCTCGGCGTCGCGCAGCTCGCGGCGCATCACCTTGCCGGTGGTGGTCAGCGGCAGCGAGGCGACGAACTCGATCTCGCGCGGCATCTCGTGCTTGGCCAGGCGGTTGCGCACGAACTCCTGGATCTGCGCGGCGAGCTCCGGCGAAGGCTTGTGCTCCTGGCGCAGCACCAGGAAGGCCTTGATCGACTCGGTGCGCAGCGGGTCCGGCACGCCGATGGCGGCCGCCAGCAGCACCGCCGGGTGGCGCGTCAGCGCGTCCTCGATCTCGGACGGCCCGATGCGGTAGCCGGAGCTGGTGATGACGTCGTCGGCGCGGCTCTGGTACCAGAAGTAGCCTTCCTCGTCGCAGTGGCCGAGGTCGCCGGTGATCAGCCAGTCGCCGATGTACTTCTCCTGGGTCGCCTTCGGGTTGCGCCAGTACTCGATCATCATCACCGGGTCCGGCCGCTTGACCGCGATGTGGCCGATGGTGCCGGCCGGCACCGGGTTGCCCTGGTCGTCGATGATGGCGCAGACGTGGCCGGGCATCGGCCGGCCCAGCGAGCCGGGCTTGATCGGCATGACGCCGGCGCAGTTGCCCAGCACCACGTTGCACTCGGTCTGGCCGAAGCCCTCGTTGATCGGCGTCTTCAGCGCCTGGCTGGCCCACTCGTGCAGCTCCTTGCCCACCGACTCGCCGCCCGACAGCACCACGCGCAGGCGCATGCCGGAAGCCAGCGGGTCCTTCATCTGCCGCATCATGCGCAGCGCGGTGGGGGTGAGCAGGGCGACGTTGACCTTGTGGCGGCCCATCAGGTCGCAGGCCTGCTCCGGGTCGAAGCGCTGGCCGCGGAACGTCACCACCGGCACGCCGTGGTACCAGGCCGGCATCAGCACGTCCATCAGGCCGGCCAGCCAGGCCCAGTCGGCCGGCGACCAGATCACGTCGTTGGGCCGCGGGAAGAAGTCGTAGATGAACTCCAGGCCAGGCAGGTGGCCGAGCATGGAGCGGTGCGCCTGCAGCGCGCCCTTGGGGTTGCCGGTGGTGCCGGAGGTGAAGTTGAAGAACGCCGGGTCGTCGGCCGCGGTGTCGACGTTGGTGAAGCTGTCGCGGCCCTTGTCCACGGCCTTTTCCAGCGAGCCCGCGCCGGGCTCGTCGCCGTCGACCAGGAAGATGTGCTCGACCGACGGCGCCTTGGTGCGCGCCTCCATCACCTTGTCGAGGTTGGCGCGGTCGGTCATGACCACGCGCACGCCGGCGAAGTCCAGGCGGTAGGCCACCGCGTCCGGCCCGAACAGCACCGAGGTCGGCAGCGACACCAGGCCGGCCTTCCAGCAGGCGACGTGGGCGATGGCGGTCCAGGGGTCCTGCGGCAGCAGCAGCATCACGCGGTCGCCGCGGTTCAGGCCCAGGCCGAGCAGCATGTTGGCCATCTGGTTGGCGCGGCGCTGGATCTGCCGGAAGCTCATCGTCCAGGTGCCGCCGCGCGGGTCGTCGCCGATCAGGGCGATGCCGTCGGGGCGCGCCGCCGCGTGGCGGTCGCAGACGTCGTTGGCGATGTTGTAGCGCGCCGGGATGTTCCAGCGGAACGCCTTGTAGATCTCCTCGTAGCTGCCCAGCTTCTGGATGCTGTTGTTGCTCATGCGTGGTCTCCTGCTTTGGCGCGGCGCGACAGGATGCGTCGGGCGAGCGCGTGGCGATGGACTTCGGATGGGCCGTCGTAGATGCGGAACGGCCGGATGTCGCGGTAAATGCGTTCGATCACGGTGTCGCCGGTGATGCCGATCGCGCCGAGGATCTGCATGCAGCGGTCCACCACGCGGCCGAGCGCCTCGGAACAGAACACCTTGCTCATGCTGGTTTCGTTGCTGGCGCGCTGGTGCTGGTCCAGCAGCCAGGCGGCGTGCCAGATGGTCAGGCGGCACAGGTGCAGGTCGATCTCGTTGTCGGCCAGCATGAAGCCCACGCCCTGGTGCTCGCCCAGGGTCTTGCCGAACGAGTGGCGGCGGCCGGCGTGCTCCACCGCGATGGCGTGGCAGCGGCGCGCCGCGCCGAGCCAGCGCATGCAGTGGGTCAGGCGGGCCGGTCCCAGGCGCACCTGCGCGTTGGCGAAGCCGCGGCCGATCTCGCCGAGCACGCGGTCCGGCGTCACCCGCACGTCCTCGAAGTGCACCTCGGCGTGGCCGCCGGCGGTGTTGGTGTCGATGGTGTCGAGCATGCGCACGATGCTGAAGCCGGGCGCGTCCATGTCCACCATGAACATCGAGGCGCCGAGGTCGCGCCCGCCCAGGTCCAGCGTGCGCGCCATGACGATGTTGACGCCGGCGTCGATCACGCCGGAGATCATGTACTTGCGGCCGGTGATGCGGTAACCCTCGGTATCCTGCTGGGCGACGGTCTTGAGCAGCGAGGGGTCCGCGCCGGCGCCGTCGGTGGTGGTCTCGGTCATCGAGAACACGGTGCGCAGCTCGCCGCGCACCAGCGGCGCCAGCCAGCGCGCCTTCTGCTCCGGCGTGGCGATCTGGTTGAGCAGGTTGACGTTGCCCTCGTCCGGCGCCTGGATGTTCAGCGCCAGCGCGCCCAGGGTGGACCAGCCGGCCGCTTCGAAAACCACCGCCATGCCGCGGTGGTCCAGGCCGAGGCCGCCGTATTCCTTCGGCGCGTGCGGCGACAGCAGCCCGGCCTGCCGGCCCAGCGCCACCAGCTCGCGCCGCAGCGACTCGTCCACGCCGTGCGGCCGCTGCCGCGGATCGCGCTCGAACGGCACGATCTTGTCGGCGATGAACTCCTCGACCCGCTGGCGCAGCTCCACCAGCTCGGCCGGAAGCTGAAAGTCGATCATGTTGTGTGCTCCTCCTTCTTCAAGTTTGTCGGCGCCCGCCGGGGCGGCGATTCAGGCGACCAGCTCGCTGCCGCGCGAGAACAGCGTGGCGATCGACGGCGCGAAGCGCTCCCACAGCGGGTCGTGGCGCTTGCCGGTGCGGTGCAGCTTGACGTTCAGGCAGGCGATCGAGCCCATGCGGTACTGCGCCATCGCCTGGTACCAGCCGACGTCGCGCCAGGCCGGGCCGCCGGCGGCACGGTAGGCGTCCACCAGCTCGGCCTGCGAGGGCGGCGCGGTGGGCGGGAACGAGGCGTCCCAGGCGGCGGGGTCGGACATCATCATCAGCCAGCCCAGGTCCAGGCCCTGCGCGCCGATGAAGGACAGCTCCCAGTCGATCACGCCCGACACGCGGCCGTTCTCGAACAGGATGTTGCCGGGCTGGTAGTCGCCGTGGATCAGCCCCACCGGCTGGCCGTCCGGCATGCGTGCGCGCAGCTGCTCGCCCAGGGCGGTGCCGGCGGCGAGCCAGGCGGGGTCCTGCGCGTGCTTGATCACGTTGGGCCAGATCGCCAGCTCCTCGGGCAGGCCGCGCGGCTGCTCCCAGCCGCGCAGCACGGTGGCGGCGTCGACCTGGTGGAAGCGCGCCAGCAGGCGCGCGGTCTGCAGCCAGATGTCGCGCACCGACTCGGTGTCGCGCTTGAACACTGCGTGCGGCTCCCACACCAGGAACACGCGGCCGGGCAGCTTTTCCATCACGATGAACGGCGTGCCCAGCAGGTCCTCGTCCGGCGAGGCCCAGGGCACTGCGGGCACCGGCAGGCCGGCGGCCTTGAGCGCGCGCAGCAGCGGCGCCTGGCGGTAGACGTCGGTGTTGCCGCGGCGGGTGACGCCCCTGGGCGCCAGCTTGATCACGTACGAGCCGATGTTGCGGCCGCCGGCGTCGACCACGTCGAAGCCGAAGGTCAGGCCGGCATGGCCGTCTTCCATCACGCCGACATTGGCGGCTTGCGATCCCGCGCCGCACTCTTTCTCGATCAGCGGGCGCAGCCTCGCGGCCAGCTCCGCTGGTTGCATCGCCGACATGCTCTCCTCCAAGCTAGTTGCCGGGTTGACGACTTGATTATGTTATCCGGCGTGTACGAAAATCAAACCGCCGTTTGAAAACGAAACGCGCGGGTCGATAAACACCCGCGCACCACCAGGAGGAGAAGATGTCCGGACCCTTGAGCGGGATCAAAGTGATCGAAATGGCCGGCATCGGCCCCGGGCCGTTCTGCGCCATGCTGCTGTCGGACATGGGGGCGGACGTCATCCGCATCGACCAGAAGCGCAACGAGAGCAGCAAGCCCAAGCCGGGCTTCATCCGCGACGCCAAGTACGACCTGCTCAACCGCGGCCGGCGCTCCATCGCCATCGACCTGAAGAAGCCCGGCGCGGTGGAGCTGGTGCTGGGCATGATCGCCCGGTCCGACGCGCTGATCGAGGGCTTCCGCCCCGGCGTGATGGAGCGGCTGGGCCTGGGCCCGGACGTTTGCCTGGCGCGCAAGCCTGCGCTGGTCTACGGCCGCATGACCGGCTGGGGGCAGACCGGCCCGCTGGCCAACGCCGCCGGCCACGACCTCAACTACATCGCGCTGACCGGCGTGGCCAGCGCCATCGGCACCGCGCAGACGCCGACGCCGCCGCTCAACCTGGTGGGCGACTTCGGCGGCGGCGCCATGTTCCTGGCCTTCGGCGTGGCCTGCGGCCTGATCGAGGCCAGCCGTTCCGGCAAGGGCCAGGTGATCGACGCCGCCATGACCGACGGCGCCGCGCTGCTGTCGGCGGCGGTCTACGGCCTCACCGCCTCCGGCTACTGGACCAACAAGCGCGAGGACAACCTGCTCGACGGCGGCGCCCACTTCTACGGCATGTACGAGTGCGCCGACGGCAAGTTCGTGTCGATCGGCTCCATCGAGCCGCAGTTCTACGCGCTGCTGCTCAAGCTGGCCGGGCTGGACGAAAAGGAGTTCACCCCGCAGATGGACCGCGCGCGCTGGCCGGAGCTGCGCAAGCGCCTGGCGGCGGTGATGCGCACCCGCACCCGCGACCAGTGGTGCCAGGTGATGGAAGGCAGCGACGTCTGCTTCGCCCCAGTGCTGGACTGGAGCGAGGCGCCGCAGCACCCGCACAACCGCGCGCGCAACACCTTCATCGAGATCGACGGCGTCACCCAGCCGGCGCCGGCGCCGCGCTTCTCGCGCACGCCGCCCAAGGTGCAGCGGCCGCCGTCCTCGCCCGGCGAGCACAGCGAGGCGGTGCTGGCCGACTTCGGCGTGCCGGCCGACGCGGTGGCGGCGCTCAAGCGCGACGGCGTGATCTAAGGAATCTCTGAATAAGTCCGTCCTGGACTTATTCAGAAGACGGCCGTCGAAAAGTGTGATTTTCAACGGCCTTCCCTTTCAATGGCTTGCGCCATTGAAAGGGGTTGGGCCATCCGTGGCCCAAACAGGAAGCTCTGATAAATCAGAGCTTCCCTAAAGGGCGGCCGGCGCGGCCCGCAAAAAAACGAGGGAGGAGCGTTTCATGGCAGACCTGGATTTCAGCGGCAAGAACGTGCTGGTGGTGGGCGGCTCCAGCGGCATCGGCAACGGCATTGCGCACGCCTTCCGCGCGCGCGGCGCCAAGGTCTACGTCTGGGGCACGCGTCCCAGCGCCAAGGACTACGACGGCGTCAAGGGCTCGGACCTCAAGGGCCTGGAGTATGCGCAGGTCAACGTGTCCGAGCAGGCCGCGGTGGAAGCCTGGCAGCCGCCGTTCGAAAAGCTCGACGTGCTGGTGCTGGCCCAGGGCATCGTGCTGTACAAGCGCGCCGAGTTCGAGATGAGCGGCTTCCGCAAGGTGGTCGAGGTCAACCTCAACAGCCTGATGACCTGCAGCGGCAAGTTCCGCGACATGCTGGCCAAGGCCAAGGGCGCGCTGATCATCATCAGCTCCACCGCCGGATTTCACGCCACCAAGGGCAACCCGGCCTACGGCGCCTCCAAGGCCGGTGCGGTGGGCCTCACCCGCACGCTGGGCGAGGCCTGGGCGCCGGACGGTATCCGCGTCAACGGCGTGGCGCCGGGCTTCGTCGAAACCAAGATCACCGAAGTCACCTTCTCCAACCCCAAGCGGCGCGAGGCCACCCTGCAGGCCATTCCCAGCGGCCGCTTCGGCACGCCGGAGGACATCGCCGGGGCCACCCTGTTCCTGGCCTCGCCGCTGTCGTCCTACATCTACGGCCAGACCCTGATCGTCGACGGCGGGCTGATCCTGTCCTGAGCCGCTTTCGCCGCGGCGCCGGCGCGAAAAATCCGGATTGTTCCGTTTCCGGCGCCGGCCCGGTGCTTCCGGAGCCGGTCCGCGCTACCCTTGGCGCCTCGACACGCCGGCGCGCGAAGCATTTCGGGTGCGCGCCGGTCCAATCGACCAGGCCCGCGCCCGACGGATATTGCGCGGGCGCACCGGATGGAGGCGCGCTTGAAAATCTCGAAGCTTCTGGGTCAGTGCGGCGGCAGCCTGCTGTGCGCCGCCGCCGCGGCATTCCTGCCTGCAGCGGTGCTGGCGGCCGGTGCCGCCGGCGCGCCGCCGGCCGACACGCCGGCGCCGAACGCGCAGGAGCCGGAGGTGGAGGCGCCGGCGACGCCGACCAATGTTGGCGCCTCGGACCGCGAGCTGAACATCGCCGTCACCATCGACGCGCACCAGGAATGGCACGACGGCCTGCAATGGTCCAAGTCCACCTCGCAGCAGCGCTACGAGATGGTCACGCGGCTGCGCACCGACGGCCGCCTGATGGGCGCCAACCTGCTTGACCTGGACCAGGACCGCCGCATCGCCATCAAGCGCGAATTCATGCGGCGCCGCGGACTGGAGAATGCCAAGCGCATGAGCGGCGGCAAGCTCGAAATCCCGCAGACGCCGGAAGAAAAGCAGAAAGCCTCGGAAAAAGTCCAGGAAGAAATGGAGAAGTGCAACGGCGACCCCGACTGCATGACCGAGGTGGTGGAGCGCGCATCGGCGGTGTTCGCGCAGATGGAGGACGCCACCGACGCCAAGAACGGCAAGGCCACGCGGGACGTCGGCGCCGCCCTGCTGGACCAGCCCGGCCGCTACCTCTATTTCTTTCCCTACAAGGGCTGCCCGAGCCGGGTGCACGTCACCCAGGCCACTCATATCGAGGGTGCCAAGGCCTACGACAAGGCCAAGAAGAACCTGGTGCCGTTCGTCACCACGCGCGACGCCGACTATACCGGCGACAACCACGACCGCACCTACCTGTGCTCGCACTTCACCGGCGTCGTCGACACGCAGACTCAGGACATCTACATCGACAACGTCTACGTGCCCACGCCCAAGGGGCGCACCGCGCGCACCATGGGCGGCAGCACCTACGCCGAAGAGGGCAACCTGCCGCTGGTCACCGAGGCGCTGGGCTGGATCACCGCCAACGTGCGCAAGGGCAAGGACCACGGCGACGTCAGCGCCGACCTGCACATCGGCATGCCGATCGACGCCGACTCCACCGTCGGCGGCGTGTTCGACGGCATCGCCAAGGTGCACATGACCTGGACCTTCCAGCCGGTGGCGCCGGCTTCGGACACCACGCCCGCCGCCGCCGCTCCGGCGCCGGCAAAGTAGGGCTGCGCAGGGGATCGAGGGGAGGGGGACCGCATGGTCCCCCGGACGCAATGGTCGCCGCAGGTCCGCCCAAGTTCCGCCTGCCTGGCGCCATTCCGCTTTTGTACGGGCGCGGCCTTACGCAGCGGCGGCGGCTCCGCTAAACTGCCGCCGCCATGCCAATAGCGCGCAGCCGATACGTCTTGCACGCCCGCCTCGCCCAAGCGGCGCAGGCGGCGGGTGTGCGCGCCGGCGGCGTGGCCGCGTCCAAGAAATCCAAGAAAGCCCCTTCGGCCTGATCGGGTTTTCCTGTCAGGCCCCCACGCCGGACAGGACGCAGCAGCAGGCCACACCGCAGCATCCAGACTCCTTCCTCCGGCATTGCATTTCGCACCGGAGAAGATGTCATGACACGTTTCGAAGGAATCTGGTTGCCCCTGGTCACGCCGTTCCGCGACGGCGCCCTGGACCTTCCCGCCGCGCGGCGCCTGGTGCATCGCTATGCCGAGGCCGGCATCCACGGGCTGGTCGTCTGCGGTACCACCGGCGAAGCCGCCACCCTGGACGAAGCCGAAAAGCTGCGGCTGCTCGACGCCGTGCTGGACGCGGCGCAAGGCCGCTGCGGCGTGGTGATGGGCACCGGCGGCAACGATACGCGCAAGGCCCTGCACGCGCTCGAGGCGCTCAACACGCGCCCGCTTGCCGGCCTGCTGGTGGCGGCGCCGTACTACACGCGGCCCTCGCAAGCCGGCATCCGCGCCCATTTCGCGCAGATCGCCACGCACACGCCGCTGCCGGTGGTGCTCTACAACATTCCTTTGCGCACCGGCGTCAACATCGAACTGGAAACGGTGCAGGCCTTGTGCGAGTTTGCCAACGTGCGCGCCATCAAGGAGAGCGGCGGCAACATCGACCAGCTGATGGACCTGATCCGCGACACGCGGCTGGACGTGCTGAGCGGCGACGACCACCTGATCTACACCACCTTGTCGCTGGGCGGCCGCGGTGCCATCGCCGCCGCCGCGCACATCCGCCCGCGCTGGTACGTGGCGCTCTACGAGGCTGCCCGCGCCGGCCGCTGGGACTACGCGCGCGAATTGTCCTACCGCCTGCTGCCCCTCGTCCGCCTCCTGTTCGCCGAGCCCAACCCCTGCGTCATCAAGGCCGCGCTGGCAGGCGAGGAGCGCGGCTTCAGCGAGGAGGTGCGCCTGCCCATGGTCCCGGCATCGCCCGCGAGCAGGCAGGCGCTGGCCGCGCAGCTCGCCGCGATGCCCGAGGCGCCGCCGATGGACGGCGGCGAACCATGAGCTGGTTGAAGATTGAACGGGCTGACATGAACCGAAGGGAGAATCCGGCAGGCAACGGCGGTGGAACGCGGGGATTCGTTTCTGTACCCGGCCACGATTCGCCGCGATTCCTCAAGTTTCGACGGCCAGCTTCACGCCAAGTCCGTGCAGCACTTTGAACAAGGTGTCATAGCGTGGTTTCGAACCTGGGCTGAGTGCTTTGTAAAGGCTTTCGCGGCCGAGACCGGAATCGCGGGCGAGTTGGGCCATGCCGCGCGCACGCGCCACGTCGCCGAGCGCCGCGAGGAATAGGTCAGGATCGTTCTCCTCCATGGCGGCGTTGAGGTAGGCCGCGATTGCGGCCGGGCTGGTGAGATGCTCGGCGGCATCCCAGGGACGAGTTGCAAGCTTGCGCATGGATTCCTCCTAAACCTGTTCCGCCAGTGCGTGTGCGGTCTTGATGTCGATAGCTTGTGTGCGCTTGTCGCCACCGGCGAGGAGCACCACTAATGCTTTGCCACGCGACACGAAATAGATCCGATAACCGGGACCGTAATCGACCCGCAGTTCGCTGACACCCTTGCCCACGGGCTTGGCGTCGCCCGGGTTACCAAGCGACAGGCGGCGAATACGCACGTCGATCCGCGCCTTGGCCTGAACATCGCGCAGCTCCGCATACCAGTCCGCGTACGCCGTGGTTTGCCGGACTTCGATCATGCGTAATTGTATCCATGTGGATACATTTGCGCCATCCGATCTGCGAGCGCGGGGCAACCCGGACAGTCTGGGTTGAACCAAACCGAAAACCCAGCATTTCGATTCGATCGATGCCGGGTTTCGCCTGCCCTTACCCGGCCCTGCGCAAGGTCAGGTTGATGCGCTGTGCGCCCTGCAGCGGATGCACCGCCGGCGCCAGCGGCATCACGCCGTGGAAGCGCAGGCGTGCGGGTCCGCCCCATACGACGACGTCGCCGTGCAGCAGGCGCAGGCGCGCGCAGCGGTCGGCGCGCTTGGGGCCGCCGAACAGGAATACCGCGGGGATGCCGAGCGACACCGACACGATCGGCTGGGCAAAGTCCTTCTCGTTGCGGTCCTGGTGCAGGGTCAGCCGCGTGCCCGGCTGGTAGCGGTTGACCAGACAGGCGTCCGGCTCGAAGCCCGCGAATCCGGCCTGCGCGGCGGCGCTTTGGGCGAGCGCGCGGAAGATCGCGGGCATGGCCGGCCAGGCCCGGCCACTTTGCGGATCCTCGCTCGTATAGCGGTAGCCGCTGCGGTCGGTCACCCAGCCCAGGGCGCCGCAATTGGTCATGGCCACCGACATGCGGAAGCCGCCCGGGGTTTCCATCTGGCGGAACGGGGCGGCTGCGGCCACCTGCCCAATGGCGGCAAGGATGGCATTTTCGTCCTTCAGCGCGAAGGCGCGCAGCAGCACCGCGCCGGGAGCGAAGGTTTCGGGCGGCGCGGGTTCTGTGGACGGTTCGGTGAACAGGTCGAGAGTCATCTGCCGCTGCTAAGTAAGCACGTACCGAACCTCATCGCGCTGAATTCCCTTGCATGTTCAGCACAGCCGTCCATGGCGAGACTGTGCGGCTGCCGGAACGCCCGGCCCGGGCATCGGTGGCCGGGCGTTGCGCACCCCATCCTGGGGTGCGTCCTTCGGACTCGCTTCGCTCGCGTGCTCACTGTCAAAAAGTGGGGCTCCAGGCGAATTCATCGGGGGCGCAGGCAATGACATCGAGTCATTGTCTCAGCGCGCCCCCTCTCCCTTCGGGAGAGGGCAGGGTGAGGGGCCGGCGGATCGACAGGGCGCGTAACTTCGCCGATGCCGCGCCCCTCACCCGCGCCTTGCGGCGCGGCCTCTCCCGGAGGGAGAGGCGAACAGCAGGCGAGCCGTGCTCGTGTGGTTCCGTGGGCACTTCTCTAAAGCGCATCGTGAAAAATAACGCCCAGCGTATGCCGCCGCCCCGAACGGATGCGGCTCACGCCGTGACGCATGTTCACGCGGTAAATGCCGCGCGTGCCCTGCACCGGCCGGTGATGCACGGCGAACACCACGGCGTCGCCCTGGCGCAGCGGCACCACCTCGGGGCGCGACTGCATGCGCGGGCGCTGCTCGGTCAGGACGAACTCGCCGCCGGTGAAGTCGCGGCCGGGCGCCGACAGCAGGATAGCCGCCTGCAGCGGGAACACGTGCTCGCCGTAAAGGTCCTGGTGCAGGCAGTTGTAGTCGTCCGCGCAGTATTCCAGCAGCAGCGGCGTGGGCCGCAGCTGTCCGGCGGCGTGGCAGCGCGCGATGAACTCGGCATGCACTGACGGGAAGCGCACGGCGCTGCCCATGGCCGCGCTCCAGCGGTTGGCGACCGGCGCCAGGTGCGGGTACAGCGCCTCGCGCAGGCGCGCAACCATGGCCGGCAGCGGGTAGGCGAAGTACCTGTACTCGCCGCGGCCGTAGCCGTGGCGCTGCATCACCACGCGGCTGCGAAAGCCGGCATCCTGCCGGTACAGCTGCGCCAGCGCCGCGCACTCTTGCGCATCCAGCAGCGCCGTGATCACCGCTGCGCCGCCGGCGTCGAGCGCGGTGGCGATGCCCGGCCAGTCCAGGGCCGCGATACGCGCCTCCAGGCCGCCGGCCGCGGCAAGGGGCTCCAGCACCGCGCTCATGCGCGCGCTTCCTTGTCCAGCAGCGCGCGCTTGCGTTCCACGCCCCAGCGGTAGCCCGACAGTCCACCGTCGTTGCGCACCACGCGATGGCAGGGGATGGCCACCGCCAGCGCGTTGGCGCCGCAGGCCTGGGCCACCGCCCGCACCGACCGCGGCGCGCCGATGCGCCGGGCGACGTCGGTGTAGCTGGCGGTGGCGCCGGCGGGAATCTCCTGCAGGGCGCGCCAGACCCGCTGCTGGAAGGCGGTGCCGCGCACGTCCAGCGGCAGGTCCAGGCCCAGCGCCGGCTGTTCCACCAAGCCCACCACGCGCGCGACCAGGGTCTCGAAGCCGGCGTCGCCGCCGATCAGGGTGGCACGTGGGAATCGGTCCTGCAGGTCGCGGACCAGCGCGTCCGGATCGTCGCCCAGCAGGATGGCGCAGATGCCGACCGAGCTGCTGGCCACCAGGATCGCGCCCAGCGAACACTGGCCCACGGCGAAGCGGATCTCGGTGTCGGCGCCGCCGGCGCGATAGGCGCTGGGCGTCATGCCGAGCACCTCCCGGGACTTTTCGTAGAAGCGCGCATTGGAGTTGTAGCCGGCGCCGAAGATCGCCTGCGTCACCGTCGTGCCGCCGCGGCCGAGTTCGCGGCGCACGCGCCCGGCGCGGTGCGCCAGCGCATAGGCTTTCGGGGTCAGCCCGGTGGCAGCCTTGAACAGGCGATGGAAATGATAAGGGCTCATGGCGGCGCGCCGCGCCAGCTGCGCCAGGCTCGGCAGCTCCTCCGCGCGCTCGATCAGCCGGCAGGCCTGGGTGATCTTCGCGGCGTGCTGCTCGGCCAGCGCCGGCCGGTCCGGCCGGCAGCGCTTGCAGGGGCGAAAGCCCGCCGCGGCGGCGGCTTGCGGCGTGTCGTGGAAGCGCACGTTCTCGGGCCGCGCCAGGCGGGCGGCGCAGGAGGGGCGGCAGTAGACGCCGGTGGTGCGCACCGAGTAGTAGAAAGTGCCGTCGGCGGCGGGGTCGCGTGCGACCACCGCGGCCCAGCGCGGGTCGGCCTGGGTGGCGGCGGCGAGTGCGGCGTTGGCGGCGGGCATGTTCATCGAAAGTCTCCGTTCTGCGGCTCTGGGTTCGAGCGGTGAACGTATGTTCTGCGCCCGCGCCTTGCGCCGCACTCCGGCTCTTGCTTTTGAATTCGGCAGCTGCGGCAGCGCCCCCTTACCCTGCCGGCTGCCGGTGGTGTCATTCGCGCTTTATGGTGAATCCCGCGAACGACTGATTCACCGGCATCAGCGAAATGGTGTTGATGTTGACGTGCGGCGGCCGGCTCACGATCCAGTGCACGGTGTCGGCGATGTCCTCGGCCGACAGCGGCTTGATGCCGGAGTAGACCGCGCCGGCGCGCGCGGCATCGCCGTGGAAGCGCACCAGCGAGAACTCGGTTTCCGCCATGCCGGGCTCGATCTCGCTGACGCGCACGCGGGTGCCCAACAGGTCCGCGATCAGGTTCAGGCTGAACTGGCGCACGAAGGCCTTGGTGCCGCCGTAGACGTTGCCGCCGGGGTAGGGCCATTCGCCGGCGACCGAGCCGATGTTGACGACGTGGCCGCGGTTGCGCGCCACCATGCCCGGCAGCAGCGCGCGGGTGCAGTAGGTCAGGCCCTTGATGTTGGTGTCGATCATGCGATCCCAGTCGTCGAGGTCGGCCGTCTGCGCCGGGTGGAGCCCCTGCGCCAGCCCGGCGTTGTTGACCAGGATGTCGACCTCGGCGAATTCGGCCGGCAGGCCGGCCACCGCCGCGTCCACCGCGGCGCGGTCGCGCACGTCCAGCTCCAGCGGCAGCAGGCGCGTGCCGAGCTCTTCGCGCAGCGCCTGCAGGCGGTCGCCGCGGCGGCCGGCGGCAACCACCCTGGCGCCGTCGGCGGCGAAGCGGCGGGCGATGGCGGCACCGAATCCGGCGGTGGCGCCGGTGACGAAGACGATCATGACGGGTCTCGGCGATGCTTGGGAATGGTCCTATTATGACCGCCGTCAGGCGCGAAGCGGTCTGTTATCCTCCGGTCGGCGACTCAAAAAACCGACCAGGCCCAATGGAGGAAACCACATGGCATCGCCTGCCCATCCCGGACTGACCACGCTGGCCGGAGGCTTCACCTTCCTGGAGTGCCCGCGCTGGCACCAGGGCCGCCTCTGGCTGTCGGACTTCTACAGCCACCGCGTCGTCGCGGTGGATGCCAAAGGCACCGTGGAAACCATCGCCCGCGTGCCGCAGCAGCCGTCCGGCCTCGGCTTCCTGCCCGACGGCCGCGCCCTGATCGTGTCGATGCGCGACCGCAAGCTGTTGCGCCGCGAGCCTTCCGGCGCGCTGGTGGAGCACGCCGACCTGTCGAAGCTGGCGCCGCACCACCTGAACGACATGCTGGTGGACGCCAAGGGCCGCGCCTGGGTCGGCAACTTCGGTTTCGACCTGATGGCGGGCGCGCCGATGGCCAGCACGGTGCTGATCCGGGTCGATGCGGACGGCAAGGCGCAGGTTGCCGCCCACGGCCTGCGCTTCCCCAACGGCATGGCGATGACGCCCGACGGCCGCACCCTGGTGGTGGCCGAGTCGTTCGGCCAGAGCCTGGCCGCGTTCACCGTGGGCGCGGACGGCAGCCTGTCCAACCAGCGCATCTGGGCGCAGATCGGCGAGCCGCCGAAGACCACCGACGCGCACGCCTTCCTGGGCAGCGCGGCGATCGTCCCGGACGGCATCTGCCTGGACGCCGAGGGTGCCATCTGGGTGGCCGACGCGCTGCACCACCGTGCGGTGCGCGTGGCCGAGGGCGGCCGCATCCTGGAGGAAATCTCCAGCGGCGAGACCGGTGTCTACGCCTGCATGCTGGGCGGCGACGACGGCCGCACCCTGTTCCTGTGCGCCGCGCCGTCGTTCGGCGAGGAAGAGCGCAAGCAAGCCACCGATGCGGAGATCCTCGCGGTGCGGGTGAAGGTGCCGCACGCCGGGCTGCCCTGATTCGCCGGGCCGCTGCAAGCCCGGCTGCCCCGCGGGGGTGGTCGGGCGCCCGCCGTGCGCGCTTCAGGCGTTGAGTGCGATGCCGCGCGACACCAGCTGCATCGCCTCGTCGATCACCTTGTCGTCCGGCAGCCGGCCTTGCCACAGGCACCAGCGCATGCCCAGGGCATGGCCGATGCCCATGACCGCCCAGGCGCGCGTATCGGCGTCGCCCGGCGTGCTCTCGCCGCGCTGCGCGGCGTCGCGCAGGCTGTCGGCGCAGCTCTTGGCCAGGCGCTCGTGGTACTCGCGGAACACCGCCTCGTCGACGAACTGCGATTCCTGCACGATGCGCAGCAGCCCCGGATGCTCGTAGGTGAAGTCCAGCAATGTCCGCAGCCCGAGGCGCTCGGCTTCCAGGTGGTCGGCGGCCTGCTCGGCGGCGCTGCGCATGCGCCGGCGCAGCGTGCCGCCGATCTCGCGCACCAGCGTCACGAAGATCTCTTCCTTGCTGCGGAAATACAGGTAGAACGTGCCCTGGCCGACGCCGGCGCGGGTGGTGATCGAGCTGACCGAGGCGGGATGGAAGCCCTTGCCGCCGAACTCCTCCTCGGCGGCCGCCAGCAGCTTGCGGCGGGTTGCCTCGCCGCGCGCCGTGACCGGCACCAGATCCGTCAGCATCCGCTCGTTTGGCCGCATTGCCGCTGCGCTCCCGTGGGACAGGTGAACCCCGACCGCCACATGTTGTCGCCGGGGGGGCGCCGCCGCCACCGTTTGCGCCGGGCGGACGCCCGCTTTCCGATACACGGTCATAAAAGGCGGAGAGCCGGCCCGGTGGCGCCACTTGCCGTTTCCTGAGACCCCGCGGGGTGGCGCTGCGCCCCGCCGCGTGCCGCCCGCCCGCGGGCGGCATGGCGCCGCGCCGGCCGCGCCTGCGGCGGCCCCGCTAGAATGTGCAATCGTGCCGCCCGCCCGCCAATGACCGCCGTCCGCGACTACAAGTCCATCGTCCTCACGGCGATCACGATCGGCGTGTTCGTGGTTGCGGTGGTGGTGCTGCGGCACCTGCTGGCCGACCTGAGCCCGGCCAAGGTGATGTCGAGCCTGGGCGAGATCCCGCTGTCGCGGGTGCTGGCCTGCGTGTTCTTCACCGTGTGCAGCTACACCATGCTCACGTTTTACGACTACCTGGCGCTGCGCGGCGTCGGCCATCCGCTGCCGTGGCGCCAGGCGGCGCTGACCTCGTTCACCGCCTTCGCCATCGGCCACAGCACCGGCATGTCCTGGCTGTCCGGCGGCTCGGTGCGCTACCGCGGCTATTCGGCGGACGGGCTGTCGACGATGGAGATCGCCGGCGTCGTCGGCCTGGTGTCCGGCACCTTCGCGCTGGGCGTGGGCACGCTGCTGGGCCTGTCCCTGCTGCTGTCGGCGCACGAGGCCAGGCAGCTGCTGTTCCTGCACGGCTGGCAGCTGCGCGTGCTCGGCGCGGCGATCCTTATCGGCCTGTGCCTGTACCTGTGGCTGACATTGCGCAAGACCGAGCCCATGCGCATCGGCCGGCACCAGTTCAAGCTGCCGCCGTTCGGCGTCACCCTCGGCCAGCTGTTGGTCGCCAGCATCGACCTGTGCTTTGCCGCCGCCTCGCTCTACGTGCTGCTGCCGCCGCAATTCGGCCTGCACTACCTGGGTTTCCTCGGCCTGTACGTGCTGTCGCTGCAGGCCGGCGTGCTCAGCAACACGCCGGGCGGCCTGGGCGTGTTCGAGACTGTGCTGATCGGCCTGCTGTCGGCGCTGCCGGGCGCGGCCGACGAATCCACCGCCGGCGCGGTGCTGCTGTACCGCTTCATCTATTACTTCGTGCCCCTGGTGCTGGGCATCGGCCTGCTGATCGGGCGCGGCGCCCTGGACCGGCGCCGCCACCTGCAGCGCTGGACCGCCACGGTGCAGATCTGGATGGAGCGGTTCGCGCCGCGCGCGGTCGCCGCGGCGGTGTTCCTGGGCGGCACCGTGCTGCTGCTGTCCGGGGCCACGCCGGAAATCGACAGCCGCATGGAGTGGCTGCGCGGCATCGTGCCGCTGCCGGTGCTGGAGCTGTCGCACCTGATCGGCAGCGCGGTGGGCGTGGGTCTGCTGATCCTGGCGCGCGGGCTGCTGCAGCGGCTGGACGGCGCCTGGTGGACCGCCATGGTGCTGGTGGTCGCCGGCATCGGCGCCTCGCTGCTCAAGGGCCTGGACTACGAGGAGGCGACCCTGCTGGCGGCGGTCGGCATGGTGCTGTGGATCACGCGCAGCCGTTTCTACCGGCGTTCCTCGCTGCTGGACCTGCGCTCCTCGCGGGCCTGGGTGGTGGCGGTGGTGCTGGTGGTGGCGGCGGCCGTGCTGCTGTCGGTGGCGGCCTACCGCGACGTGCAGTACGCGCACGAGCTGTGGTGGCAGTTCGCCTTCGACGACGACGCCCCGCGCGTCATGCGCGCCGGCCTGCTGACGGTGCTGCTGGCCACCGCGTTCATGCTCTGGCACCTGTTCAGCCCCTCGCGCGAGGAGCCCTCGATGCCCGACGCGCCGGCCATCGAGAAGGCCGCGCGCATCGCCGTGGACAGCCAGGACACGCTGGCCTACCTGGCCCTGCTCGGCGACAAGCAACTGCTGTTCGCGCCGGACGGCGACGCCTTCATCATGTACCAGCGCTCCGGCCGCTCGATGGTGGCGCTGGGCGATCCGGCGGGCAACCCGGCGCGCTTCGAGGCGCTGTGCTGGAGCTTCCGCGAGCTGTGCGACCGCAGCTCCTGCTGGCCGGTGTTCTATCAGGTCAGCGCCGAGCGGCTGCCGCTGTACCTGGACCTCGGCCTGGAGCTGGCCAAGCTCGGCGAGGAAGCGCGCGTGTTCCTGCCGGAGTTCGGCCTGGAGGGTTCGGCGCGCAGCGGCCTGCGCAACGACTACCGCCGCTGCGCCAAGCAGAAGGTTGCGTTCCGCGTGCTGCCGCCGGCGGAAGTGGTGCCGTTGCTGCCGCGCCTGCAGCAGATCTCCGACGAGTGGCTGCTGTCCAAGGCCACCTCCGAGAAGGGCTTTTCGGTAGGCCGCTTCTCGCCCGACTACCTGCGGCGCTTTTCCTGCGCCTGCGTGGAGCTGGACGGGCGGGTGGTGGCGTTCACCAACCTGTGGCTGTGGAGCAACCGCGAGGAGTTCTCCATCGACCTGATGCGCTACGGCCGCGACGCGCCCAAGGGCGTGATGGACTACCTGTTCGTCGAGCTGCTGCTGTGGGGCAAGTCGCAGGGCTACCGCTGGTTCAACCTGGGCATGGCGCCGCTGGCGGGCCTGGAAAAGCATCCGCTGGCGCCGTTCTGGCACAAGCTGGGGGTGCTGGTGCACCGCTTCGGCGAGCCGTTCTACAACTTCGAGGGCCTGCGGCGCTACAAGGACAAATTCGGGCCCCAGTGGCGCCCGCGCTACCTGGCGTCGCCCGGCGGGCTGGTGCTGCCGCGCGTGCTGCTGGACACCGCCGCGCTGATCGCCGGCGGGGTGAAGGAAGTGGTATGGAAGTGACCAAGCCGGGAATCGGGATTCGGCAATCGGGAATCGGCAAAAGCGGGTGCGGCCGCTTGCCGGCCATTGCGCTGTTCGCGGTGCTCGCTGCCGCTCTTGGCCTGGGCCAGACGCCGGCGGCGGCAGCGCCGTCCGGCGCCAAGGTCGAGCACATCGCGCATGGGCGCTTCGACGACCTGGCGGTGTACCCGCCGGCGGCCACGGCTTCCAGCTTCGTGCTGCTGCTGTCGGGCGACGCGGGCTGGGATGCCGCTGCGGACCGCCTGGCGCGCGCGGTCGCCGGCCGCGGCGCGCTGGTGGCGGGCATCGACACCCGCGCGTTCTTCGCGGTCCTGGAAAAGGACGGCGCCGACTGCGAATTCACCGACGGCGACCTGGAAAACCTCAGCCACTTCATCCAGGCCTATTACCACCTGCCCACCTACCTGCCGCCGCTGCTGGCCGGCACCGGCGCCGGCGCGGCGTTCGCCTACGCCAACCTGGCGCAGGCGCCGGCCGGCACCTTCGGCGGCGCGCTGGCGCTGGATTTCTGCCCGCAGATGCGGCTGCGCAAGCCGCTGTGCGCCGGCACCGCGTACCAGTCCAAGCCGCGTGCCGGCGGCGTGGACCTGCTGCCCGCCGCAACCCTGGCCGCGCCGATGAGCGTGCGCGCGCCGGCCGCCGGCGGCGCCTGCGACGCGCAGGACGTCGGCCGATTCGCCGGCGCCAGCGGCGGCGCGCGCATCACTGTGCTGCCGCCGGCTGCCGACGACGCGCAGGTGCTGCAGGCCTTCGACGCGCTGGCGCAGGCCAACCGTCCGCAGGAGCTGCCGCCGCCGCCGGCCGGGCTGGGCGATCTGCCGCTGGTGGAAGTGCCGGCGCAGCCGGGTACCGCCGCGCAGGATACGTTCGCCGTGCTGATCAGCGGCGACGGCGGCTGGGCCGGCCTGGACAAGGAAGTCGCCGGCGCCCTGGCGGCGCACGGCATCCCGGTGGCGGGAGTCGATTCGCTGCGCTATTTCTGGAGCAAACGCACGCCGGAGGGTACCGCGGCCGACGTCGACCGTATCGTCCGCTATTACCTGGCGCACTGGAACAAGAAGCGCGTGCTGCTGGTCGGCTATTCGCAGGGTGCCGACGTGATGCCGTTCGTCGTCAACCGGCTGCCGCCGCCGACGCGCGCCCAGGTGGCGCTGGCCACCGTGATGGGCCTGTCCGAGCAGGCGGTGTTCGAGTTCCACATGGGCAACTGGATGGGCGGCGTCACCGGGCCCAGCCAGCCGACCTTGCCGGAAATGCAGCGCGCCGCCGCCACGCCGATGCTGTGCATCTACGGCGAGGACGAGACCGATTCGCTGTGCCCGCGGCTGGACGCGGCGCGCGTGCACCTGGTCAAGCTCAAGGGCGGGCACCACTTCGACGGCGACTATGATCGCCTGGCGCGCGAAATCCTGGCGGCCGCGGGCGTCGATGCCCCGGCAGCGGCGCCGTCCGCAGCCGCCACGGCCGCCGCCGGCGCAACCGACCACACCGAGAGCCCCACCATGCTGAACCTGCACATCCCGATCGCGCCGCTGCTGTCGCTCGTCGCCGGCATCCTGATCCTGCTGCGGCCTAAGCTGCTCAACTACGTGATCGCGATCTACCTGATCCTGGTCGGCCTGCTTGGCCTGATCCGCTGAGCGCGTTGCACCCTCAGGGCCTCAGGGCACCTTGAGCGTGCTGCCGACGCGCAGCAGGTCGCTCTTGCCCAGGCCGTTGAGCTCGCACAGGCGTTGCACCGAGGTCTGGTAGCGCCTGGCGATTTCGCCCAGGGTCTGGCCGGAGCGCACCTTGTGCAGCCGCAGGCCGGAAGAACCCTCCGCCGTCAGGGCGGGCGCCGCGGCGCGGGCCGAGGTCTTGATCGCGCGCGGCACAGCCGAGGCCACCTGCACCGGCGCTTCGCGCGGCGGGATCTTCAACGTCTGCCCGGCGTGCACCCGCGCGCCCGCGCTCAGCCCGTTGGCGGCCAGGATGGCGCGGCTGCTGACGCCGTAGCGCTGCGCCAGCCGCCCGATCGAATCGCCGCGCACCAGCCGGTGCGCCAGGAAATACATGCGCTGGTGCTCGAAGCGCTGGTCCGGGCCCAGCGCCGCGTACGCCGCCTGGAAGCGCTCGGCGGTGCCGGCCGGCACGCGGATCAGCTGGCCGGGCGGGACGTACAGGTGGCCGCTCAGCACGTCCTCGCTGTAGGCGGGGTTGAGGAGATGGAACAGGTCCTCGTCGGCGCCGCTCAGGCGGCGCAGGGTGTCGAATGGCACGTAGTCGCGCGTTTCCACCGTCTCGAACTGCAGCGGCGGCAGCCGCTCGATCGCGCCGAAGTGCTTCTTCCACTCGCGCTCGACGTCGCTGGCGGCGAGGAACTCGGCGTAGAAGTTGCGCGAGGCGAAGCCGAAGCGGTTGCCGTTGAAGCGCACCAGCAGGTCCGCCAGCGTATGCCCGTCGGTCTGCTCCAGCGCGTGCACCAAGCCGCCGCGGCCGTAGTTGTAGGCGGTGACCGCCAGCGGCCAGTTCTGCAGCACGGCGTAGTCGTCGCGCAGGTGGCGGGCGGCGGCGTCGGTCGAGAACCAGGGGTCGCGGCGGTCGTCGGCCAGCTCGTCCAGGTGCATGTAGATGCGCGCCGACGCCGGAATGAACTGCCACAGGCCGGCGGCGCCGACCTTGGAGTAGGCCTCGAGGTTGAACGAAGACTCCACCAGCGGCAGCCGCGTCAGCCGCGTCGGCAGGCCGTAAGACGAGAAGATCTGCTCCATCTGCGGCAGGTAGCGCCCCGACACGGTCAGCGCGTGGGCGGTGCGTTCGCGCAGCCCGCGCTGCACGCGGAAGCTGCCGACGGCGTCGCGGAAGCGGTGCGGGTCGCGGCTGTCGGCGTACATCTGGTAAATGCGGCGCTGCTCCGCGTTCATCTTCTGCGGCGTGGCCTGCAGCGCGTCGACCTGCTCCAGCAGCGTGTCGATCTGCTGCAGCGCCCGGCGCTCCTCGCGCGCGCGCAGCGCGCCGAGCGCGGCCTTGCTCAGCGTCTCGGCCTGGCCGCGAAAGTCCAGCGTGGTGTAGACCTTGCGCACGTCGTCCATCGAGTGCACCACGCTCTGGTTCTCCGAATACTCGGAAAACACCCGGGTCCAGAACGCCACTTCCGGCTTCAGGATCGCAACGTGGGGAAACAGCGGGTCGTCACTCGGAGCGGCGGCGGCCTCCTGCACCACGGCCGCCGCCGGCACCGCCGAGCCCATCGCCGGCGCCACGGTGGCGGCGTCGGGGATCGCAGGGGCCGAAGCGCCGGGCGCTGCCGCCGCGGCCTCGCCCGCCGCAGGCTGCGACGCTGCAGCAGCAGGCGCGGCGGTCTCGCCGGCCGCCTGCGTCGGGCCGCTGTCGCCGGCGGTTTGCGCCGCCGGCACCGGCGCGGCGGGCGCGCGCTCGGCTGGCGTGGAAATTTCGCTGGGAGGTGGGGCGGGGGCCGGGGTGCTTGCCGGATTCTGCGGCGGCTGATTGCCGGCGTCGGCGAAACTGACCCCTGCACCGAGAAGCGCCAGCAACAGCAGCAGAGTCGTACTCGAACGCTTAATCGCTACCCCCTGCGGCAACAGCGGCCGGGCGTGAAGTTCATTGCTTGGCCCGGCTGTCATATTAGCCCGCGCCGCGCCGCCACATCAATAAAAAATTACCGGTAAGCTGCTTCCATCGCCGATGATTTTTTCCAAGCGCTCATGAGCCAAGCCTATCCGCCGGTCGAACCGTATCGCAGCCAACGCCTGAAGGTCTCCGAGCTGCACGAGATCTACGTGGAGGAGTGCGGCAACCCGAACGGCCGGCCGGTGGTCTTCATCCACGGCGGACCGGGCGGCGGCTGCGAGCCCTGGCACCGGCAGTTCTTCGATCCGCGGCGCTACCGCATCGTGCTGTTCGACCAGCGCGGCTGCGGCCGCAGCACGCCTTATGCCGAGCTGCGCCAGAACACCACCTGGGACCTGGTGGCCGACATGGAGACCATCCGCACCGCCCTGGGCATCGAGCAGTGGGTGCTGTTCGGCGGCTCCTGGGGCAGCACGCTGGCGCTGGCTTACGCCGAAACCCACCCGGAGCGCGTGCGCGCCATGATCCTGCGCGGCATCTTCCTGCTGCGCCCGGAGGAGATCCGCTGGTTTTACCAGGAAGGCTGCAGCTGGCTGTTCCCCGACGCCTGGGAGCGCTACATCGAGCAGATCCCGCAGTCCGAGCGCGGCGACCTGGTGGCCGCCTACCACCGGCGCCTGACCAGCGAGAATCCCGAGGTGCGCCGCGACGCCGCACGCGCCTGGAGCACCTGGGAGGGCGCCACCAGCAAGCTGCTGCAGAGCCCGGACATGATCGCGCGCTACGGCGGCGACCGCTTCGCCGACGCGTTCGCCCGCATCGAGTGCCATTACTTCGTCAACGACGGCTTCTTCCGCTCGCCCAACCAGCTGCTGGAGGACGTCGGCCGCATCCGCCGCATCCCCGGGGTGATCGTGCAGGGCCGCTACGACGTGGTATGCCCGCTCAAGTCGGCCTGGGACCTGCACCGCGCCTGGCCCGAAGCCGATCTGCAGATCGTCCCCGACGCCGGCCACGCCGCTTCGGAAAGCGGCACCCTGAGCAGGCTGATCGACGCGGCGGACCGCTTCGCGCGCAGTTAGCGGTGTGTTGCCGCACGCACCTCAGCCGCCGGCGCAGTGCGCGCGGATTTCCGCGGTGAAGGCTGCGCCGTAGCGCTCCAGCTTGTGCCGGCCGACGCCGGGAATCTCCGCGAAGCGGTCGAGGTCCTGCGGCTGGCTCTGCGCCATGGCGCGCAGCGAAGCGTCGGCGAATACCACGTAAGGCGGCACCCGCTGCTCGTCGGCCAGGCGCTTGCGCAGCGCACGCAGGCGCTCGAACAGCGCGTCGTCGCCCTGCGCCGCGGCGGCCGGCTCGGCAGTGCGCCCGCGGCGCCGCCCGGCGGCGCGCTCGCGCGGCGGCGGCGGCGCCATCCACACGCTTTGCTCGCCCTTGAGCACCGCGCGGCTGGCGGCGTTGAGGCTCAGCACCGGGTAGCCGTCGCTGGTTTCCTCGGCCAGGCCCTGGTGCAGCAGCGCGCGCGCCAGCAGCCGCCATTCGTCCTGCGAACGTTGCTTGCCGATGCCGTAAACCGAAAGCTGCTGGTGGCCGCGGTCGATGACTTTCTGGTTCTCGGCGCCGCGCAGCAGGTCGATCACGTAGGCGGCGCCGAAGCGCTGGCCGCGCTGCGCCAGCCGCGCCACCGCCGACAGGAACTGGCGCGCTTCCAGGGTCCAGTCCTGCAGCTCGCGCGGCGACAGGCAGTTGTCGCAGGCGCCGCAGGGCGGCTGGAACACCTCGCCGAAATGGCGCAGCTGCACCGCCCGGCGGCATTCGGCGGACTCGGCGTAGTCCAGCACCTTGCGCAGCGCCTGCCGCGCCAGGCGCTGCTCCTGCTCCAGCGGCTCGCCGGTGTCGGGGTGGATCTTCTGCGCGATCAGGAACTCCGCGGTGCGGATGTCGCCGGCGCCGAAATACAGCACGCATTCGGCCGGCTCGCCGTCGCGGCCGGCGCGGCCGGCTTCCTGGTAATAGCCTTCCATCGACTTGGGCAGGTCGTAGTGCACCACCCAGCGTACGTCCGGTTTGTTGATGCCCATGCCGAAGGCGATGGTGGCGACGATCACCTGCGCGTCGTCGCGGATGAAGCGGTCCTGGTTGCTGCGGCGCGTCTCCGCATCGAGGCCAGCGTGGTAGGGCAGCGCCGCAATGCCGTCCTGCGCCAGGCGCGCGGCCAGCTCGTCCACCCGCCGGCGCGACAGGCAGTAGACGATGCCGGCGCCGCGCTGGCTGCGCGCGCGCTCCAGCACCTCGGCATAGGTGCGGCTGGCCTTGGGCCGCACCGCGTAGCGCAGGTTGGGGCGGTTGAAGCTGGCGACGTGGATGGCCGGCTCGCGCAGGCGCAGCTGCGCGGCAATGTCCTGCCGCACGCGGCCGGTGGCGGTGGCGGTGAAGGCGAACACCGGCACCTCGCCGAAACGCTCGCGCAGCCCGCCGAGCTGGCGGTATTCCGGGCGGAAGTCGTGGCCCCACTCCGACACGCAGTGCGCCTCGTCCACGGTGAAGCCGGACAGGCCGCGCCGCTGCTGCAATTCGGTCAGGAAGCCGCCCAGGAACTCCGGCAGCAGCAGGCGTTCCGGCGCCAGGTACAGCAGCCGGTAGCGGCCTTCGAGCAGGGCCGCGCTGCGCTGCGCCGACTCGCGGCCGTCGAGGCTGGAGTTGAGGAAGGTGGCGGGGATGCCCATGTCCTGCAGCAGCCGCACCTGGTCCTGCATCAGCGCGATCAGCGGCGACACCACCACCATCACGCCGGGCCGCAGCAGCGCCGGCAGCTGGAAGCACAGGCTCTTGCCGCCGCCGGTAGGCATCACCGCCAGCAGGTCGCGCCCGGCCAGCGCGTCGCGCACCACCGCCTCCTGGCCCGGGCGGAACGACTCGAAGCCGAACACGCGCTTGAGCGTGTCGTGCACCGCGTCGGCGGCGGCGTCGGCGAACAGTGCCTGGGTCGGGGCTTGCAGGGGGGCTTGGGTCACAGGTTCATCGATAGCGGTGCGGGGCGGGAAAGCTGGAAGCCGGGAGCGAATCTACTGCAGCGGCAGGCCTTCGTCCTGCTTCACCGCTTCCAGCACCAGGCTGGAGCGCACGTCGCGCACGCCGGGCAGGGCGATCAGCACGCGCATGGAAAACTCGGCGAAGGCCTGCAGGTCGGGCACCATCACGTGCAGCAGGAAATCCAGGTCGCCGGTCATGACGTAGCAGGCGCGCACCTGCGGCAGCCGCCGCACCGCCTGTTGGAACGCTTCCGCCGCATCCTTGGACTGGCGCTCGATCGTCACCCGCACGAAGGCCTCGATGCGCAGGCCCAGCGCCGCCGGGTTCAGCACGGCCGCGTAGCCGGCGATCACGCCGCTTTCCTCCAGCCGCCGCAGGCGGCGCTGGCAGGCGGTAGGCGAAAGCGAGACCCGCTCGGCCAGTTCCACCACCGGCATGCGTCCCTGGCGCTGCAGTTCGCCGAGCAGGCGCAGGTCGGTGCGATCCAGGTCGGTTTGCATGAAATCACCATTAAACAATAGAAAGATAGGGAAATAGTGCGCTTTCGTCGGATAAATCGCAAAAGAAAGCGCCTAAACGCCGCAGGATTCCGGATAAAGTGATGACTGGAATCGATCGGCCGGCTCCCACGGCGCCGGCCTGGAGGAGAGCATGGTTCAGGGCAGCCGCTACGCGGCACACGCGCCCGACGCGTCCGGCCGGGTGCGCTACACCAGGGCCGAGCACGCGATCTGGGCGGAACTGTATGCGCGCCAGCAGGCGGCGATTCGCGGCAAGGCCTGCGACGAGTTCGTGCAGGGGCTGGATTTGCTGCGTCTGCCGCCACACCGGGTGCCGCAGATTGCCGAGGTGTCGGCCGCGCTGCGGCGCCACACCGGCTGGGAGGTGGCGCCGGTGCCGGCGCTGATCCCGCTGGCGGATTTCTTCGCGCTGCTGGCGCAGCGCCGCTTCCCGGCCGCCACCTTCGTGCGCAGCCGCCGCGAGCTCGACTACCTGCGCGAGCCCGACATCTTCCACGAGCTGTTCGGCCATGCGCCGCTGCTGACCAACCCGTACTTCGCCGACTTCACCCAGGCTTACGGGCGGCTGGGCCTGGCGGCCGGCGGCGCGGAGCGCGAATTCCTGGCGCGCCTGTACTGGTTCACGGCGGAGTTCGGCCTGGTGGGGCGGCCCGGTGAGGCGCCGCGCATCTACGGCGGCGGCATCCTGTCCTCGATCGGCGAAACCGCCTACGCATGGGCCAGCCCGCTGCCGCGGCGCCGCCGCTTCGGCGTGCTGCAGGCGCTGCGCACGCCGTACCGCATCGACATCATGCAGCCGCTCTATTATGTGATCGAGGACCTGCGCGAGCTGTGCGAGGTCGCCCGCACGGACCTGATGGCGCAGGTGGCGCGGGCGCGGAAGCTCGGCCTGTTCGCGCCGCTGTATGAACCGGCGGCGCCGCCGGCGCCGTCGGCGCGGCGGCACGCCGCCTGAAGGAGGGTTCGCGATGGCAGACGATGCGAGCAACCCGCTGGGCACCGACGGCTTCGAGTTCGTCGAGTTCACCGCGCCGGACCGCGCCGGCATCGAGCAGCTCCATCGCCTGTTCGGCCTGCTCGGCTTCACCGCCGTCGCCCGCCACCGCAGCAAGGACGTGACACTGTTCCGCCAGGGCGACATCAATTTCCTGGTCAACGGCACGCCCTATACCCACTTCGCCCAGTTCGCGCAGACCCACGGCCCCAGCGCCTGCGCCATGGGCTGGCGCGTGAAGGACGCGCCCAAGGCCCATGCCTACGCCGTGTCGCGCGGCGCGGTGCCGTTCGACACCAAGCCCGGCTTCATGGAGCTCAACCTGCCGGCGGTCTACGGCATCGGCAACAGCGTCCTGTACTTCATCGACCGCTACGAGGAGCGTAGCGGGGCTATCGGCCGCCACGGCGAGCGCAGCATCTACGACGTGGACTTCGTGCCCATCCCCGGCGCCGACCCCAATCCGGCCGGCGTGGGCCTGGCGCGGCTGGACCACCTCACCCACAACGTCGCCCGCGGCAACATGGACCGGTGGGCCGGCTTCTACGAGCGCATCGCCAACTTCCGCGAGCTGCGCTATTTCGACATCGAGGGCCGCCACACTGGCCTCGTCTCGCGCGCCATGACCAGCCCCTGCGGCAAGATCCGCATCCCCATCAACGAAAGCGCCGACGACAGGAGCCAGATCGCCGAGTTCATCCGCGACTACCGCGGCGAAGGCATCCAGCACCTGGCGCTGGCCACCGACGACATCTACGCCGCTGTCGCCGCCCTGCGCGCGCGCGGCGTGGCGTTCATGGACACGCCGGACACCTACTATGAAAAGCTGGACGCGCGCGTGCCCGGCCACGGCGAAGACCTGGCGCGCCTGCGGGCGCTGCGCCTGCTGCTGGACGGCGGCCGGCGCGAAGGCATCCTGCTGCAGATCTTCACCGCCACCGTGATCGGACCGATCTTTTTCGAGATCATCCAGCGCAAGGGCAACGAAGGCTTCGGCGAGGGCAACTTCAAGGCCCTGTTCGAGAGCATCGAGGAAGACCAGGTGCGCCGCGGCGTGCTCAGCGCCGACCCGGCCTGAACCGGCCGCGACCCCACCGCCAAGGCCCCCTCCGGCTTGCCGGAGCCGGGCTCCCGCCGCGCGCCCCCGCTGGCGGCGCCGGCCCAAAACTCGCTATGCTTACGCTGTAACAAAGCCCCACGACCCCGATCGCGGCAGCCCTTCAGGTGCGGGCTCGGGCCGCGTCACGCGGGTCGATGTGGCAGTGCCGCATCAGGCCATCAGCGCAGAAAGTCGCAGCATTGGAGAGTGAGTCATGACGAGTCCAACCTATAGCCTGGTCAACGACCAGACCGGCGAAAAAGTCGCGCTGCCCCTGGTGCAGGGCACGCTGGGGCCGGCCGGCGCCGACGTCGGCAAGGTCTACGACAAGCTGGACTTGTTCACTTACGACCCCGGGTTCACGTCCACCTGCTCCTGCAAGAGCGCCATCACCTTCATCGACGGCGACAAGGGCGTGCTGTTGTATCGCGGCTACCCGGTGGACCAGCTCGCCGCGCATTCCAGCTTCATCGAAGTGGCTTACCTGATCCTGCACGGCGAGCTGCCGGGCAAGGCCGCGCTCGAGGAGTTCGAGACCTCGATCCGCAAGCACACCATGATCAACGAGTCGTTGAAGCGCTTCTTCGACGGCTTCAACTACGACGCCCACCCCATGGCCATGCTCACCGGCGTGGTCGGCTCGCTGTCGGCGTTCTACCACGACACCACCAACAACCGCGATCCCAAGCACCGCGAGATCTTCGCCCACCGCATGATCGCGAAGATCCCGACCATCGCCGCGGCGGCCTTCAAGCGCTTCTTCGGCCAGCCGTTCATGTACCCGCAGAATCACCTGGACTACTGCTCCAACCTGCTGCACATGATGTTCGCGGTGCCGGCCGAGCCGTACCACGTGGACCCGGTTGCGGCCAAGGCGCTCGACATCCTGTTCATCCTCCACGCCGACCACGAGCAGAACGCGTCCACCTCCACCGTGCGCCTGGCCGGCTCCACCGGCTGCAACCCCTACGCCGCCATCGCCGCCGGCATCGCCGCGCTGTGGGGCCCGGCCCACGGCGGCGCCAACGAGGCGGTACTGAAGATGCTGGGCGAGATCGGCACGGTCAAGAACGTCCCCTCGTTCATGGCCAAGGTCAAGGACAAGAACAGCGGCGTGCGCCTGATGGGCTTCGGCCATCGCGTGTACAAGAACTTCGACCCGCGCGCCACCATCATCCGCGAGCAGTGCCACAAGGTGCTCAAGCACCTGGGCAAGGAAGGCGACCCGCAGCTGGAGCTGGCGCTGGAGCTGGAAAACATCGCCCTGTCGGACGACTACTTCAAGGAGCGCAAGCTCTACCCGAACGTCGACTTCTACTCCGGCATCATCTACAAGGCCCTGGGCATCCCGGTGAACATGTTCACGCCAATGTTTGCCATCGCCCGCACCGTCGGCTGGGTGGCGCACTGGACCGAGATGGTCGCCGAGCAGGGCGGCCCGCGCATCGGCCGCCCGCGCCAGGTCTACGTGGGCGCCCCGGTGCGCGAGTACAAGGCGCTGGGCGCCCGCTGAGCGGCCGGCGCTCCGCTGCTTGTTTCCCTCTCCCGCCTGCGGGAGAGGGGTAGGGGAGAGGGCCGCAGTTCATTCACGGCGTCTCCCTTGCACCCACGCTTCCGCAGGGCGGCGGGCAGGATGAAGGGCCGGCGGTTCGCGTAAAACGTCGCGCGCATTGTGGAGGCAAGCTCCATGCATTTCGTGCTGTTCTACGACCTGGCGCCCGACTACCTGGAGCGCCGCCCCCAGTTCCGCAACTGGCACCTGTCGCTGGCCTGGGCCGCGCACGCGCGCGGCGAGCTGATCCTGGCCGGAGCCCTGGCCGACCCGGTGGACGGCGCCATGCTCCTGTTCCGCGGCGACTCGCCGGCCGTCGCCGAAGCCTTCGCGCAGGCGGATCCTTATGTGCGCAACGGCCTGGTCACGGGCTGGCGCGTGCGGCAATGGTCCACCGTCGTCGGCGACCGGGCGGCTGCGCCGGTGCGCACCGTCCCCTCGCCGTGAGTGAAGACAGTCGGGCGGGCTCGGCTGTGCAAACACTCCGTCGAACCGCCGACCCTCACCCGCGCCTGGCGGCGCGGCCTCTCCCGGAGGGAGAGGCGTCCCCCCACTCAATTACCTCCCGCGCGGAGGAGGGGAAGAAAAGCGGTACGGCCGGCTATGCGCATCCGCGTCCGTCCCGGCGGCGCACAAAACAAAAGGCCCCGCGTAGCGGGGCCTTTCGATCCATGCCGAACGGCGGGCTCTACTCGTCCAGGAACGACCGCAGGTAATTCGCCCGGCTCGGATGCCGCAGCTTGCGCAGCGCCTTGGCCTCTATCTGGCGGATGCGCTCGCGCGTCACGTCGAACTGCTTGCCGACCTCTTCCAGCGTGTGGTCGGTGTTCATGTCGATGCCGAAGCGCATGCGCAGCACCTTGGCTTCCCGCGGGGTCAGGCTGGCCAGAATCTGGTGGGTGGCCTCGGCCAGCGACTGGCTGGTGGCCGACTCCAGCGGCGACACGGCGGCGCTGTCCTCGATGAAGTCGCCGAGGTGCGAATCCTCGTCGTCGCCGATCGGCGTCTCCATGGAGATGGGCTCCTTGGCGATCTTCAGCACCTTGCGCACTTTGTCTTCCGGCATCTCCATCTTCACCGCCAGCTCTTCCGGAGTGGGCTCGCGGCCCATCTCCTGCAGCATCTGGCGGCTGATGCGGTTGAGCTTGTTGATCGTCTCGATCATGTGCACCGGGATGCGGATGGTGCGCGCCTGGTCGGCGATCGAGCGGGTGATGGCCTGGCGGATCCACCAGGTGGCGTAGGTCGAAAACTTGTAGCCGCGGCGGTACTCGAACTTGTCCACCGCCTTCATCAGGCCGATGTTGCCTTCCTGGATCAGGTCCAGGAACTGCAGGCCGCGGTTGGTGTACTTCTTGGCGATGGAGATGACCAGGCGCAGGTTGGCCTCGACCATTTCCTTCTTGGCGCGGCGCGCCTTGGCCTCGCCCACCGTCATGCGGCGGTAGATGTCCTTGATCTCTTCGATCGACAGCAGGTTGTCGCCCTCGATCTGCTTGAGCTGGTCCACCAGCTCCTTGATCTCCGCCTTCTTGCCGGCCAGGGTGGCGGAATACTTGCGCTTGGCGCGGATCGCCTTGTCCACCCAGCCCATGCTGGTGGGCGGCTCCTCGCGGTACTTGGCCAGGAACTCGTCGCGCGCCATGCCGGCGTCGTGCACGGCCATGCGCATCACCGCGCGCTCCAGCGAGCGGATCTGCTCGAGCTTGTTGCGCAGGTTGACGGTGATCTCTTCGGTGATCTTCGGCGACAGCCGGAAGGTCATGATGTGGTTGGCCACCGCCTCGCGGCGCTGCTGGGTCTTCTTGCTGGAAGTGCCCAGGCGCAGCAGCGAGTCCCAGGCCGAGTCGTACAGCGACTGCAGCTCGGTGAAGTTGGCGGCGGCCTGCTCCGGATCCGGCCCGCTTTCGGCCGCTTCCTCTTCCTCGCCCTCTTCCTTTTCCTTTTCCTCTTCTTCCTCTTCCTCGATCTCGGCTTCCGGCAGCACTTCCTCGGCCGCCGGCGGCTCGGCGTTGGGATCGAAGAAGCCGACCACGACCTCGGCCAGGCGCTTCTTGCCTTCCTTCACCGAGTCGTAGGCTTCCAGCAGGATGGCCACGGTTTCCGGGTAGGAGGCCATGGCGTACAGCGCTTCGTTCAGGCCTTCCTCGATGCGCTTGGCGATGCGGATCTCGCCCTCGCGGTCGAGCAGCTCCACGCTGCCCATCTCGCGCATGTACATGCGCACCGGGTCGGTGGTGCGGCCGAACTCGGAGTCGGCCGAGGCCAGGGCGGCGGCGGCTTCCTCGGCCGCTTCCTCGTCGTCCTCGGCCGCGGCCACGGTGGGCTCGGTGAACAGCTGGGTCTCGTCGTCCGGGGCTTCGTCGTGGACCGGGATGCCCATGCCCTGGATCATGCTGATCACGTCGTCGATCTGCTCGGAATCGACGATCTCGGTCAGGTGGTCGGACACTTCGGCAAAGGTCAGGAAGCCCTTTTCCTTGCCAAGGGCAATCAGGGTCTTGATCTGGGACTGCTGGTCGGAAGCGCTCATTCAACGTCTCGCGAGCCTGGCTCGTCCGGGTGGGGGCGTGGGGACGCCGTCCGGTGGGCCGACCCGGCTGAAAGCCGGCCCAGAACTGGGCATTTTACCCCAGCTCCATGGTTTCAGACCAGCCGGCGGGAGCCGGCCGGACCGCGCCGCGACATCCTCCGGGCCTGCCGGCGCGGGAGGGATGCCGCGTCAAATCGGGGCGCCATCGGGCGCCTGGCCGGCGAGCTGGCGGGTGATCTGCTCGAGCTCGCGGGTCTCCGCCGGCGCCAGGGTGCCGCTGCGCGCCTGCTCCAGCAGGGTCTGGGCCCGGCCCCGCAGCGCCCGGCGGCGCAGCAGGGTCACCGCGTCGTCGAACTCGCGTTCGAGCCCGGCCTGGTCCAGCGGAATCTCCGTGCCGAGGATGCGGCCCAGCGCGGCGCCGCGGGCGGTATCGCGCCACTGCTCCAGCAGCTGGCTGACCTTAAGCTGGGGCTGCTCGCGGAATATTTCAATCGCCGCCAGCAGGATGTCCATGCCCGGCTGCGCCGAGGCGGCAAGCTGCTCGACGTGCTCCACCCGCTGCGCCAGGTCGGGGCGTTCCAGCAGCAGCTGCAGGGCGCGCTTCACCGGCCGGGCACCGGGGTGCTCGGGGCGTGCCGCCGGTGCCTCCGCATTCGCCGCCGGCGCCTGGCGGCTGGCCAGCAGCGCGTCCAGGTCCTGGCGGCCCATGCGCGTGAGGCGCGCCAGCTCGTCCACGATCAGGGTGCGCAGGGCGCCCTGGCGCATGCGCTCCAGGTGCGGCCGCGCCAGGCCGGCCAGGCGCGCGCGGCCGTCCAGGGTGTCGAGCTGCACCTGCTTGCCCAGTTCGCCGAGCAGGAAATCCGACAGCGCCACCGCCTGCTCCACGCGCTGCCGGAACGCCTCGGCGCCGATTTCCTGCACCAGCGTGTCCGGGTCGTGCCCGTCCGGCAGGAACATGAAGCGGCATTCGCGGCCTTCGTAGACTTCCGGCAGGGCCTGCTCCAGCGCCCGCCACGCCGCCGAGCGGCCGGCGCGGTCGCCGTCGAAGCAGAACACCACGCGCGGGGTGGACTTGAACAGCAGCGCCAGGTGCTCGTGCGTGGTGGCCGTGCCGAGGGTCGCCACCACGTTGCGGATGCCGTGCTGCGCCAGCATCACTACGTCCATGTAGCCTTCGACCACCAGCAGGTAAGCCAGTTCGGCCTTGCTCGACTGCTTGGCTTCGTACAGGCCGAACAGGTTGCGACCCTTGTGGAACAGCGGCGTCTCCGGCGAGTTCAGGTACTTCGCCGGGTCGTTGCCCAGGGTGCGCCCGCCGAAGGCGATCACCCGGCCGCGGGTGTCGCGGATCGGGAACATGATGCGGTTGCGGAAACGGTCGTAGGCGCCGTGGCCGCCGTCGCGCTCGATCAGCAGCCCGGCGGTCAGCGCATGGGTGGGGTCGGGGAACAGCCGCGCCAGCGCGTCCCAGGATTCCGGCGCGTAGCCGATGCCGAAAAGCTTGGCGGTGTCGCCCGACAGCCCGCGCTTCTTCAGGTAGTCGATCGCCGGCTGGTGCTTGCGCAGCTGGCCGCGGTAGAAGCGCTCGGCCGCCGCCAGGGCGTCCAGCGGGCCTTCCAGCACCAGCTGCTCCGGCGCGCCGCCGCCTTCGCGCGGCACCGCCAGGCCGGCGCGCTTGGCCAGCTCCTCCACCGCCTCGACGAAGCTCAGGCGGTCGTTGTCCATCAGGAAGCCGATGGCGTTGCCGCTCTTGCCGGAGGAGAAGCAGAAGAACATCTGCTTGGCCGGCGAAACGAAGAACGAGGGGGTCTTTTCGTTGGTGAACGGCGACAGGCCCTTGTACTCGCGCCCGGCGCGCTTGAGCTCCACCCGCGAGCCGACCACCTCGACGATGTCGGTGCGCGCCAGCAGGTCCTGGATGAAGCTTTGCGGAATCCTCGACATCGCCACCTAAGGGTAGGGCGGGCCATGCCCGCCACGATGCTAGCACCGGCAGTGAGGGCGGACACAGCAGACCGGAGGTGGTAGGGCGGGCCGTGGCCGCCATTGCTGCTTATATCAGTGTGGGCTGTGCCGTACCCGACGCAACCGCCGGTGCCAGCATCGATGCGGGCGCGGCCGGGCCTACGCGCAGGCACCCGTGGTCATGGCGGGCACTGCCCGCCCTATGGCCCCGACAGCTTGCCCTTGATCAGGCCGGAAAGTTTGCCCATATCGGTGCGGCCGGCGACCTTCGGCTTGATCCAGGCCATCACCTTGCCCATGTCCTTGCCGCCCGCCGCGCCGGTGGCGGCGATCGCCTCGCCGATCAGCGCTTCCACCTCGGCGGCTGAGAGCTGCTGCGGCAGGTAGGCCGCCAGCACCGCGATTTCCTGCGCTTCCTTGTCGGCCAACTCGGGCCGGTTGCCGCTGCGGAACTGCGCCTCGGAGTCGCGCCGCTGCTTGATCATCTTCTCCACCGCCGCCACCACCACCGCGTCGGTCAGCTCCACCGCGTCCACCACCTCGCGCTGCTTCAGCTCGGCCGACAGCAGCCGCAGGGTCGAAAGCCGCGCCTTGTCGCCCGACTTCATCGCCACCTTGACGTCGTCCGCGACACGGGTCTTGAGATCGGACATGGGAATGCTCCAGAAACGAAAAATCCGCGCCGGCCGGCGCGGATTCAAGTTAGCCTTTTCCAACAGTCGGCGCCACGGATGGCGCCGTGCTTGTCAGGACGTCAGTACAACCGGGTTTGACGGGTAGTTTCCCGCGAAACGCGCTTGGCCTGCCGCTTCACCGCCGCGGCGCGCTTGCGCTTGCGCTCCTGGCTGGGCTTTTCGAAGAACTCGTGGGAGCGCAGGTCCGTGAGGACGCCGGCTTTTTCGCAGGTGCGCTTGAAACGGCGCAGAGCGACTTCAAAGGGCTCGTTTTCGCGGACGCGGACGCTCGGCATGCAATCAATCTCGGCACATGGGGACGATCCCCGGGGGGCAGGGGGCGAAATTCTAGACGGTTGCGGCCGGTAAAGCAAAAATGGCGGCAGCCCGGCTTTTCCGGCGATTCACTGCACCGCCGGGGATCGAGCCGCCGGGAATCTCGATTCCCGAATCCCGATTCGCGATTCCCGTCACAATAGTCGCCCCATGCCCGCTTCCGGCCCCATCCTCGGCATCGAGACCTCCTGCGACGAAACCGCGGTGGCGGTGTACGACGGCGCGCGCGGGCTGCTGGCGCACGTCCTGCACAGCCAGGCGGCGCTGCACGCCGAATATGGCGGCGTGGTGCCGGAGCTGGCGGCGCGCGACCATGTCGGCCGCATCAACGGCCTGGTCGCGGACACGCTGCGCACCGCCGGCGTGACCCTGCCGGAGATCGCGGCGGTGGCCTACACCGCCGGGCCGGGGCTGATCGGCGCGCTGCTGGTGGGGGCTTCGTTCGCCGCCGGGCTGGCCACGGCCAGCGGCGCCCGGCTGATCCCGGTGCACCACCTGGAAGGCCACCTGCTGGCGCCCATGCTGGAGCGGCGCCGGCCGGAATTCCCGTTCCTGGCGCTGCTGGTGTCGGGCGGGCACTCGATGCTGGCGCGGGTGGACGGCGTGGGCCGCTACGACATCATCGGCGACACCCTCGACGACGCCGCCGGCGAGGCCTTCGACAAGACCGCCAAGGCGCTGGGCCTGTCCTACCCGGGCGGGCCGCAGCTCGCCCTGCTGGCGCAGCACGGCAGCCCCGGCCGGTTCCGCTTCGCCCGGCCGATGACCGACCGTCCGGGGCTGGAGTTCAGCTTCAGCGGCCTGAAGACCGCGGTGCTCACCGCACTGCCCAGGGACGCCGACGAGCAGACCCGGGCCGACATCGCCCTGGCGTTCGAAGAGGCGGTGACCGACACCCTGGCGATCAAGTGCCGGCGCGCGGTCGAGCAGACCGGCCTGGAGCGCCTGATCGTGGCCGGCGGCGTCGGCGCCAACCGGCGCCTGCGCGACAAGCTGGCGCAGGCCGCGCAACGGCAGGGCATCGAGCTGTTCTTCCCGCGGCCCGAGTTTTGCACCGACAACGCGGCCATGATCGCCTACGCCGGCTGGGCCCGCAGCGGATCCGCACAGCCGGCATCCGCCGGCGTGCAGGCGCGGGCGCGCTGGCCCCTGCAGGAACTGACGCCGCCGGACGCAGCGCCGCTGGCCGGAGCGCAATAGCCTTGACCAGCGGTGACAGCATCCTCATCGAAGGCCTGCAGGTGCGCACCATCATCGGCGTGCATGCCTGGGAGCAGCATCAGCCGCGGCCGCTGCTGCTGGACCTGGAGCTGGGCATCGACCTGCGCAACGCCGCCGCCAGCGACCGGCTGCGCGACGCTGTGGATTACAAGGCGGTGGCGGACGAGCTGATCGCCTTCGCCGCCGCGCGCGAGTTCCGCCTGCTGGAGACGCTGGCCGAATCGATCGCGCGGCTGCTGTTCGAACGCCACCCGATCCTGTGGCTGCGCCTGGCCATCGGCAAGCCCGGTGCGGTGCCGGAAGCGCGCAACGTGGCGGTGCGCATCGAGCGGCGGCGCGAGGACTACGCGGTGTGCGGGCGCTGAGCGTAGAGAAAAGCTAAATGCGGTCCGCAAATGAACGCCAATAAACGCCAATAAAAACAAACCTTATTATCAGTTTGGTTGGCTGTTATTCGCGTTTATTGGCGTTCATTCGCGCACCGATTACCACGGCTGGCTCGTGCCACCCGCCGCGATCCAGGCGCGGGCGAACTCGGCCAGGTCCTTGTAGACCGGCACGCCGTCCAGCACGTGCTGCGCGCGGGTGCGCTCGCCCTTGCCGGTAAGCACCAGCACCGGGCGCGCGCCG
>JADHNH010000137.1 GCA_016779605.1 Nevskia sp. | reverse complement strand
CAGATGCACGCCTGCGGCCTGCTGGTGGTCAACCCGCCGTTCGGCTTCGACGGCGTGGCCGCCGCGCTGCTGCAGTGGCTCAAGCCGCAGCTTGCGCAAGGTGCGCGCGCAGGCTTTACGATTACGGCCTTATGACTTTGCCGCAACCCTGTGCCGGCGCATTGGCCGGCGATTTGCCGTGTGCACGGATACAAGGAACATGAGCCAAGGCCCGAACCTGGGACTCGAGCGGAACCTGATCGAAAGGGTCGCCGTCGGCGACAACCTGCGCCGGCGCGCGCGCTCCTGCCCGCAGGCCGAGGCGGTGGTGGACTACGGCGGCGGGCGCCGCGAGGCCTGGACCTACGCGGCGCTGAACGCGCGCGTCAACCGCTGCGTGCGCGGCCTGCGCAGCATCGGCCTGCGCCAGGGCGACCGCATCGGCATCGTCTCCGGCAACTGCGTGGACTTCATCACCGTGCTGTACGCCTGCTACAAGGGCGGCTTCGTCGCCGTGCCGCTGAACTACGTGCAGCACCCGGACGACTGCGCCTGGACCCTGAACCACGCCGGCGTGGCGGCGGTGGTGGTGGAATCGGCCCTGCGCGAGATGTTCGCGCCGGCCGATGCGCAGCTGCCGGCGGCGGTGCGTCGCCTCGTCGCCGGCCCGCTGCAGGGGCCGCACGGGCTGTCGCTGGCCAGCCTGATCGAGGACCAGCCGGACGACGAGATCCTCGACACGATGATCGGCGACCGCGACACCGTGCAGATCATGTACACCAGCGGCACCACCTCGCGGCCCAAGGGGGTGATGACCTCGAACCTGGCGCTGGTGCTGGGGCCGATGACCAACGCGGTGACGTTCGGGTTCCGCCCGCCGTTCTCGCAGCTCAATGTGCTGCCGCTGTTCCATATCACCGCGGTGATCGGCCTGCTGCTGTGCGTGCAGATGAGCGGCAAGTACGTGATGCTGCGCGGCTTCGACCCGGCGCGGGTGGTCGAGCTGCTGGAGGCCGAGCGCATCGCCAACTTCGTCGGCCTGCCGATGATGTGGAAGGCGCTGATGGCGGTGCCGGGCGTGCGGCAGCGCGACTTCTCCGCCCTGCAGCGCGGCACCTACGGCATGGCGGCGATGGACGCCGAGTCGCTGGCGCGGCTGCGCGAAGTGTTCGGCGTGCCGTTCGACCTGGGCAGCGGCCAGACCGAGTTCACGCCCTGCCCGGTGGTGTACCTGGACGGCAGCGAGACCGAGTTCGGCGCCGGCAACTACTGGGGCCGCTCCACGCCGCTGGTGGACCAGGCCATCCTCGACGACGAGGGCAGGGAGCTGCCGCCCGGCGAGGTCGGCGAGATCTGCTGGCGCGGCGCGCAGGCCATGAACGGCTATTACCGCAACGAGGAAGCAACCGCCGAGGCGCGCAAGTTCGGCTGGCACCACACCGGCGACCTCGGCCTGGTCGACGCCAAGGGCCAGCTGCTGTTCGTCGACCGCAAGAAGGACATCATCAAGTCGGGCGGCGAGAACGTCTCGTCGATGCGGGTGGAGCAGGCCTTGCTCGGCTTCGAAGGGGTGGCGGTGGCCGCCGCCATCGGCCTGCCGCACCCGCACTGGGGCGAGGCGGTGTGCGCGGTGGTGCAGCCCAAGCCGGGCGTGAAGCTCGACGAGGCCGCCATCCTGGCGCACTGCAAGCGCCACCTCGGCGCGTTCGAGGCGCCCAAGCGCGTGATGGTGGTCGAGTCCGTGCCGATGACGGCTACCGCCAAGATCAAGAAGAACGAGCTGCGCCAGCAATTCGGCAGCCTGTTCGACGGCGCCCCGGCCGAGCGCGCCTAGCCCGCGCGGGCCAGACAGGGAAGGTGCGCCGGCACGCCAAGGAACTTAAGGATTTTATGTCCACCATCGAAACCCTCTACCGGGGCGACTACCTCATCCTGCAGCGCGACGGCCACTGGGAGTACGTCAGCCGGCCGAGCGCGCGCGGCGCGGCGTTCATCCTGGCGGTGACCGATGCGCGCGAGATCGTGCTGGTCGAGCAGTTCCGCGTGCCGCTGCGCGCGCGCGCCATCGAGCTGCCTGCCGGCATCATCGGCGACGAGGTCGGCTTTGCCGACGAAGCCATCGACGCCGCCGCGCTGCGCGAGCTGGAGGAGGAGACCGGCTTCCGCGCCGAGTCCGCCGAGCACCTGCTGAGCGGCCCCAACGCCGGCGGCATGACATCCGAAATCCTGCACCTGATTTACGCGCGCAAGCTCACGCGCGTGCACCAGGGCGGCGGCGTGGCCGGCGAGGACATCACCGTGCACGTGGTGCCGCTGGCCGATGTGGCGCAATGGCTGCATCGCCAGGGCAAGTCCGGCAAGTGGATCGACCCGCGCATCTACATGGGCCTGTGGTTCGCCGAGCACCGCTCCACGAGCTGAAGTGCGCCGTCGCGTGCGCGACTGTCCCGGGCCGGCGGCGCAGATCGAAAGGTTGCGGGCCCAGGTGCCGCCGGACGAACGGCCCCGCCGGTGTCAGCGCAGGCTGCGCACGTACTGCTGGCCGGGCTCGCCCTCGGCGCCGGGTGCGGCCGGCGCGGCGGGGGCGGCCGCCGGCGCGGCCCTGCGCTTGGGCGCGTCGCCCATCAGGCCTTCGAACTTGTGCGCCAGGTTGTGGGTTTCCTCGTCGCGCTCGGCCAGGGCCAGGCGCAGGATTTCGCGCGCGTACTCGTCGTTCTGCGACATCCACACCGCGTCGATCACGCGCCCCGGGCTCTTGCGCAGGCGCACGTACAGGTGGGTGGCGACGGAAAATCGTTCGCTGACGCTCATCGCATGGCTCTCGTGAACGGACGGCAGGGCGCTGTCACGGCACCATCATGGCGCCTGTGTCCGGTCGGATTCAAGAAGCTCCTCAAGGAACCGCCGCTCCCGTCCCTGGCCCTGTACCTTGCCATCAGGGAATCTGCTCGGCGTGCAGCGACAGGTCCAGGCCGGTTTCCTCCTGCTCCTGGTCCACGCGCAGGCCGATGGTGTACTTGATCGCCAGCAGGATCAGCAGCGACATGACCGCGCTGTAGGTCAGGGTGGCGGCGGCGCCGATGGCCTGCACCAGCACGTCGGCGTTGGCGCCGCAGATCGCCTTGCGCGAGAACACGCCGGTGAGCACCGCGCCGACGATGCCGCCGATGCCGTGGATGCCGAACACGTCGAGCGAATCGTCGACTTCCAGGATGTGCTTGAGGCCGGTCGCGCCCCAGTAGCACAGCGAGCCGGCGGCGGCGCCGATCGCCAGCGAGCCGGTCAGGTCCACGAAGCCGGAAGCCGGCGTGATCGCCACCAGGCCGGCCACCGCGCCGGAGCAGGCGCCGAGCAGGGACACCCGCTTGCGCGCCAGGTACTCGACCAGCGACCAGGTCAGCGAGGCGGTGGCGGTGGCCACCTGGGTGACCAGCATGGCCATGCCGGCACGGCCGTCGGCCGCCACCGCCGAGCCGGCGTTGAAGCCGAACCAGCCCACCCACAGCAGCGAGGCGCCGATCAGGGTGAAGGCCAGGTTGAACGGCACGAATGGCACGCGCCGGTAGCCGGAGCGGTCGCCGAGCATGAAGGCGCACATCAGGCCGGCGGCGCCGGCGTTGATGTGCACCACGGTGCCGCCGGCGAAGTCCTGGTCGCCCAGGGTGGCCAGCCAGCCGCCCGGCTCCCACACCCAGTGGGCGATGGGCGCGTAGACCAGCAGCGACCAGGCCGACATGAACGCCACCATGGCGCCGAACTTCATGCGCTCGGCAAAAGCGCCGGTGATCAGCGCCGGGGTGATGATGGCGAAGGTCATCTGGAACATCACGAACACCGACTCCGGGATGGTCGGCGCGATGTGGCTGACGCTGATCAGGTTCTGGTCCTTGTCGAACAGCAGGCCGTTGAGCATCAGCCGGCTGAGGCTGCCCAGGTAGGGCGTGCCGGGGGTGAACGCCAGGCTGTAGCCGATCACCACCCACAGCACCGTCACCAGGCAGCACACCACGAAGCTCTGCAGGGCGGTGGCGAGCACGTTCTTCTTGCGCACCATGCCGGCGTAGAACAGCGCCAGGCCCGGGATGGTCATCATCAGCACCAGCGCGGTGGAAGCCAGCATCCAGGCGGTGTCGCCGGAGTTGATCTTGTCGGTGCCGGTGACGAACGGGGCGGTGGGCGCCGCCGCGTCGGCCAGCGCCAGGGGCGCAGCGAGGTAGAGCGCCGCGGCCGCGAGGCGGCGCAGCGGCAGGTTCCGCAAGATCATTGTTTTATCCGCTCCCTGGGTTTGCCGGTAGCGAAGCAACAAGCGCGCCAGCGGTGCCCCTGCCTTGCCTGCGCCGGCGGCTTGTCCTATCGTGGGGCGGCAGCCGGGGGTGCCGCACCGGATCAAGGTCGCGGCTGAGAGCAAACCCTTGGAACCTGGTCGGTCGGTCCGCGCAGGCGGACGCAACGCCGGCGTAGGGAAGGCTGGTGCGCCTGCGCGCCGATCCGCCTTCCCGCCGCCCGCAAGCTGGAGGAGGCGACATGAGCGCAGCAGCAGAGGAAATGGTCAAGGGCAGCCTGTTCCGCAAGGCCGAGGAGCTGTCCGCGGAGGTGCGCCAGCCGTTTCCGCGCAGCCGCAAGATCTACGTCGCCGGCTCGCGCCCGGATATCCGCGTGCCGATGCGCGAGATCAGCCAGACCCCCACCCGCACCGCCCACGGCGAGGAAGCCAACCCGCCGCTGACGGTGTATGACACCTCCGGGCCGTACACCGACCCGGCGGTGCGCATCGACCTGCTGGCCGGCCTGCCGGCGCTGCGCGCGCCCTGGATCGCCGAGCGCGGCGACACCGAGCAGCTCAAGGGGCCCACCTCGCTGTTCGGCCGCATCCGCGCCGCCGACGACAAGACCCGCAACCTGCGCTTCGCCCACATCCGCAAGCCGCTGCGTGCCAGGCCCGGCGCCAACCTCAGCCAGATGCACTACGCCCGGCGCGGCATCGTCACGCCGGAAATGGAGTTCGTCGCCATCCGCGAAAACCAGCGCGTGCAGGAGCTGCGCGCGGCGTACGAACAGGCCGGCTACCTGCGGCGGCACCGCGGCCAGCCGTTCGGCGCGGCGATTCCCGAGGCGATCACGCCCGAGTTCGTGCGCAGCGAGGTGGCGCGCGGCCGCGCCATCATCCCGGCCAACGTCAACCACCCGGAGCTGGAGCCGATGATCATCGGCCGCAACTTCCTGGTGAAGATCAACGCCAACATCGGCAACAGCGCGGTGACTTCCGGCATCGCCGAGGAAGTCGAGAAGATGGTCTGGTCCACCCACTGGGGCGGCGACACCGTGATGGATCTGTCCACCGGCAAGCACATCCACGAGACGCGCGAGTGGATCATCCGCAACGCGCCGGTGCCGATCGGCACGGTGCCGATCTACCAGGCCCTGGAGAAGGTCGACGGCAAGGCCGAGGAGCTGACCTGGGAGATCTTCCGCGACACCCTGGTGGAGCAGGCCGAGCAGGGCGTGGACTACTTCACCATCCACGCCGGCGTGCTGCTGCGCTACATCCCGCTGACCGCGCGGCGCGTCACCGGCATCGTCTCGCGCGGCGGCTCGATCCTGGCCAAGTGGTGCCTGGCGCACCACCGCGAGAATTTCCTCTATACCCATTTCGAGGAAATCTGCGAGATCATGAAAGCCTACGACGTCAGCTTCTCGCTCGGCGACGGCCTGCGCCCCGGCTCCATCGCCGACGCCAACGACGAGGCGCAGTTCGGCGAGCTGGAGACCCTGGGCGAGCTGACCAAGCTCGCCTGGAAGCACGACGTGCAGACCATGATCGAAGGCCCCGGCCACGTGCCCATGCAGCTCATCAAGGAGAACATGGACAAGCAACTCCGGGACTGCGACGAGGCGCCGTTCTACACGCTGGGGCCGCTGACCACCGACATCGCGCCGGGCTACGACCACATCACCAGCGGCATCGGCGCGGCCATGATCGGCTGGTTCGGCACCGCCATGCTGTGCTACGTCACGCCCAAGGAGCATCTCGGCCTGCCCGACAAGGACGACGTGCGCGAAGGCATCGTCACTTACCGGATCGCCGCCCATGCCGCGGACCTGGCCAAGGGCCACCCCGCCGCCCAGGTGCGCGACAACGCCTTGTCGAAGGCGCGCTTCGAGTTCCGCTGGGAAGACCAGTTCAACCTCGGCCTGGACCCGGACAAGGCCAAGGAATTCCACGACCAGACCCTGCCGCAGGAAGGCGCCAAGCTCGCGCACTTCTGCAGCATGTGCGGCCCGCACTTCTGCTCGATGAAGATCACCCAGGACGTGCGCGAATACGCAGCGAAGCAGGGAATGGACGAGTCGGCCGCGCTGGCCAGGGGCATGGAGGAAAAGTCCGCGGAGTTCAAGCAGCAGGGCGCCGAGGTTTACCGCAAGCTCTGAAGTAGCCGGCACCCTGAGCCGGCACCCCTTGAGGGAGGCGGGCGGGGGGCGGGCTTGCTCAGCTCTTGGCAGCGGCTTTTCGCCGCGCCGCTTTGTACGCAGCGCGCGGCTCCTGCACGCTGTCCGGCGCGTCGGTGCGGATCCGCGAGCGCAGCCAGGCGGCGAACTCTTCCACCCCGAGCTTGCCTTCGGCGAGGGCGAGGAAGCGCGGGTACAGTTCGGTGTCTTCGGCCGCGAGCTGTGCGCCGTTCAGTTCGATGAAGGTTTCACAGCTCACCGCCGCCGTTCGCTTGTTGCCGTCCACGAACGGGTGGTTCCGCGCCAGGCCAAAGGCGAGGCTCGCGGCCAGATCGGCAATGTCCGGCAAAGGATCACCGTAAGCGTAAAGTTGCTGCGGCCGCGCCAGTGCGGATTCCAGGAGATTGTTGTCGCGCACGCCGTCGCTGCCGCCATGTTCGGCGAGCTGGCGGTCGTGTATCGCGAGCACCAACTGTCGTTCGAGCCAGACAATCATGGCGTTGTCCTGTCAATTTTCCGAAAGCTTGTGCAACAGCGTGCGCCGCCGGCGCATGACGCTTTCGGCCACTTCCATCTGCCGTTCGAATTCCGGATCGTACGCCGCCAGCTTGATGCCGTCCGGCAGCTCCGTGACGTACAGCGTGTCGCCCTTGTCCAGGCGCAGCCGCGCCAGCAGTTCCTTTGGCAGGACGACGCCGGCGGAGTTGCCGACGGTGGTGATCTTCAGTTTCATGGGATACCTCCGGCTCGAATTATAACGTATGTATATACATTATTCGAGCTGTCCGCCGGAAAAGACGAGCGGGTCAAACCGCCGCAGTAGCCGCTTGCGCCGGTGTGGCCGCGTGGTCGCGCCGCCAGGCCCTATGATTGCGCTGTGTACGAGACCCACCGCAATCGGCCGCTGACGCGGCGCGCCTTCGCGCGCCGCCTGGCCCGGCATGCCCTGTTTGCCGGCGCCTTGATCGCGCTCTCGCTGGCGGTCGGCATGGCCGGCTACAGCGGATTCGAGCATCTCGCCTGGCACGACGCCTTCCTCAACTCCGCGATGCTGCTCGGCGGCATGGGCCCGGTGGACGCGCCGAAGTCCGACGCGGGCAAGCTGTTTGCCGGCTTCTACGCACTGTACGCAGGCCTGGTCTTCATCGTGGTTACCGCCATCATGCTGGCGCCGGTGATGCACCGGCTGCTGCACTTGTTCCATTTCGAAGGCAAATCCTGATCCTAGGGCAGCTTTCGAAGCCGGCACGCATACGCGCCCTGCGGAGTTCGCCGCCGGACGTGTTTGTTCAGGAGATCATGGATGGCGTTGCGGCGGCACTCGGGCGGATGAGGAACACTGATGCCGATCTGAAGCAGGATCGGTGCACAACAGGAGCAGCTTAGACGTATGCAGGGCCGCTACCAGGCATTGGGAATGGAATCGGAATTCGAGCCGGGTTCCAGGAAGCGCGTACTGCGTAACCTGCTAGGGATTTGCTTGGCAACTGACATGAAAGCGGCGGAGTCAAATGCGCTGCTAGTCGCACAAAATCGGGTCGTAGCTCAATTCGATGTAGATCATCGGTTCGTCGCGGCCGATATCTGCGAGTTGCACCGAACGTGGCTCGGTGGCATCTATCGATGGGCCGGAGAATATCGCAATGTGAACATCGCCAAGGGAGATTTTCACTTTGCTGCCGCAGCTCAGATTCCACGACTGATGGATGAATTGGAAGAAAGGCAACTCGCCCGCCATACGCCCTGCAAGGCGGGAAGCCTCAACGATATTGCGTTTGCTTTGGCCGTAGTCCACTCGGAGCTTGTCATCATTCACCCATTCCGGGAGGGCAACGGGCGCTGTGCTCGCCTGCTTTGTCTGCTCATGGCATTACAGGCGGGCTTGCCGCCTCTGGATTTCGGCGCCCTGAAAGGAGGAATGAAGCGGGCTTACATAGCCGCAATTCATGCTGCGGTCGGCTCGGATTACGAGCCGATGAGGGCAGTTTTCAACGTAGTGATCAAGCGGACTTTGCGCGCCTACCAGCGGAACGCACGGCTTTCGTAGTCTTCTTGAGATCGCTCAATGTTGAATTTCGGCGGTCGAAAGGCTTGTGAATGCCTTCAATCGCAGAGGAAGTTTTGGCGGATATCCAAAGTCCCTTTTCGCGTATCGCGGGATCGCGCAGGTAGGGATTAGTTTCGGTGAGCTTTTTACCCATGCGGTCAGTATACCAGTGAGCGCATCTGGCCTTTGGATGTGGGCTATGCTGTCGATACAGTGCATTTTTCTATAAATCAGTCACATAGGGGGGAAGTCGCGATGATCGTCACACCGATTTACGCCGGCCTGCTGGCCCTGTGGTTCCTGGTGCTGAGCATCCGCGTGATCCAGTACCGCGGCTCGGCCAAGATCAACCTGGGTGACGGCGGCGACGCCGAGATGCTGCGGCGGATCCGTGCACATGCGAATTTCGCCGAATACGTGCCGCTGATCCTGCTGATGATCGGCTTCCTCGAGCTGCGCCACACCTCGATCTACATCCTGCACGCGATGGGTGCCACGCTGCTGGTGGCGCGGCTGCTGCACGGCTATGCGCTGGCGTTCACCGAGCAATGGTTTGCCGGGCGTTTCGTCGGCACCCTGCTGACCTTCATCCTGCTGGGTACCGGTGGGCTGACCTGCGTGGTGGTGGGCGTGCACGGCGCCATGGTGTTGGCGCAGTAAGCGGCGATGGGCTTCGCTCGGCCTTCGCCAGGCGCTTCCATCGCGCATTGGTGAGCTGCATGACGGACAAGCCTTTTTCGCCCGCGTGCGAGCGCAACCGCGAGCCGATCCTGGCGCTGCTGCGGGAGCGCTTGGCGGACCGCAGGCACGTGCTGGAGATCGGCAGCGGCACCGGCCAGCATGCGGCGTATTTTGCCGGCGCGCTGCCGCACCTGGTGTGGCAGGCTTCGGATCGCGCCGAGAACCTGCCGGGCATTCGCGCCTGGCTGGACGAGGCGGCGCTGCCGAACACGCCGCCGCCGCTCGAGCTGGATGTGCGCGGGCAGTGGCCGCGGCAACGGTTCGACGCGGTGTTCAGCGCCAACACCCTGCACATCATCGGCTGGGGCGAAGTCGAGCAGCTGTTCCGGCAGTTGCCGGCGCTCATGACGGCGGACGCCGTGCTGGCGGTCTACGGGCCGTTCAACTACGGCGGGCGCTTCACCAGTGCCAGCAACGCCGCGTTCGACGCCGCGCTGCGGCAGCGCGGCGCGCACATGGGCGTGCGCGACTTCGAGGCGGTGGATGCGCTGGCGCGCGCGGCGGGAATGGCGCTGCTGGAAGACCGGCCGATGCCGGCCAACAACCGCTGCCTGGTCTGGCGGCGTGTGCTGAGCTGAGGCGACGGGCCGCGCGGCGGCGCCCTCAGCCGCCCGCGGCGAGCACGCCGTGCGCCTGCTGGTCGGCGTGGTAGCTGGAGCGCACCATCGGCCCGCTGGCGACGTGCGAGAAGCCCATCTGCTCGCCCAGCTCGCGCAGGCGCTCGAACTCGGCCGGCTCGACGTAGCGCGCCACCGGCAGGTGGTGGCGGCTCGGCTGCAGGTACTGGCCCAGGGTGAGCATGTCCACGCCGTGGGCGCGCAGGTCGCGCATGACCTGCTCGATCTCGGCGATCTCCTCGCCCAGGCCCAGCATCAGGCCGGACTTGGTGGGCACCTGCGGGTGCAACCCCTTGAACCGCTCCAGCAGGTCCAGCGACCACTCGTAGTCCGAGCCCGGGCGCGCCTGGCGGTACAGCCGCGGCACGGTTTCCAGGTTGTGGTTGAACACGTCCGGCGGCATGTCCTTGAAGATCGTCAGCGCCGGGTCCATGCGGCCGCGGAAATCCGGCACCAGCACCTCGATCACCAGCTCCGGCGAGAGCCGGCGCGATTCGCGGATGCAGGCGGCGAAGTGCGCCGCGCCGCCGTCGCGCAGGTCGTCGCGGTCCACCGAGGTGATGACGACGTAGCGCAGCCGCATTTCGCGGATGGTGCGGGCGAGGTTGGCCGGCTCGTTTTCGTCCAGCGCGTTCGGGCGGCCGTGGGCGACGTCGCAGAACGGGCAGCGCCGCGTGCAGATGTCGCCCATGATCATGAAGGTGGCAGTGCCCTTGCCGAAGCATTCGCCGAGGTTGGGGCAGTTCGCCTCTTCGCACACGGTGTGCAGGCTGTTGGCGCGCAGCACCGCCTTGACCCGCGCCACTTCCGGCGAGCCGTGCGCCTTGGCACGAATCCAGGCCGGCTTGCGTAGCGGCGCCACGGTGGGCTCGATCTTCACCGGGATGCGGGCCATTTTTTCGGCGCCGCGCAGCTTGGCGCCGGGCACGACCGTCGGTGGGGAACCGCTGGATGGGGGCGACATGCGGCTATCTTAC
>JADHNH010000136.1 GCA_016779605.1 Nevskia sp. | reverse complement strand
GCCGCTGGCAGCGCGAGTGGAGGCGACGCTGGCGGAATACCGCGGCGGCACCGGCACATTCGCCGCTGTGCTGGACTCGCGCCAGGCGCTGCTGGATGCAGAACTTGCGCTGCTCGAATTGCACCTGCAGCGCCTACGCGCCGAGCTGAAGCTGCACTACTTCGCTGCCGGGAGATAGCCATGCGTCCCTCAAGATTCTTATTGGTTGTATTTCTCGCCGTCCTCGCCGCGTTAGGCGGGTGGCTGCTGTTCCCTCGCAACCCCGCCTCTTCAAACCCAGCGGACCAGGCGCTAGGTACACGGCTTCCGGCACCGAGCAAGCCGCTGTACTGGTACGACCCGATGAAGCCGGAGGTGCACTTCGACAAGCCCGGTAAGTCGCCCTACATGGACATGGAACTGGTGCCGAAGTACGTCAACGACGGGAGCGGCGCCAACAGCGATTCCATTAGTGTCGATCCGGCCGTGGCGCAAACGCTTGGCATGCGCACCGCGCCGGTCACCCGCGGCGGAGCCATGACCGGGAGCTTGCGCGCGGTGGGCGCCGTGGAAGTGGACGAGCGCCGCATCTATGCAATCGAGGCGCGTGCCGCCGGCTGGGTGGAACGGCTCGACGTGCGCGCTGTGGGCGATCCGGTGCGCCACGGCCAAACCGTCGCAGGGGTCTACTCGCCCGATCTGTACGCCGCGCAACAAGAACTGGCGCTGGCGGTCAAGTCCGATGACGCAGCCCTGTTGCCGGCGTCGAAGCAGCGGCTGGCGCTGCTGGGAGTGCCGGCCAGCCAGATCGCGACCATTTTGCACGGCGCCGTGCCGCAACGGCAGGTGGCGATCATCGCGCCCGCAGACGGTGTGGTGACCGAACTCAATGTGCGCGAGGGCGCGCAGATCAGTCCGGGCACGCCGCTGATGCGCATCGCCGACCTGTCCCACGTCTGGATCGTGGCGGAGTTGCCCGAAGCGCTGGGCGCAGCGGTGCGTGCCGGAGTTCCGGCGCGAGCGCAGCTGACGGCCTTGCCGGGCAGGATCTTTCCCGGGACGATCGACTATGTCTATCCGCGGCTCAATACCGAAACCCGTACGCTGCGCGCGCGCATTGCGCTCGACAACCCGGACCGAGCATTGCGGCCCGGCATGTATGCCGACGTGATGCTCGGCACCGCACCCGCGGCCAGACCCGACGTCCTGACAGTGCCCACCGAGGCGGTGATCCGCACCGGCACCCGCAGTGTTGTCATCGTTGCGGACGGTGCCGGGCGCTTCCACCCCGCCCAGGTGGTGCTCGGCTCCGAACAGGGCGAGCGAACTGTAATCGTTTCTGGTTTGGAGGAAGGCCAGCAGGTAGTCGCGTCCGGACAGTTCCTGATCGACTCAGAAGCGAGCCTGCGGGGCGCCTACGAGCGGCTGGACGCCGGTGACGAGCCGCCCACACCTGTGGACCCGGCGATGCCGATGCCGAAAGGCGGCAAGCCATGATCGCCCGCCTAATCCATTGGTCCGTGCACAACCGCTTTCTGGTGCTGATGACCACCGCGTTGGTCGTCGCATGGGGCCTATACTCTGCCTACACCACGCCGCTCGATGCGATACCGGACCTGTCGGACGTACAGGTGATCGTCAAGACCACCTGGGAGGGCCAGGCGCCGCAGGTAGTCGAGGATCAGGTAACCTACCCCCTCACCACAACGATGCTGTCGGTGCCGGGCGCCAAGACGGTGCGAGGCTTCTCGTTCTTCGGCGAATCCTACGTTTATGTGTTGTTCGAGGATGGCACCGACCTGTACTGGGCGCGCTCACGCGTGCTGGAATACCTGTCGCAGGTGCAAGGACGGCTGCCGCCAGATGCCAAGATGGCCCTTGGCCCCGATGCTACCGGCGTCGGATGGATTTACGAGTACGCGCTGGTGGACCGCACCGGCCGGCACGATATCGCGCAATTGCGTGCAATCCAGGACTGGTACTTGCGCTATGAGCTGAAGGGCGTGCCGAACGTCGCCGAAGTCGCCACCGTCGGTGGCTTCAACAAGCAATACCAGGTCGTGCTCGACCCTGACCGCCTACGCGCATTCAAACTGCCGATCGACAAGGTGGTCATGGCGATCCAGGCCGCCAACGGCGAAACCGGCGGCTCGGTCATCGAATTGGCCGAGGCCGAGTACATGGTGCGCGCCCGCGGCTATCTGAAAACCCTGGACGACTTCCGCTCGATTCCCGTGGGCTTGGGCGGCAATGGCACGCCAATCCGGCTGGCCGACGTCGGCTGGGTCCAGCAGGGTCCGGAAATTCGCCGCGGCGTCGCCGAACTCGACGGACAGGGCGAAGTGGTCGGCGGCGTGATTGTGCTGCGCTATGGCAAGAACGCGCTGTCGACTATCGCCGCCGTCAAGGCCAAGCTCGAACAGCTTAGGAGCGGCCTGCCGGCCGGTGTGGAGATCGTCCCCACCTACGACCGCTCGGCGCTGATCCACCGCGCCGTGCAGAACCTCTCGCACAAGCTGATCGAGGAATTCGTCGTCGTCGCACTGGTTTGCGCGGTGTTCCTATTCCATCTGCGCTCTGCGCTGGTCGCGATTCTCACCCTGCCGGTGGGCATCCTCATGGCGTTCATCGTCATGCGGCAGCAAGGGATCAATGCCAATCTCATGTCGCTCGGCGGCATCGCCATCGCCGTCGGCGCCATGGTCGATGCGGCAGTAGTCATGATCGAGAACGCTCACAAGAAGCTGGAAGCCTACCGCCACGCGCACGGCGGCGCCGATCCTCGGGGGGCGGAACGGCTTGGCGTGATCGCGGAAGCGGCGAGCGAGGTCGGGCCGGCACTGTTCTTCAGTTTGCTCATCATCACCCTATCGTTCGTGCCAGTCTTCACGCTTCAGGCGCAGGAGGGCCGTTTGTTTGCACCGCTGGCCTATACTAAAACTTACGCCATGGCGGCGGCGGCGGGGCTGTCGGTGACCTTGATCCCGGTGCTCATGGTCTCCTTCATCCGTGGCCGCATTCTCGACGAGCGCGTCAATCCCTTAAACCGCGTGCTGGTCAAGATCTACCAGCCCGCGATACACCGCGTATTGCGTTACCCCAAGTCGACCATCGGTGTCGCCTTGATCCTGCTGGCCCTGACGCTGTGGCCAGCGACGCGGCTCGGCGGCGAATTCATGCCGCCGCTGGATGAGGGCGACCTGCTGTACATGCCTACGGCGATGCCAGGGCTGGCCATCGGCAAGGCGGCAGAGCTACTGCAGCAAACCGACCGCGTCATCAAGACCTTTCCCGAAGTGGAACACGTGTTCGGCAAGGCCGGCAAGGCGGAGACGGCGACCGATCCGGCGCCTGTGGAGATGTTCGAGACCACGCTCAAACTCAAGCCTAAGAGCGAATGGCGGCCGGAGATGACCACCGACAAGCTGATTGCGCAGATGGACGCGGCGTTGAAGCTTCCGGGCATCGGCAATATCTGGGTATTTCCCATCCGCAACCGGCTCGACATGCTGGCCACCGGCATCAAGTCTCCGGTCGGAGTGAAGATCACTGGTCCGGATCTTCAGGTAATCCAGCAGATCGGGAAGCAGGTTGAAACGGTGCTGAAGAACGTGCCCGGCACCAGTTCGGCCTTCTTCGAGCGCGTCAACGGCGGCCGCTACATCGACCTAGTCCCGGACCGCACGGCCGCCGCGCGCCTCGGACTCAGCATTGAAGACGTGCAGCGCGTGATCCGTTACGCCGTAGGCGGGGACAACGTCGGCGAGACTATCGAGGGACTGCAACGCTTTCCGATCAATGTGCGCTATCCGCGTGAACTGCGTGACTCGGTGCAGAAACTGGAGGAATTGCCGATCGTGACGGCAAATGGCGCGACGGTGGCGCTGGGGCAGGTCGCGAAGATCGGCATCGTCGACGGCCCGCCTATGATCAAGAGCGAGAACTCCCGCCCTGCCGGCTACGTCTACGTAGATATCCGTGATCGCGACATTAGCTCTTACGTCGCCGAAGCGCAGCGCACTGTGATGGAACAGGTGAAGCTCCCGCCCGGATATTCGATTGGCTGGTCGGGGCAATTTGAATATCTGGAACGGGCGGCGAAGCGCCTCCGCCTGGTGATTCCTGCGACACTGGCGGTGATCTTCGTGCTGCTGTATCTGAACTTCCGGCGCTTCACCGAAGCTGCGCTCATCATGGCAACGCTGCCATTCGCTCTGATCGGCGGATACTGGTTGGTTTACCTGCTCGGCCAACACTTGTCCATCGCCTCCGGCGTGGGCTTCATCGCGTTGAGTGGCGTGACCGCCGAGTTCGGAGTGGTGATGTTGTTGTACCTCGACCATGCCGTAGTAAGGCACCGTAAGGCGGGAACGCTGAATACTACAGCAGATGTGGAGGTTGCCGTGTCGGAAGGCGCGGTGTTGCGCGTCCGACCTATTGCCATGACCGTCACAGTTATCATTGCCGGCCTGCTGCCGCTGTTTTTCGGCGGTGGCACCGGCAGCGAAGTGATGCAGCGCATTGCTGCGCCGATGATCGGCGGCATGATAACAGCGCCACTGCTGTCGATGGCGGTGCTGCCGGCTGCTTACCTCCTGATTCTACGGCGGCGAGCCGCTGCTGCCAGGTAACTCCCCTCGAACCTAACGAAGAATGATCACATGAATGCCGTGAAAATCGTCGGCGTGCTCCTGGTTCTCGCGCTGCTGGGTGGCTCCGGTTTCATCTACAGCGGCTCTTTCGATGTTGCAGCGGATAAGCCTCATTCGCCATTCGTCGTCCGTCTGATTGAAATCGCCCGCAAGCGTGGCATCGAGACGCAGTCAAAGCACGTTCTGGTACCGAGGCTCGACGATCCGACGAAGATTGCCGAAGGAGCGGAGCACTATGGCGCGATGTGCGTCGGTTGCCATCTCGCGCCAGGCAAAGGTAACAACGAGTTCCGGCAGGGACTTTACCCTCAGCCGCCAGACCTCTCCAAGCAAACCGACACGAATCCAGCGGAAGCTTTCTGGGTTATCAAGCACGGACTCAAGATGACGGCGATGCCAGCTTGGGGTATGTCTCACGACGACGAGACGATTTGGGCGATGGTCGCCTTCCTCCGAAAGTTGCCGAGCCTGACACCGGAACAATATGTCCATATGACCGGGCACGCGTCAGAAGAGCACAGTCGCGACGAGCGGCGGGATTCCGATAAAGTTGGGGGCGGCAAAGGCGGCACTGACGCACACCCCGACTATCACCGTTGGAAGGGCACGTTTCGTTTGACGGGATCGCCGGAGAGCATCACGGATCGTTCGTACGACACCCACCATGACTTCGCAAGCGATGGCCTCGGTTTGTTCGGCCGAAGGGCGTTCCAGGATTTAGCCGAGATGGGTCGTTTCCCAAGGTATCAGGTTTTCAATACGCGTTGATGATTGTGGCTACCCTTCTCTCCAGCGACATCAAGACCCATGGACTCAGAGCGACGTTGCTCCCTATAAGTCCCGTTTTACACGTCGGCGCGAACGAACGTTGAATGTTGGAGCGCTCATAGTCGGGTTCCTCGAATCGTCCATTGCCGATCGAGTACGGTCCAGCGCCAGAGGCATTTGCGCTCCCGTCACTCATCGGTGATCCGTGAAAGTACGATCCTTGGCAGGTGTAGCGTCCCAGAATGTGTCAGCCAATATAGGGCCGGCAACACTAGCAGCGTCAGCACCGTCGCCGAAATGATCCCCCCGATAACGACCGTCGCCAACGGCCGCTGCACTTCTGCACCGGTGCCGGTGTTCAACGCCATCGGTAGGAAGCCCAGAGAGGCGACCAAGCCGATCATCAGAATCGGCCGCAGCAGAGCACCCTCCGTGATCGCCCGCTCCAGCGGTACGCCATCCCGGATCAGGTGGCGGATAGCGGACACCATGACCGCGCCAGTGAGCACAGCTACGCCCGACAAGGTGATGAACCCCACGCTGGCGGTGATCGACCGCGGAGTTCTCCTTAACGGCGGCGCCAGCTCTCCCCCGGTCAGGGCTCGGGGTGCGCCGCAGAAGACCAGTACTGCGTCCTTGACGGCGCCAAAGGTCATTAGCAACTAGCCGAAAATCAACACCATCGCCAGCAACATCAGCACGCTCAGCCGCTTCGATGCCGAGGTGAGCTGCTCGAAGGTGGCGCCGTACTCGACGTAGTAGCCCGGCGGCAGCTTCATCTCGCGCTCGATCTTGCCGCACGCCTCGGCGACGAAGCTGGTTAGATCCCGTCCGCGCACGTTGGCCATGACCAACACGCCTAGGCCACGCTGCTCTAGTGAGCACTGATCTGTGTCAAGCAGCCCTTTTGCCATTCACTTCGGCGCGATGACGGTCGTGGCTCGGTCCAGCGGTTCCCGCGCGCAGCCCGTTGGCGACGGCCAGCAGCTCGGCGGCTTCGTGCACCAAAACGGCGCTCGCCACACCGATCAGGCCGCCAACCGCGAGCGGAATCAGCAACATCAACAGGGCGATTGAAAAGACGATATTTTGAAGACTGATGCGGCGCGTCCGGCGCCCACGGACCAGCGCCTCGGCGACCTTGCGTAAATCATCCTTCATCAGGGCCACGTCGGCGGCTTCCAGCGCCGCGTCGGTTCCGGCTGCGCCCATGGCGATGCCGCAGGTGGCCGCTGCCAACGCCGGCGCGTCATTGACACCGTCGCCCACCATGAGCACCGGACCGTATTCCTGCTCCAGGGCTTTCACCGCAGCAAGCTTGCCTTCCGGCAGTAGTTCCGCCCGGACGTCGTCGATCCCGAGCTGCGAAGCTACCGCGGCTGCAGTACCGGCGTTGTCGCCCGTCAGCATGACGGTGCGCACCCCCATACGGCGCAGGGTCTCGATGCATTCCGCGGCCTCCGGCCGCAGTTGATCCTGCAATGCGATCCACCCACACATCTCGCCGTTGCGTGCGGCCAGCACCACGGTCTTGCCGGCACCCTGCAACTCGGCAACGTCGGCCTCCACACCGGCCAGCGCGACTCCCGAAGCAGCGAACCAGGCCGGGCTTGCCACGATCCAGCCGGCGCCGTCGATCGTCGCCCTGGCGCCGGCGCCGGTCAACGATACGAAATCCCGGGCGACGCGCCGCTCAATGCCGCGGGCCGCGGTATCTTCGACGATGGTCCGCGCCAAGGGATGCTGCGAGTAGTGCTCCACTCCGGCAACGCCTGCCAGCAGCTCGGCTTCTTCAACGCCAAAGGTCCGGACATCGGTCATGGCCGGCTTGCCGCGGGTCAGCGTGCCCGTCTTGTCGAACGCCACGACGCGGGCCTTGCCGAGATGTTCGAGATGGACTCCACCCTTGATCAGGATGCCGCGTCTCCCGGCGCCGCCGATCCCGGCGGCCGCCGCCATCGGCGTGGACATGATGAGCGCGCAAGGCGCCGAAGCCACCAGCAACACCACCGCTCGGCGGGACCATTCCGCCAGCGGCCAGCCGAAAATCAGCGGTAGAACCACCATTGCGGCGCCGACCGCCAGCACCGCCGGGCTGTAGCGGCGGCCGAAGTGCTCGATCCACTGTTGCGCGCGTCCCTTCTGTGTCTGTGCGGTCTCGACCAGATGGATGATCCGCGCCAGCGTGTTGTCGGCGTGAGACCTGGTCGCTTCGATCAGCAAAGCGCCTTCGCCGTTGAGGCTCGCCGCGAACACGGCCAGCCCCGGTTCCTTGTCGACCGGAATAGACTCCCCGGTCACCGGCGCCTCGTTGACGCCGGAACGTCCTTCGATCACGGTGCCATCCGTCGGGATGGACTCGCCCGGACGCACGACAAAGCGATCGCCGGGTCGCAGCGACTCGACCGGCACCATCACTTCGCAGCCACCGTGCAGTACGCGCGCCTTCTTGGGGACCAGATCCAGCAGCGCACGGATCGCCGCCCGGGTACGGGCGTAGGTGTATTCCTCCAGGCCCTCGGCGGCGCCGTACAGCACCACCAGGGCTGCAGCCTCCTCCCACATGCCGAGGATGGCCGAGCCGGCGGTCGCTGCACCCATCAACGCTTCGATGCCGACCGCATGCTCCTCAAGCAAGGTATCGACGCCTTCCCGCATCCAGTGCCAGCCGCCTAGCAAAATCGCCGCCACATAGGTGCCGCTGGCGACCGCGGCACCGAGCGGCCCGAACCGCTGAAGGATGATGGCGGCGCCGGCTACGCCGCCGGCGAGCAAGGCGTTGCGCAGCGGCGGAAATGCCCACCACGGGCTTGAAAACCCGTCCCGATCGAGCTGCTTGCCGTGGTCCAATCGTCAATCCCTGGCACTGCCGGGGCGGTGAGGGTTGCCGTCATGCACCTCCGACGCCGTCAGTTCCGCAACGTCGCATCCGGCCACTTCCATCTGGACGGTTGCGTGTGCAACCCCGAAGCGCTGGCGCAGGGTCTCGTGGATCTGGGCCAGCACGGCATCGTGGTCCGTGCCTTCACGCAGCACGGCGTGCAGCGTGACGATAGGGGCTTCGCCGGTCAGCGACCAGGCGTGCAGGTCGTGGATGCCCGAAACCCCTGCCAGAGCGGTCAGCGCTTGCTCCAGGTTGTCGGGCTCGAAACCCGGCGGTGCCCCCTGGAGAAGTACCTGCGACGATTCGCGGGTGAGCTGCCAGCCCGAGCGGAAGATCAGCGCCGACACCGCAATCGACAGCAGGGGGTCCGCCGGCAGCCAGCCGGTGGCAAGGATCACGCAGGCCGCTGCGATGGCGGCGCCGGACCCGACGAGGTCGCTGAGCACGTGCGCCCGCGCACCGCGCTCGTTCAGCGAGCGCGCCCCGGAAAGGACCACGAACGCAGCCAGGTTGGCGACCGCTCCCACCGCGGCGACGCCCAGCATGACCCCGCCGTTGACCTGCGGCGGGGCGATCAGGCGTTCCGCTGCCTCGACGATCACCCATACCGTCAGCACCAGCAGCGTCACTCCATTTGTGTACGCCGCCAGGGTCTGGTAGCGCTGATGTCCGTAGCTGCGCTCGGCGCTTGCGGGGCGCCGGCCGAAGCGGATCGCGATGATGGCCAGCAGCAGCGACGCGGAATCCGCCAGCATGTGCGCGGCCTCTGCCAGCAGGGCAATGGAGTTCGCCCAGAAGCCGCCGGCGGCCTCGACCAAGGTGAAGGAGAACAATAGCGCCAGCGCTGCACGGAGCCGCTGTTCGCTGGCGTCCTTGGCGTGGTTGTGGGAGCCATGCGAGTGGCCGGCGTGATCGTGACCGCCGCGACCTTCCTTCTCCACAGCCGTATGGTCGTGTTCGTCGTCGTGATGGTGTTGGTGCGCGATGGATTTGCTCCCTTAGACGGCTGAATCGACCGGGGCGCTGTCATCCCGACGCCTGTCCGAATTTGCCAGGCGATACAGTGCCGGCAGCACCAGCAAGGTCAGCAGCGTCGCCGAGATGATGCCGCCGATGACGACGGTCGCCAACGGCCGCTGCACTTCGGCTCCGGTGCCGGTGTTCAACGCCATCGGCAGGAAGCCCAGGGAAGCGACCAGGCCGATCATCAGGATCGGCCGCAGCCGCAGCAGGGCACCGTCCGTGATCGCCCGCTCCAGCGGCACGCCGTCGCGGACCAGGTCGCGGATGGCGGACACCATCACCACGCCGGTCAGGACGGCCACACCCGATAAGGTGATAAATCCCACGCCCGCCGTGATCGACAGCGGAATGCCGCGCAGCAGCAGAGCGAGCACGCCGCCGGTCAGCGCCAGCGGCACCCCGGAAAACACCAGCACCGCATCCCTGACCGAGCCGAACGTCATGAACAGCAAGCCCAGGATCAGCAGCAGCGCCAGCGGCACCAGCAGGCTCAGCCGCTTCGACGCCGAGGCTAATTGCTCGAAGGTGCCGCCATACTCGACATAGTAACCCGGCGGCAGCTTCACCTCGCGCTCGATCCGGTTCCGCGCCTCGGCGACGAAACCGGCGAGATCGCGTCCGCGCACATTGGACATGACCACCACTCGGCGCTTGCCGTTGTCGCGCGAAATCTGGTTCGGGCCTTCCGTGGTCTTGATCCCGGCGACCTCCGCCAGCGGCACGTACTCGCCAGCCGCACGCGCCAGCGGCAAACGTGCCAATACATCCGGGTCGGTGCGCAGCCGTTCCGCCAACCGCACGACCAGGGGATAGCGGGCATCACCCTCATAGATCAAACCGGTTTGCTTGCCCCCCAAGGCCGCCGAGATTGCGTCCTGCACGTCGGCCACCGACAAGCCATAGCGAGCCAGTTCGGTTCGCCTGGACTCGACCGTCAGCAGCGGCAAACCTGAAACCTGCTCGACCTTGGGTGAATCCGCGCCGGGCACCCGCGCCAGCACCCGCTGGATGTCTTCGGACAGGCGCAGCAGCTCGCCGAAGTCATCGCCGAACACCTTCACGGCCACATCGCTGCGCACGCCGGAGATCAGCTCGTTCATGCGCATCTGGATCGGCTGCGAGAACTCGAAGGCGGTGCCGGGCACGTTCTTCGCAGCCGTCTCGACTTCCTCCAGCAACTGCGCCTTGGGCTTCTTCGGATATGGCCATTGCGCCCGCGGCTTGAACTGCACATAGATGTCAGCTCGTCCCGGCGACATCAGGTCGGTGGCCACATCCGCAGTGCCGTTGCGGGCGAAGACGAAGTCGACTTCGGGCAGGGCCTTGATCGCCAGGTTAAGGTGCTTCTGCATGCTCACCGCCTGCTCGACGCCGGTGCCGGGCGGGCGGATGGCGCCGATCGACACGTCGCCCTCGTCGAGCTGAGGAATGAACTCCGCGCCCATGCGCGAAGCGGCCCAGCCGCAAACCACCACGAACACCAGCGCCCCGGCAACCACCGGCCAGCGCAGCCGCAGCACGCCGCGCAGCAGCGGCG
>JADHNH010000135.1 GCA_016779605.1 Nevskia sp. | reverse complement strand
CAGCAGCCGCACCAGCTCGTCTTGCGGCTTCGCCAGCAGCGCGGCGAGCAGTTCGGCGCTGTCCTGCGGCAACGCTTCGCCCGCGACTTCCTGCGCCGTGCGCAGCGCCACGGCGGCAGGCGATTCCGATACGTCTGGGGCAAGGCTTTCCAGTCGGTCTTGCGCTTTCAGACTCACGCCGAGCGGCAAACTGTCATGGTAGTGACCGTCCTGCAGGATGGCCTGCACCATGCCATGCACCAGCGCAGCCAGCGCGACGTGCGGATGCCGGGCGACTTCGATTTGCAGCGCCGCCGTGCGGTGGGCGCTCAACCGCTGCGCCAGCCGGTCGGAGACGTTCACGGCCTTGGGCGTTTCGTCGTTGGCATCGCCTTCGTCCTCGTTCGCGCTTCCGCCCTCCGCGAAACCCTGCCGCAGCCGGTGCAGCGTGCGCAGCGCCTTGGCCTCGGCCTCGCGCAACAGCCCGCGATAGATGACAGCTTCGCCATCGCGGTCGATGGTGACGATGGCACCGGCCACGGCGCGCACGTCCGGCGCGTAGTCCTGCAAGGCGTCCTCGATGGCTTGCAGTTCCCCGGCCACCTGCTCGCGCCGTTCTTCCAGCGTTGCCACCTTGTCCTCGTCCTCGGCGTCGTAGGCTTCTTCCAGCGTCGTGTCGATCTTGTCGAGACGGCCTTGCAACGAGGCGATGCGGCGGGCCTCGCGCGCGCTCGGTTCGCGGCGCTGGCGCGGCGCGTTCTGGAACGCCTGCCGTTCGGCGTGGCTGATGTGTGGCACGGCCTCCACCCACGCCCAACCCTCGGCGCGCACGTCCTCGGCGTGCGCGTCGAGCTTGCCGCGCACCAGCGTTTCCAGCAGTGCGGCGTCGGTGAGGTAGGTTCCGGCATCGCCTTCCGCGAACAGGTCGCGGCGGATGCCGCCGCCCGCCTCGTTATAGGCGTCCAGCCCGACGAAGCGCACCAGCGGATGACTGGCGCTGATTTCGCGTTCGGTCAGGCGCTCGCGCAGCGCGGACGCGCCGCGCTGCCATTCCGGCGCACCGTAGAACGCGGCTTCCTGCGCGGCGTGGTCGTCCGTAATGGTCAAGGCCATCAACTGTTCCAGCGTGACGCCACCCGCACGGTAATCGTCCAGCAGCCGCGCCGAGACGTTGGCGAGCTTCAGGCGGCGCTGCACCACCAGCGGGGACACGCCGAAGTCGGCGGCAATGTCTTCGATGGGGCGGCCTTCCTTCACCAGCGCGGCGAACGCCTCGAACTGGTCGGCGGGGTGCATCTGCTCGCGCAGCAGGTTTTCCGCGAGGCTGACGGTACGCGCCGAGGCATCGGGCACCAACAGGCACGGCACTTCGTAGTCGGCGGGGATGCGCTTCTTCTTCGCCAGCAGCTTCAACGCGGTCAGGCGGCGGTCGCCGGCAACGACTTCGTACTGCTCGCCATCGGCGGCGAGGATGACGATGAGGTTTTGCAGCAGGCCGACGCGGGAAATGCTCGCGGCTAGTTCGGGGATGGACAGGCGCGGCGTCCTGCGCGCGTTGCGCTCGGAGCGGCGCGGCTGCAACTGCGAGAGCGGAACCAAGATCAGATTCTTGGTCGGGTCGGCGGCTTCCAGCGGCGCGGCGGTTTCGATGGCATGGGCTTCGGCTTTGGTAACGGCGTTCATGGTGATGACTCCAATCAGTTGAGGGATGCAGCGCGGAGAAAAAGCGGCAAGGGCTGCTGCCTGCCCCTGCCGCCGTGGGGTTCAGGCTTTCAACTGGCGCAGGCCCTCGGCCAGCAGCCACAGGGCGCGGTTCAGGCGCAGGTCTTGGTCGATGCCGTGCACGGGGCGGGTGGTCTGGCGGCGACCGTTGGCGCTGCGACCGTGCAAGCCGCCGCGCAAGAGGTTTTCCTGCGTGCGGTTGAACACGCTCCACAGGTCGCGGCGGTCGTCGTCGAGACGGCGCGGCGCGAGCACCTGCGTTTCGGTGATGGGTGCGGGCTTGTCGGGGGCGTCGTACTTCAGCGCCAGCGCGGCACGCGCGAACACTTCGGCTTCGCCGGTGTCCAGCGTGACGGCCTGCATGGCATCGCGGGATTCCTGCGCGCGGTCGAAGCCGTGCAGCACTTCGTATGCGCCTTCGATGACGTGCGCGGCTACGTCGCCCTTGTGCGGCACGCGCACGTCGGCCACGGTGTCACCGCATACCAGTCCGTTCTTGCAAACGAACCGGAACATGCCGGCGAGCATTTGGTAGCTGCTCGTTCCGTCATGGGAGTTCAGCAGGATGATTTCGTTGGCCTCGCGGCCGTTGATCTGGCTGGCGTGGCGCAGCCGGATCATGTGCTTGGTGTAGTCGCGGCGGTCGTCCTGCCGCACGCGGGTCTGCGTCACCATGAAAGGCTCGAAGCCTTCGCTGCGGAGTTCGCGCAGCACGGTGGCAGTGGGGATGTAGCTGTACCGTTCCGAGCGGCTTTCGTGCGGGGCGTCCGCGAAGATGGACGGGGCTACGGCGCGGATTTGGTCATCCGACAAGGGATGTTCCGAGCGCAGCACCGGGGAGCGGGATGCGAAGCGGGAAGCAAGTTGCATGGTCGTTCTCCTGACAAGGGTTGCTGTCGAAAAAGCCACCACCGGATTCCTAGATTCGGAGCCCGCCTTTCGGCTTCTCCGGTGGGGTCGGCGCGGAGACCTGGGCCGGCCTCGTTGCCACCGTCTTTCCTGAGTTCATCGCCCGCGACGGTCAGGAGCGCGCGGACGGGGGCCGTCAAGGAGACAAGCGCAGGGTTGGTGCGGCCCGCAGGCGCAGCCGAGGACACGGCCCTGCGCGCCTTGACGGCACACGGCCGCGGGCTACAGTCGCGGACAAGGTGATGAAGTCAGGAAAGGCGGATCGACAGGCGACGGCCGCTACGTTGGCGCAGACACCACGCAAGCGAAGCGCGCAGGCCCGGATCTCGGAGCCGGGCCGAAGGCCGCGCCGGCGCAGCCGGGGCGGCGGCATTGCAGGGGCGCCAAGCGCAGCGCGGCGGGGATAGCCCGCAGGGCTTTCCCCTGGAGTGCAAGCGCAGCGCGCAGCGCCGAAGGCGCGAAAGCATCGACATCAGACGCAGCAAAAAAGAAAGGGTATCCGGATTTTAGTGTGGGAAGACCGCACTAGCCCTTCTTGTCTGACAGCTCTCGTTCGGTAGGTTTCTGGTATCGCAAGGCTTACGCGCTTTTAGCCTTCAGTGTGGGCTTTGTCTGGCGCATGTCGGTGCAAGGAAACAATCAGTGGCAGGTCACCTTGCCCCCGGCTCGAACTGGGGTTTGAGGCGCAGTGGAACGGAAAACCGGGTTAAGCCACGCGCCTAGCTCCCGTGCAGAGAATCGATCAGCGGGCACGACACAGTGCCTCGCTGCGCATGGCACTCGTTGACCAACCGTGACAGCACCGCTTCGATTCGCGTCAGGTCCGCCATCTTGGTGCGCACGTCGGTGAGCTGGAGCGCAGCCAGCTCGGCGGCTTCGCTGCAGTGAGTGCCGTCCTCAAGCTGTAGGAGTTGGCCGACTTCGTCCAGGTTGAACCCCAGCCGCTGGGCGGATTTCACGAAACGCACCCGCGCCACGTCCGCCGATCCGTAGCGGCGAATACTGCCGACGGGCCGACCTGGTTCTGGCAATAACCCCTTGCGCTGATAGAACCGGATGGTCTCCACGTTGACCCCAGCGGCCTTGGCGAAAGCCCCGATGGTCAGTGTTTGCGGATCGTTCACCATCGCGCTTGACTCCGTACTTGACTACGGAAGTAACCTTAGCGCATCACGCAACGTCTCGGAAGGAGATCCCTCACATGGCAGACCCCAGCAACGGCCGCGGTGCACTGGCCGCCGGTGGCCTCGCCGCCATCCTCGCCTCGACCTGCTGCCTCGGTCCGCTGGTGCTGATCACGCTGGGTTTCTCCGGCGCCTGGATCGGCAACTTGACCGCGCTGGAACCGTACCGGCCGATCTTCATTGGCGTGGCGCTCGTGGCGCTGTTCTTCGCGTGGCGTCGCATCTTCCGGCCGGCTCGCGCCTGCGCGCCGGACGACGCATGCGCCGTGCCCCAGGTGCGGACGGCCTACAAGGTGATCTTCTGGATCGTCACCGCCCTGGTGCTGATCGCGCTCGTGTTCCCCTACCTCATGCCCCTGTTCTACTGAAAGGAGATTGCCATGAAGAAACTCGTCGCATTGCTCGCTCTGACCGTTGCCCTCAGCGCTCCCGCCTGGGCCGCCACCAAAACCGTCACGCTGTCGGTGCCGAGCATGACCTGCGCCACCTGTCCGATCACGGTCAAGAAGGCGCTGACCAAGGTCGAAGGCGTCATCGAGGCCAAGGTGACCTGGGAGCCCAAGGAGGCGGTGGTAACCTACGACGATGCCAAGACCACTCCGGCCGCGTTGACCAAAGCCACCGAGAACGCCGGCTACCCGTCTACCGTCAAGAAGTGAGCACACGCTCATGACCGAGGCGATCACGCTGCACATCGATGGCATGACCTGCGGGTCGTGCGCCGAGCACGTCAAGCAGACCTTGGAAAAGGTGCCCGGCGTGCGTTCGGCCTCAGTGTCCTACCCACAGCGCCGGGCCGAGATTGAGGCCAGCGTAGGTACCGCCGCGGACGTGACCTCGCTGGTCGCGGCGGTATCCGCACTCGGTTACCGAGCGCAGCTTGCCGATGCGCCGGGGCAACCCAGCGACCTGCTGAACAATGCACAAGAGCGGCTGGGCGGCGAACCAAAGCGCGAGGACGATGAGGCTGCACTGCACGTGGCCGTGATCGGCAGCGGCGGCGCGGCGATGGCGGCGGCGTTGAAGGCCGTCGAGCAAGGGGCGCGTGTGACGCTGATCGAGCGCAGCACTCTCGGCGGCACCTGCGTCAACGTCGGATGTGTGCCGTCCAAGATCATGATCCGCGCTGCCCACATTGCGCATCTGCGTCGCGAGAGTCCGTTCGATGACGGCATTGCCGCCGCCTCGCCGAAGATTCTGCGTAAGCGCTTGCTGGCTCAGCAGCAGGGGCGCGTCGATGAACTGCGCCACGCCAAGTACGAAGGCATCCTGACGAGCACCCCGACCATCACCGTGCTGCGCGGCGATGCCCGATTCAAGGATGCGCACACGCTGACCGTGGCAACCGCTGACGACGGGATGCGCGAGGTGAGTTTCGACCGCTGCCTCATCGCCACCGGGGCCAGTCCGGCGATTCCACCGATCCCGGGCTTGAAAGACACGCCCTTCTGGACGTCGACCGAAGCGCTGGCCAGCGACACGATCCCCGATCGGCTGGCCGTGATCGGCTCGTCGGTGGTGGCCGTCGAACTCGCGCAGGCCTTTGCCCGGCTGGGCAGCAAGGTGACCATGCTGGCGCGCAGCACACTGTTCTTTCGCGAAGACCCCGCCATTGGCGAGGCCATCACGGCCGTGTTCCGCGCCGAAGGCATCGAAGTGCTGGACCACACCCAGGCCAGCCAGGTCGCCTATGAGGATGGGGAATTCGTGCTCACCACCGAACGCGGCGAACTGCATGCCGACCGGCTGTTGTTCGCCACCGGCCGCACCCCAAACACCCGCACGCTCAACCTCGACGCGGCCGGTGTGGTGGTCAATGCGCAAGGCGCCATCACCATCGACCACGCGATGCGCACTACCGTGCCGCACATCTATGCCGCCGGCGACTGCACTGACCAGCCGCAGTTCGTCTACGTCGCGGCGGCGGCCGGCACCCGCGCTGCAATCAACATGACGGGTGGCAACGCGACGCTGGATCTGACGGCGATGCCGGCGGTGGTGTTCACCGACCCGCAGATCGCCACCGTGGGCTACAGCGAAGCCGAAGCGCACCACGACGGTATCGAGACCGACAGCCGCACGCTGACGCTCGACAACGTGCCCCGGGCGCTGGTCAACTTCGACACGCGCGGTTTCATCAAGCTGGTTTCGGAGGCCGGTTCGGGACGACTGATCGGCGTGCAAGCGGTAGCCCCGGAAGCAGGCGAGCTGATCCAAACCGCAGTACTGGCGATTCGCAACCGCATGACGGTGCGAGAGTTGGCCGACCAGTTATTCCCCTACCTGACGATGGTCGAGGGGCTGAAACTCGCGGCACAAACCTTCACCAAGGACGTAAAGCAACTGTCCTGTTGCGCGGGGTAGTGGCTGGGCCTCTTACCTATGCTTCATCGGCTGAATCACAAATTCAGGCTGAAGCGCCGCCTCTTGCACAATGGGCTGAGGACTATTCGAAATACCCCTCTTCGAGTAGCCGCGCCAGCGTCGGGAGATAGGGGCCGTACTCGACCACGCGCGTGATCTTCTTCTTGCGCGTTGCCGCCGTGGTCATCCGCTGGAACACGAAGTCCGTGGTCATTGGGTCGTCGTCATCGACCAACACGGTTTCGATAACCGAGCCATCCTTGCGCGCCTTCTTGTCGTAGAGCATGCGCGCCCGAAGCACCTCGAAGCTGTAACCCCTGCCCATGCGGTTCATGTCTTTGGCCACTCGGTTGACTGACTCAGTATAGGCATTGGTAATCGGCTGCTCGAAGTAGGCGAAGATTTCGTCGTGCCAGTTGTGCACGGCGGTGGTCAGGTCCTTGAACGTGGCCGCCAATTCGGTCGGAATATTGGCCTGCCACTTCGCGCAGGCGGCTTCTGCTGCTGGGCGGGTCTTCTGATCCCAGATCGACAGAAATCCTTCCTTGAGCGCGTGGGCTTCGCTTAGGAGCGGGAACTGTTGGAACCATTCCCGCATCCGGTCCATATCTCTCCCTGTCAGGTCGTGCTGCCGCTTGAGCAGCAGGAACCGCTCGTCCTTGAGTTTGAGGCGCTGCCGGGTGGACAAATCCTTGCGAATGCGCTTGCGCAGCTTCTCCAGCGCGTCGTTCGCCATGCGCTGGATATGGAATCGATCGACCACGATCCGGGCCTGTGGCAGCGTGGCGCGCACCACCTGCCGATAAACGTGGTACATGTCCATCGCCACCCACTCGACCGAGTCCTTGTCCCGCAGGTCGCGGAAATAGGGCATCAACTCGGCTTTGGCCCGGCTGGGGCGGATATCGAACACGGTCTTGCGCTCGACGTTGGTGATCATGGCCCGGTACTGGCCGATGATCTTGAGCTCGTCGATACCCAGCACCCGCGGCGTCCGGAACTGGGTCTTGGCCTCGACCTCCTCGATGAAATCGTCGAAGACGTGGCGGACCGTCTTTTCGTCCACGGCTACTTCCCGGGCAAGGGCCGCAAAGGTCTTGGAGAAGGACTGGTCGCGGATATAACGCACCAGACGCGCCGTGGCTTGGCGTTTTCCATCAAGGTCCGCCACAGGCTCAAACAAGGTCTTGGTGCAGCTTGTACAGCGATAGCGACGGCGCTGGATGAAGATCACGACGGGTTTGCCGTGCGTCGGTGTGTCCTGAAACGACTGTTCCTGTGAGCCGTGACCATGCAGGCGTCCGGTCTTGCACAGCGGGCAGGTCACCCACTGATTGACGCCTTCGGCCTTGACGACGTAACTGTCCTCGCTGGTCAGGATTTCAAGCGTCTTCAGGCTTCGCAGCTGGAGAAAGTCCGTCACTCAGCACCTTGGGCGAACCCACACTGAAATCCGACTTTTACTCTAGCACATCCGCTCAGCCGTCCAACACCAAAATCCATTCTTTGAAAGTGATAGCTACAAAGACCCAAGGAGCCAGAACCCACACCAGATTCCGGATACCCAAAAGAAAGGCGCGTCGCCCCGAAGGACGATGCGCCGGGTTGTCGGCGTGCGATCAGTTCGCCGCCGGTGCAACCATCGACTGCAACTGCTCAATGACGCCGGGTTCGACGAACACGCACGGCTGGTTGGCTGCGATCGGCAAGTTGAACACGCGAGCGAACACCTCGCGTTTCAGGTGCGCCAGGCGACCCGTGCGATATGCCTGTTCGGGCTTTACGTTCGCACCGCCCGCCGGCGAGCCGCTGCGCTGCGGATCGCATTCGATGAGTGCGACAAAGCCATCGTCGGACAGCTTCTGGTGTTCGGCGCACAGGCCCCAGCCGGTGGCCGTGTGGTGCTCCATGCTCGCGCGCAGGCGGCGATCCAGCAGGATGGCGCCGGTGTCGAAGCGAACGCCGCAGACAAGGCAAACGTGTTGTTCAAGGGAAACGTGCGATTTGTCGTTCATGACGATCTCCGGTTGCACGGGCGGAATTGCCCGGAACCGTCGCCAGCACGGCGCAGCGCAAGCAGTCAGGGGGCAAAGCCGGCCGCCAGGACGCCAGCGCGCTATACGCGCGCAGCCCTTGACGGCGAGAACGCCGTGATACGGTGAAGGGAACAGCAAGACCGCCCCACACTCCGCCCGACAATCCGCAGTGCAAGTGGAGCGCGCAGGCCCGCGAGGGCCGAAGGCGTCAGGGATCAAAGCCGGATGGCCGCGACTCGGCACGAGGCGCGGGGCGAAGCCCGCGAGCCCGACGGCGGAACGCCGGGACGCACGAATGCTTTGAATGGAACTACTCTTTGTCCTTCCTGCGCTGCTCGATCCGCAATTGCGCTCGATGGGTAGCTTGCTGCAGTCGCTCCACCAACACGGCGCGCGGCGGCAAGCTGGTCAGGTATTCGGCGACATGGATGCCGGACTTGTCCAATTCCAGCAACTCGATCTGCTCGCGCTTCTTGCCGGTGCAAAGGATGATCCCCAGCGGCGAAGCTTCCTCCGGCTCCCGTTCGTACTTGTCGAGCCAGCGCAGGTAAAGCTCCATCTGCCCCTTGTAGGCGGCCTTGAAGTCTCCGATCTTCAACTCCACCGCTACCAGCCGCCGCAGCTTGCGGTTGTAAAACAGCAGGTCAAGGTGGAAATCATCGTCGTCGATCTGGATGCGCTTCTGTCGGGCCACGAAGCTGAAACCGGCGCCCAGCTCCAGCAAGAACGACTCCATTTCGCGGATGATCGCCGCCTCCAGATCGCCTTCCTGCCAGGTGTCCCGCAATCCCAGGAAGTCGAGGATGTACGGGTCGCGCATGACCAGGGCGGGCGACATGCGCTGCGCATCGCGCATCGTGGCCAGCTCCTTCGCGATCGTCTCGCCCGGCTTCTTGGATAGGGCCGTGCGTTCGTATAGCATCGAGTCGATGCGCTCGCGCAGCGTCCGCACGCTCCAGCGTTCGGCGCCTGCCATCTGCGCGTAGTAGTCCCGCTGGAGCGGGTCTTTCAGCGGGATGAGGGCGATGAAATGCGTCCAGCTCAATTGTCGTATCAGTGATACGACAATCTGCTCGTCGGGAAAGGTGGCGGCGAACTGCACCATACGGCGCAGGTTCTTGACCCCGAAACTGCTGCCGTATTCCTTCACCAACTGCGCCGCCAAGGTCAACACGACTTCCTCGCCGTAGTCGGCCCGCCGGCCCTCCAAGACTTGCGTGTGGATGCGCTGGCCGATGCGCCAGTAGAGCATCGTCAACTCGCTATTCACCGTCGAAGCGGCGCGCTGCCGCGCCGCCTCGATCAGTGTCCGAATGTCACTCAGCAATGCCGACGGCACTGCGGACGATGCCACGGATGACCGGCGCCCGTTCATGCCGCCCCCTCGGCCAGCTGGCGAGCGCCCGTAATGGCTTGGCGCCGGCTCGCCACCAGCTCGGCCGCATCGCGCACCGGCTTGTCCTCGGTGTGAACGTAGTGCATGAACATCGCCACGGTTTTGTGGCCCGTCAGCTTCATGCCTACCTTGGTCGGCACGCCAGAATTGGCAATGTCGGTCGTCGAGCGATGGCGGATGCCGTGCGTGCCGACATGTGGCACACCGGCGGCCTTGAGCACGCGCTTCCAGCCGCTGTAATGCTCGCCAAAGGTCAGGTGCTTGCTCGGGTCGTTGGGCGATGGCAGAACGTAAGGACAGCCTTCCCGACGCGGCGCTGTCGAAAGCAGCCGATAGGCTTCCGCGCTCATGGGCTTGGAAATGCCGCCGGTCTTGCTGTCGGGCCACACCACGCGCCGCTTCTCGAAATCCAGCCAGTCCCATTCGAGCGGGCAGATTTCGGAACGTCGCGCGGCGAACTCGAATTGCAGGCGGATCGCCAGCGGGATGACATAGTTTTCGAGCCCTTCCGCCTCCAGCTTCTCCAAGTGGCGGAAGATCAGTACCAGCTCGTCGTCCACGATGAGCCGGGTTTCCTTGCCAGGTGGGTACATCGGAACGTGCCGGCACGGGTTGGTGCCATCCGGTCGCAGGCCCCATACCTCTGCCATGTTGAACATCTTGCGCAGCACTCCGAAGGTGCGGTTGGCTTCGGCCGGCTTGTAGGCCAGTTTTTTCATCAGTGCCGCGATGTCGGGACGCTTTACGTCCTGCACCTTCATCCGGCCCATGATAGGGATGATGTTGCGGTTGATGACGCCCCAGTAGCCGCGCTGGGTGGTTGGCTTGTTGCGTTGCTTGGAGTAGTCCTCCATGAAGGTGTGGCAATACTCCTTCATGGTCGGTGCCTTGCGGGCGGCGGTCTTGGCCGCGCCGGGATCGCCGCCCCGGCGTACTTCGGCCAGCCAGTCCTGCGCCATGACGCGGGCCTGCTCGACGGTTAGTTCGCCGAACAGTCCCAGGGCGGGCTTGCGACGCTGGCCGGCGTTCGTACGGTACTGGAGCATGAACACCTTGCGACCCGCTGGAGTAATCTTGCAGAGGAAACCCGGCACGGCGGTATCTCGCAGTTCAACCGCCTGCGCTCGGGGCTGCGCCGCATCGACGGCGCTCTTGGTGAGTTTGATCTTTGCCATGCTGACTCCTCCGGCACCCCGGTTTCCAGGTGCCACGTGGGAGTCACGCGGGCGGAAGCCGGGTCAAGTTGCTGAAAGCACCGGCATAGGATGGACTGACCTAAGTCCTTGATAAACCTGCCACAGCGAGCCAGGTCGTAGTCCAGCGAAGTTCGGTGCTGGAGTCATCGTGAAACAAAAAAAACGCCGGCAGCGCTTTGCGCCGCCGGCGTCGGTCGGAACCGGGAGCCGTTTCAGAACTGGTAGCCCAGGCGCACCGTCACTTCCTTGGCCCAGTCGGCCGTGCCGATGATGTTGCGGTTGGGGCTGGACAG